>JBBWZE010000091.1:0-4549 GCA_039648845.1 Actinomycetota bacterium | reverse complement strand
TCTCGCAGACCGAGATGAAGGAGGCGATCGGCGAGGCCATCGCACGGCTGCCCGAGCGCGAGAAGCTCGTCGTCACCCTCTACTACTACGAGGAGCTCACCCTGCGCGAGATCGGGGAGGTCCTGGGTGTCACCGAGTCCCGGGTCTCCCAGCTCCACACGAAGGCCGTGCTGCGCCTCAAGGCCCGCCTCTCGGGCGCCACCACCCGAGCCTCTCTCGAGCATTAGTGGTGGCTCGCCCGGCCCACTTACGCGGCGCCTGACGCGCCACCACGCGGCGCGCTGCCCCGTCCTCGGGAGCGCCCGGGCTTCCAGCCCGCGCGCTCCCTGCGTCCTTGCATCGCTTGGTGTTGTCGCCCCAGGCATCCACGACGCGAGCCGGACGAGCCACCGCGATACGATGCGGCGCTCAAGCCGCGTCGCAGAGAGGGAGTGGTGAATGACACTCGAGCCGGGGAAGATCCGCAACGTCGCCGTCGTCGGGCATCGCGGCACGGGTAAGACGTCGCTCGTAGAAGCACTCCTGTTCCAGGCCGGCGCCACCAACCGGCTCGGCACGGTCGAGTCCGGCTCGACGGTGAGCGACTGGGACGACGACGAGCAGCGTCGCCAGATGTCCCTCTCGGCGTCGATCTGCAACGTCGAATGGCAGGGCCGGAAGATCAACCTGATCGACACCCCGGGCGACGCGGGCTTCCAGGGCGACGCCATCGCCGCGCTGCGCGTCGTCGAGGGCGCCCTCTTCACGGTGAGCGCGGTGATGGGTGTCGAGGTCCAGACCATGCGGCACTGGCAACGCGCCCACGCGGCCGGTCTTTCGCGGGTCATCGTCGTCAACATGCTCGACCGCGAACGCGCCGACTTCTATCGCGTGCTCGAGTCTCTGCGGTCGCAACTCTCCGACAAGTGCGTTGCGGTGCACATTCCGATCGGCGCCGAGCACGAGCTCAAGGGAATCGTCGATCTGCTGCACATGCAGGCATACATGGATCCCGAAGGTCAGCGCGAAAGCGGCCCGGTCGACATCCCCGCGGAGGTGCAGGCCGAAGTCGAGCAGTACAGGGAGAAGCTGCTCGACGCCGTGGTCGAGACCGACGAAGGCCTGATGGAGCGCTACCTCGAAGGACAGGAGCTCTCGCCCGAGGAGGTTGCGAAGGCGCTCAAGGATGCCGTGACGCGTGGCGAGGTCTTTCCTGTTGCCTGTGGCGTTGCGTCCAAGAATCTCGGTACGACGGCCGTGCTCGACCTGCTCGTGGAAGGCGTCCCGTCGCCGGCGAAAAAGGGTGCGCCGATCAAGGTCGACGGAGACGGAACAGCGGCATTCGTCTTCAAGACGATCGCCGATCCGTTCGCAGGCCGGATCAACGTCTTCCGCGTGCTCAACGGGACGCTCAAGGGCGACTCGACGATCGTGAACTCACGTGCCCACTCGAAGGAGCGCGTCGGCCAGCTGATGCAGCTGGAAGGCAAGGAGCATGTGCAGGTGACCGAATTCGGCGAGGGCGACATCGGCGCGGTCGCCAAGCTGAAGGAGACGCAGACCGGCGACGTGCTCCTCGATGCCGAGCGAGAGATCGAGACCCCGGAGATCGGCTTCCCCGAGCCCGTGATGAGCTTCGCCGTCACGCCGAAGTCGAAGGGCGACGAAGAGAAGATGGCGGCAGGGCTCCGGCGTTTGGGCGAAGAGGATCCGACGATCCAGATGCGGCGCGATCCGCAGACCGGTGAGCAGTTGCTGAACGGCCTCTCGCAAATGCACGTCGAGGTGGCGGTCGACCGGCTGAAGAGCAGGTTCAACGTCGAGGTCGAGCTGCACCAGCCGCGCGTTCCCTACCTGGAGACGATCCGAAAGGAGTCGCGCTCTCAGGGCCGCTACAAGAAGCAGACAGGGGGGCGTGGCCAGTTCGGCGATTGCGTGATCCAGCTCGAGCCCCTCGAGGGTCACCAGGGCTATGAATTCGTGGACAAGATCGTCGGCGGCGTCATCCCGCAGAGCTTTCGCCCGGCCGTCGACAAGGGCGTTCAGGAGGCGATGCTGCACGGCGAGCTCGCCGGTGCGCCCGTTCAAGGGCTGCGCGTCCTTCTCGTCGATGGCTCGTACCACAGCGTCGACTCCTCGGAGATGGCATTCAAGATCGCCGGCTCGATGGCGTTCAAATCTGCCTACGAGAAGGCCGACCCCGTTCTCCTCGAGCCGATCATGGAGCTCGAGGTGACGGCCCCGGACGAGGCGGTGGGCGCGGTGAACGGCGATCTCAACTCACGACGCGGCCGGCTGCAGGGAATGGAGCCGCAAGGCGGCATGACGAACATCAAGGCCGAGGTCCCGATGGCGGAAATCCTCACGTACGCGCAGGCGCTCACGTCGATGACCGGCGGACGCGGCGATTACCACATGCACTTCCTGCGCTACGAGGAGGTCCCGACGCACATCGCGCAGAAGATCATCGAAGAGACCAAGAAAGAGAAGGAAGAGGCCAAGGTCTAGTCCGCCGAAAGCGCTCTGCACTTTCGGCGGCGGCGTAGACCAGCGTCTTCGCGTTAGACGCTCTGCGGCTGTGCCTGGCCCGGCTGCTCGCCGGCGTGCAGTCGCGTGATCAGGTCGGAGACGTCCGCGAGCTCCTGCTCGAGGTCGCGCTGATAGTTCTCGAGCCGCTCGAGGACGTTCTCCCGTTCGTACCACCGGCGGCCGAGGCCGCGGTGATGTCGTCTGCGTGCGTGGTGCATGTTCACCTCCCCTCGTAACGATCGATGAAGGTGTCGATGCGTTCGCGCGAGCCCTGGAGCGCGGCTGCCCACTCATCGAGCAGGCGCCTGCCTTCCACGGTCAGCTCGTAGGTGCGCTTGGCAGGCCCGGGCTCGCCGGACTCCCAGCGCGATGTGACGAGGTGGTCTTCCTCGAGCGCCCTCAACACGCGGTAGAGGTTCCCCATGTCGACGCGCGTCTCGCCCGTCAATTCCGGCAGCGCCTCGAGCAGCTCGTAGCCGTGCGTCGGCCGCTCGCGCAGGAGCAGCAGCAGGGCGGGCTCGCTGAAACGCTCCACGCGGGCGCGGACGCCCCAGTGGCCGGGACGAACCATGCGCCGGCAGCGGGCGCCACGGCCGCCGCGGGCCCTCAAGGTTTACCTATATGTAAAAGACACATGTAATGCTTGACGGTAGCAGTTGCAGCCCGCGAGACGTGGGCTAGGGTCCACGGAATGCGCCAGTTGGCCCGACAGTCCGCGAAGCGGATCTGCGCCGTCTGCGAGCGGTCGCTTCTGACCGGCGAGCGGACCGTTCGCTTCTCGCCGGACGGTGAGGAGTTCGTCGACGTCTGCGCCCTCTGTCAGGACGCCGCGGTGGACTACGGCTGGATCAAGGAAGGCAGCCCGACCTCTCCGACCGTCCCGAATCAGCGGCGCCCGCGTCGCCGAGGGATCGCCTCCCTGTTCGACCCCCGGCGCCAGCCGCCCGACGACCCCGTCGTGGCGGAGCCGATCCTCCGCCGGCTCTCGGTCCCGGAGCAACAGATGGTCGAGGCTGCGGACACGTTCAACTCGAGCGACTATCGCCGCACGGTCGGCGGCATCGCGAAGAGCCTCGGCGAGCCGCGCGCGAGCATCGTGCCCCTCTCCGGGGTGAGCGGCGAGCTGATCGTAACGGTCGCCTGGGACATTTCGTGGTACCAGTACCGCGTCAGCCCGGACTCAGCGCAACCGGTTCGCCTTGCCGAGCGTGGCCACGAGATGAGCGAGCTCGACGTCGGCTACCAGCACTGGAACGCCCGCATCGAGCAGGACGGTCGGCTGGTTCCTGACATCTCGCCGGTCTAGATCTACGGAGCCCTCTGGCGTCGACCAGCATCGCTCTTACAATCAGAGCGTGATCTATTGCGTGATCCCGCCGGAGCTCGCCGACGAGCTGTTCGACAAGATGGTCGACTACTACAAGGACAACCCGAATGTCACCGTGATCATCGACCGGCGTACGGGCCCGGACCGCAGAGCCGGCAAGAAGCCCACCGACGGGGCCAGAGAGCAGCGCGAGATCCGGGACCGGCGCCGGGCGCGGATCCCCGGCACCTTCCCCGAGACGGACGCTCCCTCTGAGTAGACTCGCCCCGTGGCGCTGACGGGGACGAAGACCTTCCTGAACTACATCGGGGGCGAGTGGTGTGACTCGGACTCCGGCGAGACGTTCGAGAGCGTCAACCCGGCGACGGGCGACACGATCGGCACGTTCCCGCGTTCTACCGCCGAGGACGTCGACCGCGCCGTCGCTGCGGCGAAAGCGGCGTTCGAAGACTGGCGGCTCGTGCCGGCGCCGAAGCGCGGCGAGATTCTCTACCGGTTCGCCAATCTCCTGACGGAGGAGAAGGAGGAGTTCACCGACCTCATGTCCCACGAGATGGGCAAGGTGAAGGCGGAGGCCGGGGGAGACGTCCAGGAGGCGATCGACATGAGCCTCTACATGGCCGGCGAAGGCCGGCGCCTCTTCGGGCAGACGACGCCGTCGGAGCTGCGAGACAAGTTCAACATGAGCGTCAGGATGCCGATCGGTGTGGTCGG
>JBBWZE010000069.1:0-21187 GCA_039648845.1 Actinomycetota bacterium | reverse complement strand
TGCAAGCCCTCTCAACGGCCGATGACCCAGTCGCACAAACCATCGCTGCCGCCACCCAGCCCGCACTGCATGCCACCGCCGAAGGAGCCGGCGTTGTTACGGGAGCGGCTCAACCGCTGGTTGACGCGGCAGCCACGACGCCGCCGCTGACCGGGTTCGGCGATCCGGGCCAGCCGTTCGACGCGGCTGCAGCTACCACTGGAATCGCCCCAGCCGGACCGCAGGCGCTCGCGGACGGGATGGAAACTGCCGGCGCGGGGAACGAAGCAATCGGCTCGATGCCCCACGAGCTTTCTTCCGCGCTCGCAGCGTCGGCGCATCCTGCTGTCGATGGCAGTGCGCACGCCGGACCTGCGCTGGCAACCGGAATCGACGATACCGCGGCGACCGCAGTGTCGGTGGCAGGCTCTGGAGGCGTCCACCTCAGCCTCCCGCCGCTCGATCCCACCTACCTGCGCTACGTCGGGCTCGCCGGTCTCGTGGGCCTGACATTGCAGGCGGCCGCACGCTGGGCCGAAGCAGCCGGAGGGTGCGGCGTCCCGACTCGCCTCGCGCTGAGGCAGTTCCGTCTGCTCCCGTGCATGGCAGTCGGATCGGTGGAGCGAATGGCGCACGCGGCCCTGGCCGTCGGATCGGGCTCTACCTCGGACACGGCCGGTCAGACCATGACCCGCAGCACCTCGCCACACGGCTCACGGGCGGAGTCCCCGGCCGATCGGAGGACGATGGGACCCGGGCGCCTCGGTTCCGCGGCGACACAGGTGTTGGAGATCGTCATGCTGACCGCCCTCGTGCTACTCAACCTCGTCCTGGTCGCGATCCGCGACACCTTTCGGCGGAACAATGGGGCGTGACGGAGGCAGGAATAAGGAGGTTGGACTATGACGCGCTCCAGGAGAATCCTGATCGTCGGAGTGGTCGCTTGTCTGCTGGGACTCACGGTGTTCGGTTCCCTCGTCATCCGCGCGGCACGCGCAACGAATGCGGCGGCACCGATCGTCGTCAACGTAGGCGACCTGATGCAGGTTGCAGGGACACACGTGTCGTGCGGCGTGCTTCGTCGGTCCGGAGCCAACGTGATCCAGTGCCTCGCTCCACCGCCGCTCCGCGGATCGTACGGGACAATCATGGGTGATAAAAGAGTTCTCGTGGTTCGCTTTCGGAACGACACGACTGCGAAGGTCGTCTTCACGGCAATCCAGAAGCGCAGGTCGTTGGCGTGCAGGTAGGACGGGAGCCGGGAGCCCGCACGCCTGACAGCCTGATCGAGGCTGACGGCTCGAATGCCGAGCGGCCCGAAGACAAGCTGTCCGTGGAGATCGACCAGCCTGATCCGTCGCCTAAGCAACACTCCGAGCTGTTGCGGGCTCTCGAGTTCCTCGATGCCTGGCTCCTTCCCGAGCCCGAAGTCGAGAGGAACCGTCCGCCGGCGGATGCACCCGCGAAGTCCGCACCTGCGGTGCATGCGGCAGCTTCTCGGGTGACCGTCCGCGAAGTCGCACTGCAAACGACGGCGGCCCAGGCGGCGCTCGGCCCGGAGCCCGCGAATCACGTCTCACGAGTCCCGCGCTGGCGGATGCCGCGTGGTCTCCTCTACTGGCTTGGATTGGGCGTTGCGGGAGGGGCGACGTGGAGAATGACGTCGTCCCTCTACGAAACGACCGTCGCAGTACTGGTTGCGTCCGCTGCGCTGATCGTCCTCGAGCTTGTCTTGCGCGTGGTCGATCCCCGACTCGCGCGCCGACTCGGCTTCGCCCGCACACACCGGGGAGCCGCGTTCTATGGAGCCGGTGCCGTCCTTGGTCTCGGGACCGGGCTCGCGGTAACCCACATTCTGTAGCCGAGCGCTAATCGTCGAAAGTCACGACGAGCCGTTCGATCTTGCCGGCGCGAGGCGTGACGAACATTGTCCCAGCCTCCTTTCCCGGCTCGCGCAGCCAGCCGTAGCGCACGACCAGACGGCCCTCCGCTTCCTCCACAGCGAAGATCACAACCTCGTCGTCGGGCGGCTCGGCCCTGTAGGCCGCCGCAATCTCGTTGCCGCCTTCGAACGGGCCGACCGGGACGCCCTCGAACACGAGTTCGGCGTCGTCGGCGAACCAGTCCGCGAGCGGCTCCCAGTCTCCGGTTCGCACGCACTCGTTGTGGACCATGACGTAGTCGTGAAGCAACGCGATCGCGTCGGATACGTCGAGATCATCCCGGATCAGCGCGTAGAGGACGCCGTCCCGCCACTCGCCGTGACGCCAGTACGCCTTGCGGCGGACGCCCTCTTTGGTGAAGCCGACTCGCTCGGCATGTCGTTGCGCGCGTTCGTTGAAGTCGTAGATCTCGAGTTGGAGCCGGTGGTAGCCGAGCTCCCGCACGAGGTGGCGTTGCAACAGTCGGGCCGCCTCGTCGGAGATGCGGCCCCCTCGATGGTCCGGATGGACGGCCAGCCGCTCGAGATGGGCGATTCGCGAACGGCGGTTCTCGACCTCGAAGCCCATTACCCCCGCCCGCGCACCGTCGACCTCGATCACGAAGCGGCCGTACGACGTCGGATCTGCCTGCGACCGCTCGATCTCGGCGGCGAGCGTGTCATGGTCCCGTGTCGCCCGTCCGCCGAGGAAAGGCCGGACGTCCGGGTGACTCACGAGGTCGACGAGAAAGTCGAGGTCGTCTGGACGGGCGCGGCGAACGAAGATCACGGCGACTCGCCGATGGGTGTGCGGCGTGGCAGACGAAACGTTCCCGTTCCGAGCGCAACGCCCGCAAGGATCAGCACGAGCCCGCCGATCGCGGAAGCGCTGATCTGCTCGTCGAGGAACGCCGCACCGTACCCGAGCGCCAGCGCCGGCACGAGATAGGTCACCAGAACGGCATAGGAAGCACCAGCCCCGGCGATCAGCCCGAAGTACAGCAGGTACGCAACCGATAGCCCGAGCGAGCCGAGCGCGATGACGGAGGCGATTGCCTTCCAGCTCGGCATGTGATTCGGCAACTGGGCGATGCCGAAGGGGATCGTCGTCAGCGTCGCGATCGCCAGCGTCCCGAACGAGGTCAAGATCGGCGGCGCGCCCGCGAGACGGCGGCCTGCGTAGAGCGCCGCGGCCCCGTAACAACAGGCAGTCAGGAGGACGGCGAGCGCGGAGAGCACGTCGCCGCTCGGCTGCGCACCGACAAGGAGCACGACGCCGAGGAATCCGACGACCACGCCGACCAGCCGGACGCCGCCGATCCGGTCGTCGCGGCTGAACCCGAACGCGAGCACGGCGGTGAAGAGCGGCGTCGACGCCTGCAACACCGCCGCCAGACCCGAATCGAGTCGCTTTTCGCTCCAGGCGAGCAACCAGAACGGGATCGAGGCGTTGAAGAGGGCGAGCACGAGCAGCGGCCAGGCATACCGCCGCAGCTCGGCCAACAGTCGCCGCCAGCCGATCATGAACGGCACCGCCGGCAAGAGCGCGAGCGTGCCCACGAGCACGCGTCCGAACACAACCTCGCCCGGCGCCAACTCCTCCACCGCCACCTTGATGAACATGAACGAGGCGCCCCAGATGGCCGCCAGCGTGATCAGCATGACGAGATGGCGACGGCTCACGGGACAAGAAACGTAGCCGGAGCCTGTCGTCCGCCCTCGATACACTGCTGCCCTTGACGCAGGTCGCTCCGGAACAGCCGCTCCACCGTGCGCTGGGGCTGACCGACGAGGAGCTGGACCGCATCCGCGAATTGCTCTACCGCGATCCCAACGACTTCGAGCTCGCGGTCTTCTCGCTGCTCTGGTCGGAGCACTGCGGCTACAAACATTCGGCTCTCCTTCTGAGGCGGTTTCCTTCCGAGGGCGAACGCGTCTTGCAGGGCCCCGGTGAGAACGCCGGCGTGATCGATCTCGGCGAAGGCGAGGCGGTCGCCTTCAAGGTCGAGTCGCACAATCATCCCTCGGCGGTCGAGCCGTTCCAGGGAGCGGCGACCGGCGTCGGCGGGATCCTGCGCGACATCGTCGCCATGGGGGCGCGGCCGATCGCCCTCCTCGACGGTCTTCGTTTCGCAGAGCCCGATCATCACTTCAGCCGCGCAGTCGCCGGCATCGGCCACTACGGCAACAGCGTCGGCGTCGCGACCGTCGGCGGGGAAGCCGTCTTCGACGAGGCGTACCGCGACAACTGTCTCGTCAATGCGATGTGCGTCGGCCTGCTCCCCGCGGACCGTCTCACCCGCGCGCGCGCGACTGCAATCGGAGCGCATATCGTCCTCTATGGGGCCACGACCGGCCGCGACGGGATCGGCGGCGCATCGGTGCTCGCTAGCGCGGAGCTGGGCGAGGAGATCGGTGACAAGCGTCCCTCCGTGCAGGTCGGCGATCCCTTCACAGGCAAGAAGCTGATCGAGGCGTCGCTCGAGCTCGTCGAAGGCGGCCTCGTCGAGTCCCTGCAGGACTGCGGCGCCGCCGGCCTCGCATCGTCGCTCGCGGAGATGGCGCGTGACGGCGCAGGAATCGACGTGCACCTCGACCGCGTCCCCGTGCGCGAAGCCGGGATGGAGCCGTGGGAGATCATGATCTCGGAGTCGCAGGAGCGGATGGTTGCCGTCGTCCGGCCGCAGATGCTCGAGGCCGTGCAACGTGTCTGCGCGAAGTGGGAGCTCGCCTGCACGCCGATCGGCGACGTCAGCGACACGGGTGAGTTGCGCGCCTTCTTCGAGGACGAGCCCGTCGGCGCGATTCCTGCCGCGTTGCTCACAGACGAGTGTCCTCGCTACGAGGTCCAACGCGAGCCGTACATGCTCGAGGACGTCGAGCCTTCGGCGCACAACAGTTCGCCGAAGGCATGGATCTATGAGCAATACGACCAGCTCGTCGGGTCGCGCACGGTGCGGCGCCCCGGGCTCGATGCCGCCGTGCTGCGGCTCCGCCCCTCGCTGCGCGGGCTCGCCGTGTCGCTCCAGGGACCGCCGCCGGGCGAGCGCGACCCGTTCCGCGCAGGCGTGCTCGCCGTGCTCGGCGCGGCGCGCAATGTCGCCTGCGCCGGCGGCGAGCCGCTCGCGCTCACCGACTGCCTCAACTTCGGTAACCCGGAGAAGCCTGCGATCGGCTGGGAGCTCGAGCAGGCGATCGACGGCATCTCTCGAGCAGCCGACGCTCTCGGCATTCCGGTCGTCTCGGGCAACGTCTCGCTCTACAACGACACCGACGGCCGCTCGATCCCGCCCACCCCGGTCGTGGGCTGCGTCGGGCTCGTGCCCGACGTTCGCTTGCTGCCAGGTTCGTGGCGGAGCGGCGACATCGTCCTCGTCGCGACGGCGCCAGGAGAACTCGATCTCGCCGCCGAGGCGGCGCTCGTCCGCTTCGTCTGGAAGGCTGGCCCGGTGCTGACGCTCGCGCACGACGTGTCGGACGGCGGCCTGGCCGAGGCGCTGCGCGAAGCCGAGTGGCATTCTGGGCTCGGCGCCGATGTCGAACTCCTCGAGGCGGCGCCCGGCGGCCAGATCGTGCTCGCGTGCGCCCCTGACGACGTAGAGCGGCTCGGCTCCAAAGGGCTGCAGCAAATCGGCGTGGTCAGGTGATCCGTTAGATGTGCGGCCTGTTCGGGGTCCGGTCGCCTGAGCGTGACGTGGCGCGGCTCACCTACTTCGGCCTGTTCGCGCTCCAGCATCGCGGTCAGGAGTCGGCCGGGATCGCCGTCTCCGACGAAGGCAGGCTCACCGCCTTGCGCGACATGGGACTGGTGACGCAGGTCTTCGACGAGCAGAAGCTGCGGGGACTGCGTGGCGATCTTGCGATCGGGCATACCCGCTATTCGACGACAGGATCGTCGCAATGGTGGAACGCGCAGCCGCTCGTGCAGCACGGCAGCGCGCGCACGATCGCCCTCGGTCACAACGGCAACGTCACGAACGCTGCCGAGCTCCGAGAAGAGCTCGGCGAACTGGGCCACCGTCCCGCGACGACGGCGGACACCGAGGTGATCGCAGCCCTCATCGCCAACGATCCCGCCCCGCTCGCCCACGCCGTTGCGAACGCCATGCGCAAGCTGGACGGCGCGTATTCCGTCGTTGCGCTCTCCGAGGGAAAGCTGATCGCCTTCCGCGACCCGCGCGGGATGCGCCCGCTCTGCCTCGGCCGCCTTGACCGCGACTGGGTGGTCGCCTCGGAGACATGCGCGCTCGACCTCGTCGGCGCCGAGCTGGAGCGGGAGATCCGCCCCGGCGAGCTGATGGTGATCGACGAGCGAGTCGAGGCGCACCAGGTCCTGCCGCAGGACAAAGGCGGCGCGCTCTGCATCTTCGAGTTCTTCTACCTGGCGCGGCCCGACTCACGGTTGCAAGGCATCGAGGTGCATGCAGCGCGCGTGCGGATGGGCGAGCGTCTCGCCGAGGAGTCGCCCGCCGAGGCGGATCTTGTCCTGCCGATCCCGGACTCGGGAACTCCCGCGGCGATCGGGTTCTCGCGCGCATCGAACATCCCCTTCAGCGAAGGGCTGATCAAGAACCGCTATGTCGGCCGCACCTTCATCCAGCCGGACCAGGGCCTCCGAGAGCAGGGAGTCAAGCTGAAGTTCAATCCCCTCGCCGAGGTGGCAGGCAAGCGCGTCGTCATCGTGGACGATTCGATCGTCCGGGGGAACACGACGCGGCAGATCGTCCAGATGCTCTTCGACGCCGGAGCAGCCGAGGTGCACGCGCGAATCTCGTCGCCGCCGGTGATCTCGCAGTGTTACTACGGAATCGACTTTGCCGACCCGGACGAGCTGATCGCCGCGAACAAGACAGTCGACGAAGTGAGGGAATACATCGGCGCGACGTCCCTGGCCTACATCTCGCTCGAAGGCTTGCAGGCATCGACGCGACGCCCGGAGTCACAGTTCTGCCGCGCCTGCCTCACGCGGGACTACCCGACGGCAATCCCGCGCGAAGCGGCGAAGCTGCAATTCGAAACCCTGGAGAAGGTGCGAGGGTAGGACCGTCGATACGGATGCGCGGGCAAAGCCCGCGCATCCTCTCTGCGGCGTCGTCAAGACGATGCCAGGTCGAGCCTGTGTGTAGTTAGCGCTCGAGGACGCGGCTCGCTTTGGCGATGCCACGCGAGATCAAGTAAGCCCCCGTCGCCCACTTGAAGAAGTCGACCCATGTGGGCGCGTTCACGCCATCGTCCGCGAGCGCGACGATCGTGACGATGAGTGTCGCGACGAAATAGACGGCGAGCTCTGCGTTCCCGGGCGTGGGCATGAGCGCCGAGAGGTTGAAGTTGACATTGGGCCCCGGGCTTCCATACCCGCCTCCCCGCTGCTGGGGAGTCGTGGGCTGCTCCGGAGGAGTCGTCGACATCTCGCTCCTTTCCTCAGGCCGCAACGAGGCCTGGTACGTGGACGATCTCGAGCTTCAGACCGTCGGGATCGTAAAAGAATGCTGCGTAGTAGCCCGGGATGTACGTGTACTCCTGCGGATCGTTCTCGATCTCGACGCCCTGCATGCGAGCCCAGGCAGCCCGGTTGTCGACCTGCTCGCGCGAATCCGCCTCGAACGCGAGGTGATGAAGCCCGACGCGATAGCGGTCGTACGGCTCCGACTCGGACTGCGCCTTGCGAAGGCCGATCCCTGTCCCTGGACCGCCGATGTACCAGATCGTCTCACCGCGTTCGCCCTCGACCTCGCTGACGCGGTAGTAGCCGAGCGGCCCGAGCAGACCGGTGTAAAAGGGCAGGCTGCGCTCGATCGAGGAGACGACGAGGTCGACATGATGAACGCCGGTGGAGCGCACGGGTGCTTTCTGGTTTCAGCGCGGCGGGCCGAGTTCCTTGGCGCGTCCATACCGCACCGCGCGGCGCACCGTCCTGGGATCGAGGCCACGCTCGAGCAGTCGCTGCCTGAGCTCGCCTTCACCCGCCATCCGCAAGAAGAGCCAGGCGAGCGCGACCAGCGTCACGATCGAGCCTTCGATCATCATCACCGCACCGGCAAGGCCCTGATCCTCGAGCGGCGACAGCCCCCACAGCCTCTCGGAATGCTCGTACACGGCATAGAAGGTCGCGCCCGCCCAGAAGAAGACGTTCCCGAGCACTGTCTCGACGACGCGCACGACGGCGATGTACCCGAGCTTCGCACCAGTCCCGAACCATTCCGGTGCGGGCAGCGTCTCCAGGACGGGGAGCCACATGATCACGCCGCCGGTGAAGAAGCAGAGATGCTCGATTGCATGCACGGAGTCGTGCCGGACGGCCGCGTCGTAGAGGTACGGGAGATGCCAGGCATAGAGGTTCACAGCCCACAGCGGCAAAGCAACGAAAGGATGAGCGAGGAAGCGCAGGCGATGCATGAAGGCAAGTGCCGGCCGCAGGATCGGCCCGGTGAGCCCCGCGAGAAGCGCAAGGGGCGCCAGGTCCCCAAGCAGGACGTGCTGAAGCATGTGGAAGCTGAAGAGCTGCTCGCCGAGCGCGTGCAGCGGGCTGACGAGCGCGACGAGGAGAAGCGCGATCCCGGTCGAGAAGAGCGCGATCCGCCAGCCCGGAACCGCGGTCCCGCGGGCGCGCAACGTCCGTACCCGGCGTGCATACAGGACCGCCAGCAGGACCGTGGGTACCACCTGAAGGGGATCGAAAGTCCAGCCGGTATCGACGGGCAGATGGGCCAGCACGGCTCTAGTCTGCCTTCGTGCAGCTCTTCCACTACCACCTGGTGACGAGCAAGGTTCGGGAGGTCGAGGCGCGCTACCTCGGCAAGCTCGGTTTCAGCCTGGTCGCGAGGCACGGCCGGATCGAGGAGGACGCGACGTCGTTCGAGTCGGGGCACGGCTGGGACGAGCTCGACCAGATCGGGTTCAAGCTTCGGCTGTCCGAGCTCGAGCGAGGCGCCGTGAACGTCGTCGTGCAGCCGGGCCAATGGGAGCTGCCGCGACTGGATCACCTCGGCTTCGCGCTCGACGACGACGATTTCGTCGCCACGCTGGCGCGCGCCGAGCTCCGTGAGCTGCGCATCCAGGAGCACGGCGGCCGGCGTACGTTCGTGACGACGAACGCGGGCTATCGGCTCGAGCTGCATCCGCCGCGCGAGTGGCTCGACGATTTCCTCGCAGGCGGTTCAGACCTCAAGCTCGCGGAGTTGCAGCTACGCGCAGATGATCCGGAGCTGAAGTCGGCGGCACTCGGCGAGCTCCTCGAGGCGCCGTACACGAGCGATACGGTGACGATCGGAGCGACAGTCGTGCGCTTCCTTCCCGATGGGCCGCAAGGCCGTCCACAGCTGCACGCAGAGCTGTTCGTCTGAGCCGTCGCTACACGCGACACCGTCCAAAAGAGCGAATTGACGGGACGCTTCGTTCGCCGGATGCTTGCTCGAGCTTGGAAACCTCGACAAGGACGGTGCAAGTGCGACCGAAATTCCGAAGACGGTGGGCAGCCACGGTAGCCGTGGTCGTGTTGCTCGCCCTCACGTTCGCGTCCACTGCGGGCGCGCAGTACTACATCTACTGGTGGCAGCAGAACATGGCCCCGAACGCCCAGGGCTACGACCGCTCGACGGCTCACAACCACGTCTACAACGAGCTCTACTTCGGGCCGAACGCAGGCTGGAGGAGCGAGGTGTGGGAGGTCACACCGTCCGGCTACCGCCATTTCGACAAGTGGTGCGTCGGCAACTGTTTCAACGCGCACCCGGGTTACTACTACACGTACTCGTTTTGCTCGAACCGTGACGGCAGCACGCATTTCGTTTACGACTGCAAGGACCAGTGGTAGCCGTGAGAAACCGACGCCTTCAATTCGGAGTAGCCGTACTGGTGGCAGCGACGACCGCCGGTTTGCTCACGCAGCTTGGCCTCGGGAGCAGCGACAAGGTGGTGATCGGCACGGGCTCGGTGTCGGCACTCGCTCACGCGGCTCGCAGTGCGGATGGGTTGCCTCAAAGCGTCCTCGACTACCCCTTCGCCGAACGGAACTTCGCGACTCCGAACGGTGGTGGCTCGCGATTGCTCCGGGAACAGAGCTCCCTAAAGCTCTATGCCGTACCGGGCAAGGGCGGGATGCTGTGCCTCGTCGAGGTGGACTCGGTGGCGCAGACAGCAGGAGGGGCCTGTGCGGATCGGAGCGTCCTGCGAACGGGCAGCATCTACATGGCGGACAGCCAGGAGGATGGGTCCCGGCTCGTCGTGGGGCTCGTCGGGGACGGTCACACATATGCAGAAGCCAATGGCCGTCGCGCGACCGTCGAGAACAACGCCTTTGTGCTGAACGGAGTGGAGGGCGGAGACCTCACAGTGGGATCTCCCACTGCGAGCCAACACGTCGACATCGGAGGCTGACGCCGGTCGCGGCTCTAGACTTGGTCCCCTGAGGAGCAAGCCGAAGACCTATCAGGGGGCCGGCGTCTCGCTCGCCACGGCCGAGTCGATCGTCGAGCGCCTGCGGACTGCTGCGGAGTCCACGGGCGCTCGTGCTTTCGGCGGCTTCGCAGGGCTCTATCCGCTCGACGACCGACGGCTCCTCGCGGCCTCGATGGACAGCGTCGGCTCGAAGCTGATGCTCGCGCGGCGCGCCGGCCGCCTGCGCTGGGCCGGGATGGATCTCGCAGCCCACTGCATCAACGACGTGCTCTGCACGGGCGCGCTCCCTCTCTTCCTGCTCGACTACGTCGCCGCGAACCGCATCGACCAGGCCCAGATCGTCGAGCTCGTCGAAGGGGCCGCCGAGATCTGCCTCGCGGCCGGCTGCGTGCTCATCGGAGGGGAGACAGCCGAGCTGCCGGGGATCTACCAGGAGTCGGAGCTCGACTTCGCCGGAACATGCGTCGGACTCGTGGAGCGCGATCGCGTGATCGACGGCTCCCGTTGCGAGCCCGGCGACACGGTCATCGGCTTTCCCTCCAGCGGACTGCACACGAACGGCTTCTCGCTCGTACGTTCGCTCGTCGGCGACGGCGACTTCGACAGCGACCTGCTACTGGCGCCGCACACGCTCTACCTCGATGAGATCCTCAGTCTGCGGGAACGAGCCGATGTGCGCGCGCTCGCGCACGTAACCGGCGGCGGCCTCATCGGAAACCTCTCGCGCGTGTTGCCGGAGGGGCTCGAGGCGCAGATCGACTGGGACTCGTGGGACCGCCCGCCCGTCTTCAGCTGGCTCGCCGAACAGGGAGTCGAGGAGGACGAGCTTCGCCGCGTCTTCAATGTCGGCATCGGGATGTGCGCCGTCGTGCCGGAAGCGCCGGCAGACGCGCTCGTGATCGGCTACCTCGCATGATCGGCGTGCTCGTCTCGGGCGAGGGAACGAACCTGCAGGCGCTGATCGACGCGGGACTGCCGATCACGGCGGTCGCATCCAACCGCGCCGACGCCGGCGCGCTCGCGCGCGCGGACGCAGCGGGAATCCCGACCCGCGTCTTCGAGGTAGACGGCTATTCCGACCGGGCGGCAAGAGATCGTGAGCTGGCCGACTGGCTGCAGCTGCGCGGCGTCGACTTCGTGGTGCTGGCCGGTTACATGCACCTGCTCACGCAGGTGTTTCTCGATCGCTTTCGTGATCGGATCGTCAACGTCCATCCGTCGCTGCTACCGCAGTTCCCGGGGGCGCAAGCGATCGCGGACGCACTCACCGCCGGGGTCGACATGACCGGCGTCACCATCCACTACGTGGACGAGGGTCTCGACACCGGCGCGGTCATCCGTCAAGAGCCGGTCGCCGTCGAACCGCGCGCGACCCTGGTAGAACGGATCCACGCCGTCGAATACCGAATCCTCCCGGAGGTGGTGAGAGAGCTTTGCGCGCGCTGATCTCCGTCTACGACAAGACCGGCCTGGAGGAGTTCGCGCGGGGCCTGGCAGACCTCCGCTTCCAACTGGTCGCAAGCGGCGGCACCGCAGATTTTCTCGAGCAGGAGGTCGGGCTCGACGTCGAACGGGTCGAGGAGCTCACAGGAGTCGCAGAGATGCTCGGCGGCCGGGTGAAGACGCTCCATCCGACCATCCACGCCGCGATCCTCGCGCGTCGCGATCGCGCGGACGACGTCACCACACTCGACGACCACGAGATCCAGCCGTTCGACCTCGTCTGCGTCAACCTCTATCCGTTCGGCGAGGTAGCCGACCGTTACGGCGTGCGCGAAGAGGATGCGGTCGAGATGATCGACATCGGCGGACCGTCGATGCTGCGCGGCGCCGCGAAGAACTTTGCGCACGTCGCCCCGGTGTGTCGGCCTGAGCGGTACGCGTCGATCCTGTCCGAGTTGCAGGAGAAGGGCGACCTCTCGCTCGAGACACGACGGACGCTGGCGGCGGAGACCTTCGCGACGACCGCCGCATATGAGGCTGCGATTGCACGCTGGTTCGCCGATATCGAGGCATTTCCGGAGACTCTCGTCGCCGCCTTCACCAAGGTGACCGACCTTCGCTACGGCGAGAACCCGCACCAGCGAGGCGCGTACTACACAGAGCAGGGCGCACGCGTCCATCTCCTCTCACGAGTCGAGCACCTGCACGGGAAGGAGCTCTCGCTGATCAACCTGTTCGACCTCTCGGCCGCGCGCCTGCTGCTGCGCGAGTTCGCGCTACCGGCCTGCGCGATCATCAAGCACGCGAATCCCTGCGGCGTCGCGGTCGCGGGCACGGTGGAAGAGGCCTACGAGCGCGCGCTGGCGTCCGATCCGGTCTCCGCCTTCGGAATGGTCTGCGCAGTCAACAGGAAGGTCACTGCCGGACTCGGCGAAGCACTCGCCGAGCGGTTCATCGACGTGCTGTTCGCCCCGGACTACGACGCACGGGCGCTGGAGGCGCTGCAGCGCAAGGAGGCGATCCGGATCCTGCGCGATCGCGAGCGGCGCGGCTTCCCACGAGGCGAGCGCGACTTCAAGCGCGTGCTCGGGGGCCTGCTCGTTCAAGATCGCGACTGGGACGTGGACGATCGCGAGTCGATGGAGGTCGCTTGCGGAGACCCGGACGAAGGTTGCTGGGGCGACCTGGTCTTCGCCTGGCGGGTGTGCAAGCACGTGAGCTCGAATGCGATCGTCCTTGCAAAGGACCTCGCAACGATCGGCATCGGCGCCGGTCAGACGAGCCGCGTCGACGCAGTGAGGATCGCACTCGACAAGGCGCTGGAGCATGGTCACGATCTGCGCGGCGCGGTGCTTGCCTCCGACGCGTTCTTCCCTTTCCCCGACGGCCCGCAGGCTGCACTGGATGCCGGCGTAACGGGGATCATCCAGCCGGGCGGGTCGAGGCGAGACAACGAGGTCGTCGAGGCGGTGCAAGCCGCGGGCGGAACGATGGTCCTCACGGGCCGCCGCCACTTCCGGCATTGATGCACGAGCTCGATGTCCGGATCCGGAACTTCCTCTATCGCCGCTTCGTCGAGTCAGGCCGGGCCCCGCACGCCCCGGATGTAGCGCGAGAGTTCGAGCTCTCTCGGGAGGCTGCCGGCGCTGCCCTGCGCCGCCTCCACGATGCGCACGCCCTCGTCCTGGAGGGTGACGTGCTCGAGATTAGGATGCTCAACCCCTTTTCGTGCGTGCCGAGCGCGTGGCGTGTCGACGCCGGCGGGCGCACGTGGTACTCGAACTGCGCCTGGGACTCGTTCGCGATCTGCGCTGCCCTGCACAGCGACGGTCGCATCGAGACCTCTTGCGCCGACTGCGGCGAGTCGCTCGCCATCGACGTAAGGGATCAAAGACCCGTGCAGCACAACTGCCTCTTCCACGTGCTTGTGCCGGCGCGCCACTGGTGGGATGACATCGTCTTCACCTGAACGACGATGAATCTCTTCCGGTCGGAGGAGCACCTGGAACGCTGGCTGGCAGGCCGTGAGCCCGGCGCGACCACGAGCGTCGACACGGTTTGCGCGCTCGCTCATGCCTGGTACGCCGATCGGCTCGACCCGGACTGGCGACCGCACACGTTGGAACAGAACCAGTCGATTCTCCGCAGTCTTGGCCTGACAGGCGAGTTCTGGCAACTGGGCTAGAGCTCTTCGAGTGGCACGAGGGCAGGACTTGACCTCGACGCGGCCTCTCGATCCTGAGATCCTGCCCATGTAGCTCCTGAGGGAGGGGACATGTGGAGGGCGTTAGTGCTTGTGATGACCGTGCTCGCCCTCGTCGGCTGTTCCGAGGGTACGTCCGACGCGGGAAAGCTGATCGAGGCGACGCACTGCGCGCCCGCCAACGAGACGTGTGGCGTGCAAATCGGCCTCGACGGGACGGAGCTCAAGATCACGCTCCCGGATGGGAGCCACCTGTCGATCTTCGCGGGTGTCGCGAACGCGACCGGGGACCTCGTCGACGCCTGCATCGACGAAGCGGCGCTCGCAGACCACTACTGGGTCAGCGGCGGGAGGCATGGCAACGTGAGCGTGTGGGTTCCGCTGCGGAACTGCACGCCGTGACCGGTAACTATTGCCCAGGCGTTCCGGCAGCCGGGCCCTAGAGCTCTGCCGGGGGCGCCATCCGGTAGACGCACGGCCCGACCTGTTTGGAGATGCTGACATACAGGGGCAGAAAGTCCTCTTGCACGCGAGCGTTCTCCAACGACCCGCCGTGGAGCGGCTCGTAGCCCGCGTCGCGATTGAGCTGCTCGACGACCTCGCGGGCTTCCTCGTCACCGGTCCAGATGTTGCCCGGCTTCGACCGCGCATTGCGGAGCTCGCCGTATTGGTTGGCGAAATTCATGTTGAACGATTTCGCCGTCGGGCCGTTCGTCCTCGACTTCACGTACTCCGCATTCGACTGGAAGCCGGTGGGACGATCGGCGCCGAAGAGATTGGTTGCATCGATGGCGGTCTTGCCTTGAAGCCCTTGCACGTTGTCGAGTGCGGCTTCAATCGCATCGCCCGGCACTGCAACCAGCACGGCGTCCACTTCCGAGACGTCTCCGCCCTCCTTCCCGATCCGCGTCACCTCGTGGCCGGCCTCCTCCCAAAGATCTGCAAGCCCGCCGCCGACGTTTCCCCTCCCGATCACCGCAATCTTCATTTCTCCACTCCCTTCGTCGCTGCCAGAACGAACGGGACGGCTGGAACGGTAATTCCCGAGGCCCCGTCCCCCTCCTGGAAGTACGCTTCTCGCCGATGGCGCGCATCTACCCCACCGTCCTCGAGCTCGTCGGCAACACGCCGATCGTCCGCCTCGACTCGCTTGGTCGCAATGTCGACCCGCAGCTCCTGGCCAAGCTGGAGTACGTCAACCCTGGTGGGTCGGTGAAGGACCGGATCGGCCTGGCCATGATCGAGAAGGCCGAAGCGGAAGGAAAGCTCAGACCAGGGGGCACGATCGTCGAGCCGACCTCCGGCAACACTGGTGTAGGTCTCGCGATCGCGGCGGCGAAAAAGGGCTATCGCTGCATCTTCGTCATGCCCGACAAGATGAGCCAGGAGAAGATCTCGATGCTCCGCGCCTACGGCGCCGAGGTCGTCATCTGCCCGACCGCGGTCCCGCCCGAATCGCCGGAGTCGTACTACTCCGTCTCGGACCGCCTGGCGGAAGAGATCCCAGGCGGCTTCAAGCCGGACCAGTACTCGAACATGTCGAACCCGGAGGCGCACTATCTCCACACCGGCCCCGAGATCTTCGAACAGACCGGCGGCGAGGTCGAGGCCATCGTCATCTCAGTCGGTACCGGCGGGACGATCTCCGGCGTCGGCCGCTATTTCAAGGAGCACAGGCCAGAGGTCCTCATCGTCGGCGCCGATCCTGAGGGATCGGTTTACACCGCGCAGGAGGAGCGCGACGTCCACCCGTATCTCGTCGAGGGAATCGGCAAGGACACGTGGCCGAAAACGATGGATCCCGAAGTCGTCGACGAGTGGGTGCGGGTGTCCGACCGCGATTCCTTCCTGACTGCCCGCCGGCTCGCTCGCGAAGAGGGACTGCTGGTCGGCGGCTCCGGGGGAACGACCGTCTGGGCCGCGCTCGAGATCGCGAAGCGCTTCGGGCCCGACGCGAAGATCCTGACGATGATCCCCGACTCCGGCCGTTCCTACATGTCGAAGTTCTACGACGACAACTGGATGCTCGAGCACGGGTTCGTGGAGCGGCGTGCTCCGGCTCCAACGGTCTCGCAGCTTCTGCGGTCTAAGCGCCTCGAGGAGATCGACGTGCCGGCGCTGATCACGATTGCAGCACACCAGAAGGTCGGGGAGGCGATCGACGTCATGCAGCGTTACTCGATCTCGCAGCTTCCGGTCGTGCGGGACGGAGACGTCCAGTCTCTGGCCGACGTGATCGGGTCGCTCCAGGATCGCGATCTGCTCGACCGGGTGTTCAAGAATCCCGACGCGCTCCACGAGGACGTGGCCACTGCGATGCAGCCTCCCCTCGCCGCGGTCGAGAGCGAGGTCACGCTCGACGAGGTGTTCGCGACCCTGACAGGACGCACGAACGCCCTCGTCATCGCGAGCAAGGGGAAGCCGATCGGCGTCCTGACTCGCTCCGACCTTCTCGACTACCTGGCGCACCAGCGTGCCTAGCTAGCGTGGCTAGCATGGGAGCTGTGTCGAGTCTTCAATCCCTCCTCGAGGACGCATTTCCGGACGCGACCGAGTTGAGCGTCGAAGACCGCACCGGCAGCGGTGACCACTTTCAGGTGACGGTCTCGAGCCCGAGCTTCACAGGAGTGTCCCTGCTCGACCAGCACCGCCTCGTGAACGAGGCGCTGGCCGAGCCGCTACGGGACGGCACCATTCACGAACTGCGAATCAAGACGAAAGGAAGCGAATGAGCGAGTTGCGCCAGCGAATCCAGGACGTCATCCAGAACGAGCCCGTCGCCGTATTCATGAAAGGAACGCCGCAGTTCGTCATGTGCGGCAACTCCGACCGCGCCCTGCGGGCTCTCCGCGAAGCCGGCGCGCCGGTCACAGGCATCGACGTGCTTGCGGACCCGGCGATCCGTCAGGAGCTGTCCGAGCTCTCCGGCTGGCCCACGATCCCGCAAATCTTCGTCAAAGGAGAGTTGATCGGCGGCGCCGACATCACCGAGGAGCTCGCTGCCAGTGGCGAACTGACGCGCGTTCTCGAAAAGAGGCTCGGCCCCGACTACAGGGAGTCGGCCGGTGAGCGTTCTGTATCTCTCCTGACGCCGGCGTAGCGGAACCCGATTGGGCGGATCGCACCGGCGTTGATGAGACCGGCCTCGAGCGACTCAGTGGCAGGCCCGTCGAGCCAGCGATAGAAGTAGGGGCGCCACTCGAAGTGTCCCTCGTCGTAGCGCGCGTCGATCTCGGCTCGCAGCGTCTCGTAGGGATGGAGGTCGGAATGGCGTGTTCTCCACTCCGACAGATCGGGCGGTCCTTTGGGCTCGCGTCCGGCGGCAACGAGCACTCGATGCTGCGACTCGTACCACTCGATGGTGGGCTCGTCCATGTGATTCCACGCGAACTCGTCGAGGATGAGCTTCGGCGCAAGCGCGGTGAGCTTGTCGAGCGCCGCAGGCAAAGGGTCGACGTGATGCAGGACGCGGCCGGCGACGACTGCGGCAAACGGGCCCGGATCGCCCAACTTCTCCAAGGTGGTCTGCCGGTAGAGCGGCCCCTCCGGGGCGTGAGGGTCGATCGCGAGCACGTCATAACCCGCGGCTGCGAGGCCCGGAGCGATACCGCCCTCGCGACCACAGCCCACCTCGAGCACCCGCTGCGGCGGCTCGGGTAGCTGAGAGAGTGCAAACTCGATGAAACCCACGCCCGTCAGCCTCGCACAGGCACGCCGGCTCGCGGTTCGAGCACAGGGCCTCCACGGCAGCGCCGACGGTGTGCTCGGCACGGTTCGCCGGCTCGGCTTCCTCCAGATCGATCCGATCTCTACGGTCGCACCTCCACAACGACTCGTCCTATGGAGCCGCCTCGGCCCCTACGACTCGGCCGAGCTCGACCGGTTGCTCTGGGAAGAGCGCAAGCTCTTCGAGTGGGGCGCGTTCATCTGGCCGATCGAAG
This sequence comes from Actinomycetota bacterium, assembly GCA_039648845.1. Taxonomy (GTDB): domain Bacteria; phylum Actinomycetota; class Thermoleophilia; order Gaiellales; family Gaiellaceae; genus 3-1-20CM-4-69-9. Next base: position 3,303 of record JBBWZE010000069.1, on the reverse strand, counting down.
ACTTCCCGCTCATCCGGGCGCGCATGCGCCGCCGGCGGGGGAAGTACAAGTTCGAGCAGCAAGGAACCGAGTTCCTACGGACGAACGCGCGCTTCAAGCGGCACCTGCTGCGCGAGCTCGAAGAGCGCGGACCGTTGCTCTCGCGCGAGATCGAGGCCGACCTGATGGTGTCGAAAGACCCGCACAATTGGTGGGGAAGCCGCAAGGTGACGCTCATGCTTCAACTGCTCGAAAGGCGGGGCGTCGTTGCGATCGTCGGACGCCGCGGTAGCCAGCGCCTGTGGGACCTGGCCGAGCGGTGGTTCCCCCTGACAGAGAGCATGCCTTGGCCCGAAGCGGAGCGGCTGCTCGCGGAGAAGGCCTTTCGCGCCCTCGGCGTCAGGTTCGAGAACGGCGGCTGGCGCGCGCATCCCGAGATCGAAGATGGGCCGGTGCCGAAACGGATCACATTTCTCTCGCCGTTCGACCGGCTCGTCCACGACCGCGATCGCGTCGAAGCGCTGTGGGACTTTCGCTACCGGTTGGAGATGTATGTGCCGAAAGCCAAGCGCGAGTACGGCTACTACGTCCTTCCCATCCTGCGCGGCGACAGACTGATCGGCAGGATTGAACCCGTCCTCGACCGCAAGACGGGCGTTCTGCACATCAAGGGCCTCTGGTGGGAGCCCGGTGTGAAGCCGGTGTCTGTTCAGAAGCCGCTGCGGAGCCTCGCCACCTTTCTCGGTGCGGGTAGCATCGAAACCTAACCGTGGACTTCGAGACTCGAGCCATCCACGAAGGGCAGCAGCCGGATCCGACGACCGGCGCGATCACGACGCCGATCTACCTCACGTCGACATATGTGCAGGACGCCGTCGGGCAAAACAAGGGTTACGACTACTCGCGTGCGGCTAATCCGACGCGCACGGCGCTGCAGCAGTGCCTGGCGTCACTCGAGTCGGCCGAGCATGGCGTCGCATTCGCGTCGGGCCTCGGCGCGGTCAGCACGATCATGCACCTGCTGAGCCCGGGCGACCGGACGGTGTTGATCGCCGACGTGTACGGCGGCGTCTACCGCATGACCTCGCAGGTCTACGAGCCCAAGGGCTACCTCTTCGACTATCTTCCGGCGGCCGATTTCGACGACCTCGGCTCTCATCTCGACGAAGACACTCGGATCGTGTGGATCGAGACACCGTCGAACCCGATGCTGAACATCGTCGACATCGAGAAGGCAGCCGAAGCGGCACATGCGGCCGGGGCGATCCTCGTCGTGGACAACACCTTCGCGACACCGTATCTTCAGCGGCCGCTCGAGCTCGGAGCGGACATCGTCGTGCACTCGACGACCAAGTACCTCGGCGGACACTCGGACGTCATCGGCGGCTTCGCCGCGACGAACGATCCGACGATCGCGGAACGGCTGTTGTTCCTGCAGAAGTCGCTCGGAGCCGTTCCCGGGCCGCTGGACTGCTGGCTCGTGCTACGGGGGATCAAGACGCTCGCCGTACGCATGCGCCAGCACTGCCACAGCGCCCATGCGATCTCAGCTTTTCTCGAGCGGCATCCCAGCGTCGAAGAGGTGCTTTACCCAGGACTGCCGAGGCATCCCGGACACAGGATCGCGGCGAAGCAGATGCGCGACTTCGGGGGCATGATCTCGTTCCTTGCCGAGTCGGAGGAGGAGGCCGCGGCAGTGGTCGCGAGCACGAAGATCTTCAAGCTCGCCGAATCACTAGGGGGCGTCGAGAGCCTCATCGAGCTGCCGGCACGAATGACGCATGCCTCCACCGCCGACGCGCCATTCGCGGCACCGCGGAACCTCATCCGGCTCTCGATCGGCCTGGAGTCCCCGGAAGACCTTCTTGAAGATCTCGAGGCGGCGTTCGCCAAGGTCGCAGGCGGAACCCATTCCGCCCGCTCGGTGTAGCACCTCAAACGACCAAGGAGCGACCCATGAGACGTCCACTCTTGCTCGCGGCGGCGCTCACCGCCCTGCTGTTGTTTCCGGCCGCGGCGATTGCGAAGGGACCGTCGGCGGCGAGCATCTCCGGCCCCGGTCTGGGACACCCCGTCAACATCGAGGGCTACGGCGAGGGTGGGAGCGACACCGCGCTCGGGATCCTTGTCACCGACGGCGGCTTTTTCTCGCAGGCGTTCGGCGGAACTCCGTCCGCGACGACATCCCGTCCGGGACTCAGGCTCGGCCCGCGTTACGAGGTGACGTACACCGTCCCGGGACCGAACGGCGACTCCACCCTTCGGCAGGATCTGTATCCGTACGGCATTAAGGGGCCGGTCACCTACATGGCGCCGGCTCAGAAGTTCTGGGGCACACAATCTGCTCCGGGCGGCTGGTATCAGGGCACGGAGGCGTTGAGGCGCACGCTCATAGAGGCCGGCCTGCCCTCGAGGCGGCCGGGGAACAAGCCCCGTGCTCAGGCCAAGATCGGCATCGCCGTCGGTGCCGGCGCGGGGATCACGCTCGCTGCAGGCGCTCTGGCCCTGCTCCGACGGCAGCGCAGGCGCTCCATTTCGGCCTGACGCATGGGAGGATCCGGGCTCCGTGGGCCCGGATCCTCTCGACCTCCACTTCCAGGGCGCCGAGCGCGTCATCGGCTCCTACGTCCTCGAGACAGAGGACGGTCCGGCGCTCTACGACTGCGGCCCCTCGTCTTGCTTCGACCGGCTGCACTCCGGCCTGAGCCAGCGCGGGCTCGAGCTTCACGACCTCCGCCACCTCCTCCTTTCCCACATTCACCTCGACCACGCCGGCGCCGCCGGAGTTCTCGTTCGCCGGCATCCTGAGCTCCAGGTCCACGTCTCGGAGATCGGCGCGCCTCATCTCATCGATCCGAGCCGACTCGAAGCGAGCGCGCGCCGCCTCTACGGAGACACGTTCGACGTGCTCTGGGGGGAGCTCGCCCCGGTCCCGCGGGAGAACATCCGCGTTGTCGGGCCTGACGTGCTCGGCCTGGAGTGCTTTCCCTCGCCCGGGCACGCCAATCACCACGTGTGCTACCTCGCCGGCGACGGCACCCTGTACTCGGGCGACGCAGCCGGAGTCCGCCTCCAGCCCGATCGAACGGTCCTGCCGCCGACCCCGCCGCCGGACTTCGACCTCGAAACGTGGGACCGGACGATCGACGAGATCCAGAGGCGGAAGCCGAGCAGGCTGGCGCTCATCCACTTTGGCGTGGCCGACGATCCGGAGCCGCACCTCGCCGAGCTCCGGGAGCGGCTCGCAGACTGGGCGCGTCGGTTCGAACAGGGTGTAACGGAAGAGGAGTTCAGCGAGTCGGTTCGCCGTGACGTGGCTGCTAC
>JBBWZE010000045.1:0-7363 GCA_039648845.1 Actinomycetota bacterium | reverse complement strand
TCCAGCCGCACGCCGGCGCCCAGACGAACATGGCGGTCTACATGGCTGTGCTGCAGCCGGGCGACACCATCCTCTCGCTCGAGCTCGCTCACGGTGGGCATCTGACGCATGGGCTCAAGGTCAACTTCTCCGGGCGGCTCTACACGATCGCCCACTACGGCGTCTCCCGCGAGACGAATGTCGTCGACTACGACGAGGTGCTGGCGAAGGCGCGCGAAGCGCGGCCGAAGCTGATCATCTGCGGCGGCTCGGCGTATCCCCGCACGGTCGACACGGCGAAGTTCCGCGAGATCGCCGACGACGTCGGCGCGCTGCTCCTCTGCGACATGGCGCATTTCGCCGGGCTGGTCGCGGCCGGCCTCCACCCGAACCCGATGGAGCACTGCGACTTCGTCACCTCGACGACGCACAAGACCCTGGCCGGTCCGCGCTCCGGCTTCATCCTCTGCACGGCGGAGCACGCCAAGGCGGTCGACCGCGCCGTTTTCCCGGGCATGCAGGGTGGGCCCCTCGAGCACACGATCGCGGCCAAGGCGACGTGCTTCAAGATCGCCGCGACCGAGGCTTTCTGCGACTATCAGTCGCAGATCCGACGCAATGCGGACACCCTCTCAGACACGCTGATGGAGGGAGGGCTGGACGTCCTCACGGGCGGTACTGACACCCATCTCCTCCAACTCGATCTCCGCTCTACCGACTGGACGGGCAAGGACGCGGAGGAGCGGCTCCACGACGTGAAGCTGACCGTGAATCGCAACACCGTTCCGTTCGACGAGCGGCCGCCGACGGTGGCAAGCGGGGTCAGGATTGGCACGCCCGCGGCGACGATGCGCGGCATGGACGACGCCGACTTCCGCGAGATCGGCCGGATCATCGTCGACGCGCTCGGCGCGTCTCCCGACCTCGACGGCCTGCGGGCACGTACGGAGGCGCTGTGCGCCAAACGCCCGCTCTATCCGGGCTTCCGTGGCTGGACGACCTACGTGACCCGGTGACGGTGGCCGCAACCCGTACAGGCAGCGTCGTCGAGGTCAGGCACCCGCTCGTCCAGCACAAGCTCTCCTACCTTCGCGACAAGAACACACCGACCGTTCACTTCCGCAAGCTCGTCAACGAGATCACGCTGCTTCTGACGTACGAGGCGACGAAGGACCTGCCAACGGAGGACGTCGAGGTCGAGACACCACTCGAGGTCGGACGGTTCCCGCACATCAGCGGCAAGAAGGTCGCCGTCTGCCCGATCCTGCGCGCCGGTGTCGGCATGCTCGACGGCGTGCTCTCGCTGATCTCGAGCGCGCGAGTCGGCTTCATCGGCATGTACCGAGACGAGGCGACGCTCGAGCCGATCGAGTACTACGCGAAGCTGCCGGCGGACGTCGCCGAGCGCGACGTGATCCTGCTCGACCCGATGCTGGCGACGGGAAATTCGACCGCGGCCGCGATCAGGACCGTCAAGGACGCGGGAGCGACCTCCGTCCGCCTGATCGCGATCATCGCGGCGCCGGAAGGGATCGAGAGGATCATGCGCGAGCATCCCGACGTGCAGATCGTCGTGGCCGCGATCGACCGTGGCCTGAACGAGCGCGGCTTTATCGTCCCCGGTCTCGGTGACGCGGGCGACCGCCTCTACGGCACGAAATAGAGATGCTGCACACGCTCGCCGATCACCTGGAAGTCATCTGGGGTGCGCTGCTCGCCGCCGCGATCGTCGTCCTGCTGACCCCGGCAGTCGGCGGGATGGCCCGCTTGCTCGGCGCCGTCGACCGGCCGGAGGGCCGGCGTCTGAATCGCAGCACGGTGCCTCGGCTGGGAGGCCTCGCGCTCTTCTTCGGGATCTTCGTCCCCGCACTCGCGTTCCTCGACCTCTCACGCGAAGCGCGCGGACTGCTGCTCGGCGCCGCTGTCGCGACGACGGTCGGCGTCGTCGACGACTTTCGCGGTCTGCGCTGGTGGGAGAAGCTCGGCGGCCAGTTGGTGGCGGCCGCGATCCCGGTCGCCTCCGGGATCTGGGTGCATCGGTTCACGTTCCCGATCCTGGGCATCCACTCGCTGCCGGACTGGGTCGGCATGCCGCTGTCCGTGCTCTGGATCGTTGCGATCATGAACATGGTCAACTTCCTCGACGGCCTCGACGGGCTGGCCGCCGGCGTCTCGGCGATCTCCGCCTTCACATTCACGCTGATCGCGCTCTCGCTGCCGCGGCCGGAGATCCAGGCCGCGCTGCTCTCCGCGATCGTGCTCGGTGCGGCCCTCGGCTTCCTGCGCCACAACGTCTACCCGGCGCGGATCTTCATGGGCGACTCGGGTGCATTGCTGCTCGGCTTCGTGCTGGCGACCGTGCCGTTACAGGGTCTGCTCAAGACGGCGTCGATCGTGACCCTCTTCTTTCCACTGCTCGTCCTCGCGGTGCCGATCCTCGACACCTCGTTCGTCGTGGCCAAGCGCCTGAAATACCGGCAGCCGGTCTACGTCGCGGACCGGCAGCACCTTCACCACCGTTTCGTGAACATCGGCTTCTCGCAGCGACGCGCCGCCGGTTATATCTGGCTGTGGTGCGGCACGCTTGCCGCCACCGCCCTGGCCCTCCGTTTCATCCGTCCGCACCAGCACGGCGAATGGCACCCGTGGAGAACGCTCGTCGTCTCCCTCTTCGGACTGATCGCCCTGGCCGCCTCGGTGTACATGGTCTACCTGCTCGAGATCGTCAAGCTCGCGAACCCGATGATCAGGCGGCGCGAAGAGCAGGCCGGCCTCGACAAGCGCAAGACGGCGTAGTACAAAGTCTGCGGTTTTTGGCTGTTTCAAGCGGTCTTGCGTTGTTACAAACTTGGTATGCTGCCGCCAGATGGAGCCCAAGAGCCGCCCCTCTGCTCAGTACGCCGAAGCTGGAGGGCTCCTCGTCGGGGTGCTTTTCGCGTCCGTGGTGGTCGGCCTGTTGATCGGCTGGTTGGCAGGCTCAGGCGGAATCGGGCTCTTGATCGGTGCGGTGATCGGAATCCCGCTCGCCACCTACACGGTCTACTTGCGCTACCGGAACAGCTTTTGACGATGCGTTCGGGCCTGCTGACGACACCGCGACCGGAACCGGGTCACCTCTTGCCGGCCCTCGCGGGATCTCTCGTCATCCTCTTCGCGCTCCCGGTGTTCCTGATCCTCAGCTGGAGGATGTCCGCCTGGGCGCTTGCCGCCGTCCTCTGGGTCGGCATGCACGCGCTCGACTTCATACTGCGGCGCGCGAGGAAGGACACGGGTAACCTCGCGGCCTCCGGAATGCAGGCGTTCGGGTTGCTCTTCAAGAATTTGGGACTCCTCGTGGTCCTCTTCGCGGTTGCGGCATCGAGCCCGCACCTCGCGCTCGCCGCCGCGCTCGTCTACGCTCTCGCCTACACGCTGGAGCTCGGCCTCTCGATGGCCGCCTACTTCGGGGCCGGCCGATGAGGGCGCGCCTTCTCGCCATTGCGCTCTTCGCGCTCGCGTTTCCGCAGGCCGCCTTTGCGCGCGGCACGTTCGATCCCACCGACGAATTCGCGCAGCACGACTGGATTCCGATCCACCTCGGCCCTCTGGATCTCTCGATCACGAAGGCCGTTGCCTACCTCATGCTCGGGACCGTCCTGACGATCCTCCTCGGGATCGGGCTCATGCGCATCCGCCTTGGTGTGGAGCCCGGGGTTCGGCAGACGATCGGCGAGCAGATCTACGAGCTTGCACAGACACAGATCGCTGAGCAGGGGTTGCCGACGAAGGCGATCCACCGGTGGTTCCCCTACGTCGCCTCGCTTTTTCTCTTCATCTTCGTCGTTAACCTGCTCGGCTTCATTCCGTTGCCGCTGACGGGCGAGACGTACCACGGCATTCCGGTCTGGGGCATCTATGCGGCGACGAGCTCGATCTCGGTCACGCTTGCGCTGGCGCTATTGACGTTCGTCTTCACGCACGTCGAAGGGATCCGTTGGAACGGGCCTGTCAAGTACTTCAAGAGTTGGATCCCGGAAGCTCCGAAGGCGTTGCTGGGCCTGATCGTTCCGCTCGAGGTCCTCGGTCAGTTCATGCGGCTGATTTCACTGAGCGTCCGTCTCTTTGCCAACATGCTCGCCGGGCACATCCTGATCCTGACCTTCCTCGGGCTCATCTTCATCTTCCAGTCCTGGGCGCTCTTGTTCGTTCTCGCTCCGGCGACGCTGTTCTATGTCTTCGAGGTCGTGATCGTCGTCGGCATCCAGGCGTTCATCTTCGCCGCTCTGTCCGCCATCTACATCGGCTCGGCAATCGAGCCCGAGCATTGAGGCGTCGCTTGCGATGCCGACCAACAAAGCTGTGTCGGCTCTGCCGGCACAGCGGATCTGAGGCGTCGCTTGCGATGCCGACCAAAAGAGCTGTGGCGGCTTTGCCGGCACCGCGGATAACAGGAGGAACGACGTGAATACTTTGCTCGCAGCAACGTCGGGCGACGTGACGAAAGCCGGGAAGGCGATCGGTCTCGCGCTCGGTGTCGGTCTTGGCGCGCTCGGCGCCGGCATCGGCATCGGCAACATCTTTTCCTCGATGATTCAGTCCGTTGCGCGCCAGCCGGAGCTGCGAGGCGAGCTGACCGGAATTCAGTGGCTTGGCTTCGCGCTGACCGAGGCGGTCGTCTTCTACGGCCTCCTCGGCTCGATCCTCGCCTACGTCCTGGTCTGATGCTGGTCGCCGCGAATCCACTGATCGAAGTCCGGCTCGGACTGATGGTTTGGACCATCGTCTGCTTCGGGATCACGTTCTTCGTCCTCAAGAGATTCGCGTTCGGTGCGATCCAGAAGCTCATCGACGAGCGGCGCGACCGCATCCGCCGCTCGATCGAGGAGGCAGAGAAGGCGCGCAACGAGGCCCGGCGACTTCTCGAGGAACACCGCGCCCTCATCGGCCAGGCTCGCGGCCAGGCCGAGCAGATCCTCGCGGAGGCGCGGAAGGTCGCGGAGTCGATGGCGCGACGTGTCAAGGAAGAGACGGAAGCCGATCGCCAGCGTCGCCTCGAGGAGACCAAGCGGCAGATCGACGCCGAGACGCAACGTGCGCTCGAGCAGATCCGGACGGAAGTCGCCGAGCTGACGCTCATCGCAACCACGAAGGTGACGGGCAAGGTCCTCGAGGACGCCGACCACAAGCGCCTGATCGACGAGGCGATCCGCGACCTCGACTTCTCGGTCCTGGAGAAGGAGGCTTGACATAGCCGCCGTCCACCGGAGGTACGCGCAGGCGCTTTTCGACGCCGCGAAGGAGCAGGGCCGGCTGCAAGGGGTCTACGAAGAGTTGAGTGATTTCGCGGCCGCGGTAAGCGAGGTCCCCGAGCTGCGGAGCGCCTTGCGGAACCCCGAGCTCGATCCGGCCACGAAAGCCGATCTGCTCGACGCGCTGGTCGGCGGGGCCGACCAGCTGGTTCGAAACTTCCTCCGCCTGACGGCGGAGAAAGGACGCATCGCCGACATCGAAGACATCGCCCGAGAGCTCGACCGCCTGATGGCCCTGGAGGAGCGCAGGCTGAACGTCGAGCTGACGACGGCCCTGCAGCTTTCCGACGGCGACGCAAGCGGGCTCGTGAAGCAGATCGAGGAAGCGTCGGGCCGCAAGGTCGACGTCGCGCGGAAGGTCGATCCGGCCCTCATCGGCGGCTTGATCCTGCAGGTCGGCTCCATGCGGGTCGACGCCAGCGTTCGCGGGCGCATCGAACGTTTGCGCCGAGAACTCGTCTCAGCTAGAGGATGAAGCTGTCCGTCCTCATCGGTCTGCTCCTGACGACGCTGCTGCTCGCGGGCTGTGGCTCGAAGAAGTCGGCCACGCCCACGACCACGACGGTCCCGAACGTGCCGGCGGCGGCGCAGACGTCCGACCAGTGGGCGAGCCGCGTCGTCGACTGGTTCCTCCGCCCGCTCAGCCCGGATCTCCTGGTCGTCGGAAACTTCGCCAACTCACAGGTGCGCTTCTACATCGAGACGCAGAACCAAGAGGCGCTCCAGACGATCTACGCGCGCATGAACGATCTCCAGCGCTGCGACGATCACCTCACGCGCGTCGGCCCACCGCCCGGCAAAGACCAGCAGTTGAAGCAGATCGACAATCACTTCCACAAGGCCTGCGCCGCTTACGCCAGAATCGGGGCGACCCTGACCCACGCGACGCGGCTCCTGAGCTCCGGCAAGCAAGAGCAGGTCGCCCAGGGCGAGGAGTCTCTCCGCGGAATCGGCGCAACCACGCGCAGCGCGGCACTCGAGCTGACCGCCGGAGTCAAACTAGCCCAGGGGCGCGGCGACTTTCGCCGGGCCGGCCTCAAGCCATCCGTCTGACGATGAAAGGAAACCCGTGAAGCTTCGTCCGGAAGAGATCACCTCGATTCTCAAGGACCGAATCGAGCACTACGATGTCGAGACCGACCTCGCCGAGGTCGGGACCGTCCTGCAGGTGGGTGACGGCATCGCTCGCGCCTACGGGCTCGAGAACGCGGTCTCGTTGGAGATGCTCGAGTTCGAGCACGGCGTCGTCGGCCTTGCCTTCAACCTCGAAGAGGACGACGTCGGCACCGCGCTCTTCGGTGAGTGGCAGCACGTCAAAGAGGGCGAGCCCGTCAGGCGGACGGGGAGGGTCGCAAGCGTCCCAGTCGGCGAGGCCCTCCTCGGCCGCGTCGTCGATCCGCTCGGGACTCCACTCGACGGTGGAGGTCCGATCGAGACGTCCGAGACGCGGCTGCTGGAGTTCAAGGCTCCGGGTGTCGTCGCGCGGCAGCCGGTGAAGGAGCCGCTGCTCACAGGGATCAAGGCGATCGACGCGATGACGAACGTGGGGCGTGGCCAGAGGGAGCTGATCATCGGCGACCGCCAGACCGGGAAGACGACGATCGGGATCGACACGATCCTGAACCAGAGAGACACGGATGTGAAGTGCATCTACGTCGCGATCGGCCAGAAGGCTTCGACCGTCGCGCAGGTGTACGAGCTCTTCCGCGACCGCGGCGCGATGGAGTACACGACGATCGTGTCCGCCGCCGCTCAGGAGGCCGCCCCGATCAAGTGGATGGCGCCGTTCGCCGGCTGCGCGATGGGGGAACACTTCCTCTACAACGGCGGCCACGCGCTGGTGATCTACGACGACCTGTCGAAGCATGCGGACGCGTACCGCCAGCTGTCGCTGCTCCTGCGCCGGCCGCCGGGAAGAGAAGCCTTCCCGGGCGACGTCTTCTATCTGCACTCGCGGCTGCTCGAGCGTGCCTGCAAGCTCTCGGACGAGAACGGCGGCGGCTCGCTCACCGCCCTGCCGATCGTGGAGACTCAGGCCGGCGACGTCGCGGCCTACATCCCGACGAACGTGATCTCGATCACGGACGGTCAGATCT
>JBBWZE010000338.1:0-6254 GCA_039648845.1 Actinomycetota bacterium | reverse complement strand
CGGATCGACCGCGATCGGAACCGCGCCGAGCGACGCGACGAAGCCGTGCAGCATCCGGTAGCGCTCGGGATCCGTGGTCGTATCCGGCGTGAGGAACCACGTCGCGCCGCGAAAGAGCCCACCGCTTGCGTGCTCCGGGCCGTGCGTCTCCGAGCCGCAGACGGGATGCCCCCCGATGAACCGGGCGTCGCTCACCGCGCGCGTGACCGGCGTCTTCGTCGAACCGACGTCCGACACCGTCGTCCCGTCGCTCGTCTCGTCGAGGACCGCCGCCACCTGCGACGGCAGCGCCGCCACGGGCGCCGCGACGATCACGAGCTCGGCGCCCGACACCGCGGCCCCGAGGGAGCCCGCAGCGTCGACGGCTTCGCGTTCGACCGCGGTGGCGAGCGCGGCCGCATCGACATCCCATCCGCGCACGTCCGCTACTCCGGCGGCACGCGCCGCGAGTCCCACCGAAGCACCAATGAGCCCGGTGCCGACAATCGCGAGTCGCTCGACCGCAGCCATGGAACTCAGGATACTTTTGTCCGTCCAATGCGGATCTTCAGCGGCATCCAGCCGACGGGTGACAAGCACCTCGGCAACTACATCGGGGCGATTCGCCAGTACGTCGCGTCCCAGGAGGAGGCCGAGCCGTTCATCTGCATCGTCGACCTGCACTCGATCTCGGTCAGCTACGACCCGGACGACCTGCGCGAGTCGACCCTCTCGCTGGCCGCTCTCCTACTCGCCTCGGGACTCGAACCGGACCGCTGCACCCTCTTCGTCCAGAGCCACAACTCCGATCACCCCGAGGCCGCCTGGCTACTCTCGAGCGTCTCGAGCTTCGGCGAGCTCCGACGAATGACTCAGTTCAAGGACAAGTCCGAGACGCAGGAGTTCACGTCGGTCGCACTCTTCACCTATCCCGTGCTCCAGGCTGCGGACATCCTGCTCTACCAGACCGACGCGGTCCCGGTGGGCGAGGACCAGCGCCAGCATGTCGAGCTCACGCGCGACGTCGCGGAGCGCTTCAACTCGCGCTACGGCCAGACGCTCGCCGTCCCGAAGGTCGTGACGCCAGAGCTGGGCGCGAAGATCCTCGACCTCCAGGAGCCGACGAAGAAGATGTCGACGACGGGCGGCACGGCACAGGGGACTCTGCAGATGCTCGACGAGCCGGACGTGATCCGAAAGAAGATCAAGAGCGCCGTCACCGACTCCGGCCGTGAGGTCAGGCGCGGCCCCGGCAAGGAGGGGATCGAGAACCTGATCTCGATCATGTCGGTCGCGACGGGCCAGGAGCCCGAAGCGATCGAGTCACGTTACGACGGCGCCGGCTACGGCGACTTCAAGTCCGACGTCGCCGAGGCTGTCGTCGAGCTCCTGACTCCGATCCAGTCGCGCTACCGCGAGCTGCGTGCCGACCCGGCCGAGCTGCAACGTCTGCTAGCGGTGGGAGCCGAGAAGGCCCGCGCCTCCTCGGCTCCCACTCTTGCGCTCATGTACGAGCGTATGGGCTTCGTCGCCCGTCCCTAGTTACGGCTTCGCAACGATCCTGTCGAGCGCGGGCACGTTGATGCCGCCCGGGAACAACGCGAAGTACGCGACCCAGGCGTCGATGTCCTGAGCCCCACCGAGCGCGTCCGCTCCCTCGTTGAAGACGGTGAACCCGTCGCCACCGCTCGCAAGGAAGTTGTTCATCGTCACGCGATACGACGACGTCGGCGTCACGAGGACACCGTCCACCCACATCCTCCCGATCCGGTCCGCGCACGCCGCGGCTGTCCCGACGGGAACCTCTTCGTACTTGAACGTCGACGAGATCTGCAGGAACCGGCCTCCCGCCGGTGCGGTGCCGCCGCAGCCCTGGAACTGCTGCTGCAACAGCCTGCGGATCATGTCGCCGGTCATCGTCTTCGTCACGAGGCTGTTGCCGAACGGCTGGATCGTGAACGCCTCGCCGTAGGTGACCTCACCGGGAGCTTCTCCGCCCGAGGAGATGGCGCTTGCCAGCAGATCCCCACGAATGCCGCCCGGGTTCATGAACGCGAGCTGCGCTCCGCCGAGACTTGTCGGCCGTGTCGCCACGAACTGCCCGTCTGCGATCACGTCGCCGAGCGTCGACTCGCCGAACGCCGACGCCGTCCTCGTCAGGTCGCCGTTGACCTTGCCGATGACCTGATTGGCAAGGGGAGCTGCCGCGGTGACGTACTGGTCGACAACCGCCTGAACCTGCGAATCCTCCTTCGAGTGATCCGGCTGCCGAACCGTGTTCGCATCGATACGCGGATTCAACGCGTTGTCCACGATGATGTTGGACGCACTGACCTCGACCAGCTTGTCGTTGCGGGCGTCGATCGTCAGCGTGATGTCGCTGAGGATGCGGCCGAACGACGACGCACTGGTGATCAGACGAGTCACGCCGCCCGCAGTGATCGTGCACCGGTATTCCGCATGCGTGTGGGCCGACACGATCACCTTGATCGCCGGATCGAGCCTGCTCGCGATCTCAGCGATCGGGCTTCCCGCCAAGTTGCCTGCGCACCCGTTGAGAGCGGCGGAGCCGGACTGGAAACCACCCTCGTGAACGACGAGCACCGGCACCTTGACACCCTTGTCGGCGAGGGCCGCGACGGCACGATTGGCCGCATCTGCCTCATCCTGGAAGGTCAGGCCCGCGACACCAGCCGGTGTCACGATCGTCGGAGTCGACTCGAGCACCTCGCCGATGAAGCCGACCTCGAACTTCTTGCCGTCGGTCGAGGTGAAGCGCTTGATTCCGGTGGCCGGGAAGAGCGTTTGCCCGGTCGCGGTTCGGACGACGTTCGCGGACAGGTACTGGAAGCTTGCGCCCGGATAGGTGTTCGTCGTCGAGCCGTTCGGGAGCCGGTACGGCGCGGCGTTGCACCCGTCGGGATGACAGCCGCCGTTCTGAATGCGCAGTAGCTCCGTCGCGCCCTTGTCGAACTCGTGGTTGCCGACGCCTGCGAAGTCGACGTTCATCATGTTCGAAGCGAGCACGATCGGCTCTTCGTGGAACAGTCCGTTCTGAAGCGGGGCCGCGCCGATGTTGTCGCCGGCGAAGATGGTCGCCTGCAGGTTGCCGTACTGGGCCTGCTTGTCCTTGACGGCCTTGGCGAGGTACGCGGCGCCGCCGGCAAAGTGTCCGTAGATGTTCAGCGCCGCCGGCTCGAGATTGCCGTGCAGGTCGTTGAACGCGAGCAGGTGCACGTCGGTCGCGCTCTTCGGCGGCACTGCAGCGAACTTGACGACGATCTGGTCAGAGAGCGACCGGGCCCCCGAGATGATCGGCCCTCCCTCTGCCTTGTTCGGCGATGCCAATGGCGCCGCCAACACGACTGCGATTGCGATCCCGGCAAGCGCAATCTGCGCTGCCCAATTTCGGACCCGCTTTCTCCCCATGCCTGTTGCCCTCCCCTGATTCACCCACCAGTACAGAGGCGGATATGTTCTCACCTCCCGCCAGTCGATGCATCGCTTTCTGGTGAACAGCCTGGAGCCAAGCGGTGCTAGGCTCGCTCGGGATGGGCGGGGTCGGGGACGATGTTGCCTTGAGCGAAACCGCCCGCGTGCACGAGCTCGAGCATCGGCGCGACCGCCGGTCAGACGTGGGCATCGCCGTGGTCGTCCTTGTGATCGTCGCGGCGGCTGCTCTTCGCCCCCTGCTGCAGGATCTGCTCGACAAGCCGGCCGTCGCGCACTGGGCGACCATCTTCGTCGCGATCACGGTGCAGGCCATGCCGTTCCTCGCGCTCGGCATCACCGTCAGCGCGGCGATCGCGGCGTTCGTCCCGGACGACTTCCTGCCTCGGGTCTTGCCGGACCGGCCCGCGCTGGCCGTGCCCGTCGCAGCCGTGGCCGGTGCCGCTCTGCCCGGCTGCGAGTGCGGCTCGGTTCCCATCGCCGGACGACTCGTCTCGCGGGGAGCCTTACCGGCGGCAGCGCTCACGTTTCTGCTCTCCGCACCCGCGATCAACCCGGTCGTCCTGGTCTCGACCGCGGTCGCGTTTCCGGGCAAGCCCGAGGTCGTCGCCGCCCGCGCTCTGGCGAGTCTGCTCGCGGCAACCGTGGTCGGCCTCGTCTGGGCGCGTTTCGGGAACGACAGGTTCCTCGAGCGCGCCCGGCGACGACACAGTCACGACGGTCCGCCGCTCTCCGTGATGGTGGAGACCGCGCAGCACGACCTGCTGCAGGCGGGCGGCTTTCTCATCGTGGGCGCAGCAACCGCAGCGACGCTGCAGACCGCCGTGCCACGCAGCATCCTCGACGGGGTTGCCGGATCGGGTGCCGCATCGCTGCTCGCGCTCGGCGGCCTGGCCGTCGTGATGGCGATCTGCTCCGAGGCCGACGCGTTCGTGGCCGCCAGCCTGACGCAGTTCTCGCTCACCTCGCGCCTGGCATTCATGGTCGTGGGACCGATGGTCGACGTGAAGTTGATCGCGCTGCAGGCCGGGACGTTCGGCGGCCGCTTCGCGGCCCGCTTCGCACCGCTCACCTTCGCCGTGGCGATGGGCTCGGCGGTCTTCGTCGGGTGGTGGCTGCTCTGAGCGCCGCCGGCGGGACGATCACCATGCTCGTCGGCGCCGTCTTGCTCCGCCTCACGGTCACGGACACGTACCGCCGCTACGTCAAGGGCGGGCTCGGTCTGTGGCTGACGATCGCAGGCGTTGCGATCGTGCTGCTTGGGCTCGTGACGCTCGTCCGGGCCATCCGCCGCAGCCGGCCGGGCCACGAGCACGACCACGGCATCGGAGTGGGCTGGCTGCTCCTGGCGCCGATCGCGGCGCTGCTGCTCGTTGCTCCGCCGACACTTGGAAGCTACGGCGTTGGACGTGCAGCGAACGTGAACATCAAGTCGGGCGGCGGTGTCTTCAAGCCTTTGCGGCGTGGCGCACCAGCCCTGAGCATGAGCCTCCTCGAGTTCGGGCAGCGCGCGTATGACCATCGCGGCACGAGTTTCAACGGTGCGCCGGTGACGCTGATCGGTTTCGTCGCGGGTGACGTGGACGGCGGGTTCGAGTTGGCGCGTTACCAGATCTCGTGCTGCGCAGCGGATGCGGCGCCCGTTGTGATCCGCGTTCTCGGCACCTCCGGGGATCCACCGGCGCGCGACCAGTGGGTGAGCGTCACGGGCAAGTTCAAACCGGGCGGCGGTGACATTCCAGATCTGATCGCGACGAGCGTTGCGCAGATTCCTGCGCCCCAGGATCCTTACGAGTGACCCCGTAGGCTTTTGACCTCGATTGGGTCGAGCTCGCGCCAGCGGCCGGGCTCGAGCCCCTCGACCGTCAAGCCTGCGTAACGGCTGCGGTGCAGTCGCAGGACCGGGTAGCCGACGGCCTCGCACATGCGCTTCACCTGGTGCTTGCGCCCCTCGTGCAGGGTCAGCTCGAGCTTCGCAGGCCCGAGTCGGCGCGCCTTTGCCGGCGCGGTTCGACCGTCGTCGAGCTCGACGCCATTTGCGAGCTGTTGCAGCGCGGCGTCGTCGGGCTCGCCTTCGACGTCGACCTCGTACACCTTCTCGACCCCGTAGCGCGGGTGCGCGAGCCGATGGGCCAGTGGACCGTCGTTCGTGAGGAGCAAGGCGCCCGTCACGTCGGCGTCGAGCCGGCCGACCGGGACCACTCTCTCCGGGATCTCCTCGACGAGGTCGACGACCGTCGGGCGGCCTTGCGGATCGCGGGCGGTCGTCACCGTTCCGGCCGGCTTGTGGAGCAGCACGTACCTCAGTGACTGCGCGGTGACCGGTTGCCCGTCGACCTCGACCCGGTCGCCCGAGTGGACGTAGGTGTTCAGCTCCCCCCGAACGTCGTTGACGCGGACGCGGCCGGCCTTGATCAGGTCGTCCGAGCCCCGCCGGGAGGCGATTCCTGCCCTCGCGAGATAGGCGTTCAGGCGCATGGCGTCATATATTCGCCGCGTGGCCCATTACGTGACCCTCATGCGCTGGACGACGCAGGGCGTGGCCGGCCTGCCCAAGTGGCGCGAGCGCGTCGAAGAGGGCGAGCGAATCATCACGGAGGCAGGGGGCAGCATGGTCGGCGTCTACGTCACGCTCGGACGCTACGACGTGGTCGAGATCTTCGAGGCGCCCGATGACGACGCTGCGATCGAGATCCTGATGAAATTGAACCGCTACGGCGCGGAGCACACGGAGACGCTCCGAGCGTTCACCCGCGAGGAAGCCGAGGAGATCGTGCGCAAACTATGAGTGGATACGCGTTCAGTTCCGTAGACGAGCTCGGCGA
>JBBWZE010000279.1:0-2796 GCA_039648845.1 Actinomycetota bacterium | reverse complement strand
TGGACGGGCTGGTTCTGAGCGGCGGGTTGCCGACATGGGTGCCGCCGCAGTACGAGCCCGAGCTGGGCATGGCGCACGGGGTCACGCCGGAGTCGTTGAAGGTCGCGCTGGAGGCGACGCCGGACGCGCGGGCCGCGTTCATCGTCTCGCCCACCTACTACGGGATGGCGGCCGACGTCTCGGGTTGCGCGGAAGTCGCGCACACCGCGGGCGTGCCGCTGGTCGTCGACCAGTCGTGGGGGCCGCACCTCGGCTTCCACCGCGACCTGCCGCCGAGCGCCCTGCACGTCGGCGCGGACGCGATGCTGACCTCGGTGCACAAGATCGCGGGCTCGCTGACGCAGTCCGCGCTGCTGCACGTCTCAGCCTCCGGCCGGATCGACCCGGACTCGGTGTCGCGGACGCTGCGGCTGATGCGCTCGACGTCGCCCTCGTCGCTGCTGATGCTCTCGCTCGACGGTGCGCGCCGCCAGCTCGTCCTGCACGGTGAAGCGCTGCTGTCGGGGACGATCGCGGCCGCGAAGCGCACTGTGGAGGCGATCGATCAGATCCCCGGGTGCCGCGTCGTCGGCGACGAGGAGATCGGCCGGCCGGGCGTCGCCGGGCGCGACCCGCTGCGGATCGTCATCGACGTGCGCGCGACCGGCGCGACCGGCTACGAGATGGCGGCCGCGATGCGCTCGAACTTCGACACGCAGGTCGAGCTCGCCACGCAGGCGACGATCGTGCTCGTGCTGGGCATCGACGAGGTGCCGCGCGAGCTCGAGCGCTTCATCCACGACCTGGCGTCGATCGTCGAGCGGATGGAGCGTCCCGGCGAGATCGAGGAGGTCACGCTGGCCTCCGGCACGTTCGAGAACGAGGTCGTCGTCGCACCCCGCGAGGCGTTCCTCGGTCCCTCCGAAGTCGTCGCGGTGGACGGCTCGATCGGGCGCGTGAGCGCGGAGGCGATCGCCGGCTACCCGCCCGGCATCCCCGTGCTGCTGCCGGGCGAGCGGATCACCGAGGACGTGATCGAGTACCTGCGCTCGCTGAAGGCCGTCGGGGCGCGCCTGCACGGGGCGAGCGATCCGGACTTCGAGACGATCCGCGTCATGCCCTCCTAGGAGCCGGTTGACGAATGCCGGTGCGCCCATTCGTCAACGACTCCTAACGGTCGGTGACGAGCCCCACCTCGCCGTCCTCCTTCCAGAGCCGCTCGAGGACCTTCGCGGGCATCCGGGTGAGGTGGGGATAGCTCCGGCCCCACGAGTTGAGGACGTCGACGTAGTCGAGGCCGTCGTAGCCGAGCGTCGTCAGGACGTCGTCGACGCTGCGCGCCCAGCGGTTGGCCTTGATGCCTTCGCCGATCGCCTCGGGCTTGGTGTTGCCGTTGTCGATCTCGCAGTGGCCGCGCTTGCGCAGGATGTCAAGACCTGCGCGAACCGAGGTCCCGTCGTAGTCCTCGCCGGGCCACTCGTCGATCCTCTGTGCCTCGTGGTAGAGCCAGAAGCCGTCGTAGAGCTTGCGGTTGAGCTGGGAGGTGAGGCGGCTGATGCCGAAGCCGACGCAGTTGTGCACTCCCACGCCCTCGGCCACGTACGAGTGATCGCCTTCGACCTCAAAGTTGAAGACGAAGCCCGCCCACTCCTCGTGCTCGAGCCCGACGACCTTTCGCCAGACGTATACGTCGTCCTGACTCGACCGAGTCGAGCGACCGCCGGTCGAGACCGTGACCCGCCACGCGTCCCGGCGCGTCGCCGCGGCGCCATTCGGCTTTCCGCGCCTGCGCTCGATCGTCGGACGCAGCCCGAGTGCCTGACCGATGGCGTACATGTCCATCGCCAATCCGCGCGAGACCGTCACTGCAATCATGCGGTGACGGTCCTCCTGCTCGTAGCCGTCACCGGCGACCCAACCGTCCCACACGCCCCGCAGGAAGTCCGCCGGCCCGGCCGACAACTCACCAGGCAGCCGTTTGTCGTACGGACCGTGGCGGAACAGACGCTCGAAGAGTGTGCGCCAGTGCCTGCCGTACAGCACCACATTCGTCGCGCCGCTCGGGCGGATCTGCACGCGGCCCTCGGCGCCGAGTTCTGAACGGAGCAGGTCGACCGTCTCCGCGACGAGCGTGTCGCGTTCGTGGCCCCCGAACGTCCACACCACCTTGTTGGGAGTGGTCCCGCCCTCAGCCAGAAACAGGCCGACAAGTCGGCCGAGACGCGGGGTCAGCGCGATCGTCCTCGGGATGGCGGCAACCTCCGTCGCAACGCCGCCTGTCTTCACGAGCCGCTTATCCCTCCGAATGCGACGATCGAGCTCAGCAAGAAACGGCGCCGTCTCCAGGGTCGTATTCGTTTCGGGGAGATAGCGCAGGAGTGCGACCTCGTCCCCGAGCCGCAACTCGTCCGAGCGGACGTAGCCGTTTCTGGTCAGCACGGGATGATTCCCCGTCAGTGCCAGATGCCGGTGTCCTGCCAGCGACAGATTGACCATGCCGTCCGAGTTGAAGCGCACAAACGTGGCGAGAACGGCGCCGTCGCGTCCCTCGGCCGTCAGGACGCGATCGAGCAAGCGGATGTCCTCGATTGGCTTATGCGACCCGTCGGCCATCCGGATCAGGGTTCCGGCCTTGAGGCAGGCTCCTTCAGAGCCCTGGTTGTAGAAGTCCCACCAGGCGTCGGGGTCGCTGTGGCCCTTCGGCTTCAGGCAGACGCAGTGGCCGCCGCGGACCTTCGTGAGCTTGGCGTCGCGCGCGATCCAGTAGTGGCCATCGGCATCCTTCTTCGGCTCGTCGAACTCGACGTACCAGTTGAC
>JBBWZE010000267.1:0-4225 GCA_039648845.1 Actinomycetota bacterium | reverse complement strand
CGTCGCCGCCGACACGCTCAACGGGCGTGCGACCGTCGTCGCCGGTACCGGCACCTACTCCACGGCTCACTCCGTCCACCTGACGCGTGAAGCGCACGAGCTCGGTGTAGACGCCTTCCTCGTCGTCACCCCCTACTACAGCAAACCCCCTGCGCGGGGAATCGTCGAGCACTTCCGCGCGATCGCCGACGTCAGCGACAGGCCGATCGTCGTCTACAACATTCCCGGCCGCGTGGTCGTCAACATCGAGCCGGAGACGATCGCCGAGCTGGCGGAGATCCCGACCGTCCGTGCCGTCAAGCAGGCCAACGACGACCTCGTCCAGGCCCGGCGCATCGTCAGCGAGACGGACCTCACGCTCTACGCGGGCGACGACGTTCTGATCTTTCCGTTCCTCGAGCTCGGCGGAGTCGGCGGTATTTGTGTACACACGCACGTCGTCGGACCGCAGGTCAGGCGAATGATCCAGTCCTTCCGCGAGGGTGAGGTGGACACGGCGCGCCAGCTCCACGAGGAGCTCCAGCCGGCCTACGAGCTGCTCCAGGTCCAGGTCAATCCCATTGCGATCAAGGCGGCGCTGAATCTTCTTGGCCATGGCGTCGGCGGCCTCCGTCTACCGCTCGTCGAGGCGAACGAGGGCGAGGTCGCGCTCGTTCGCGACTGTCTCGAGCGGCTGGGCGTCCTGAGCGGCGCGCCCGTTTAGCTCCGGGCGGTCCGCGAGGGCGAGCCCGATCTCGTCGAGCGAGCCGAGGAGGGCAAGCTCGAGGTGTCGGGGTGGGAGCTTCGGCGCGGCGACGACCAGGAAGCCGACGAGGGCACTGTTGTCGCGGCGCAAGGGTAGGGCGATCACGACGCCGCTGCGGCCGAGCTCCATTCCCGCGGCGACGATCGCATCACGACCCGATTCCGCCTCGCGGACGAGCAAGCCGGTCAGCGTGGCCGCCGGCAGCGGCTCGTCCCCGAGCGCCTGCTCGATCGAGCCGCCGAGCCCGTCCTCGTCCCAGGACATCAGAGCGATCCAATCGTGCTTCCACGCGCGGGCGACGTTCTCCGCCAGCCGCACGAAGACACGGTCGCGTTCCTCTCCCGTGCCGAGAGCGCGATGGAGCGCCGCTGTGGCCCGTTCCGACCGAAGACGAACCAGAGCGCGCAGCGCAAGCCCGGCGACAGCGATGCCCCCGCCGGACGCCGCCAGCCAGTCTTGAGCGAACCCAAGCCCGGCGAGCGCCACAACGACGCCTCCAAGGGCGACCAGCTCCGGCCGCTCCTTCAGTTCTGCCGGGCCGGCGAGACCGATCTTGTACGGCGCGGTCGCGCCGCGCAGGTCCGCGAGCTCCTCCGCCGACAGAACGGTGGCGGGATCGACGCCACGCTGCACTGCCACGAATGCCTTCGCCACGGTTGGGTGGAACTGCCTCCCGGCATGTCGCTCGATCTCGAGTAGCGCGGCCTCGTGCGTGAGGCCCGCGCGATACGGCCGGTCGGTGGTCATGGCGTCGAAGCTGTCGGCGACGATCAGGAAGTGCGACGCGAGGGGCAAATCGTCGCCGCCGACGCCGTAATAGCCGCGGCCGTCCATCCGTTCGTGATGAAGCTCGACCGCGCGTGCCTGCGCGGAGACGAACTCGAAGCGTTGCAAGAGACGCGCGGAGAGCCGCGGGTGGCGGCGCATCGCCGCCCATTCGACGCCGTCGAGGTGCCCGCGTTTGCGCAGCACCGATGCGTCGACTGCGACCTTCCCCAGGTCGTGCAGCCGCCCCGCCCACCTGAGCCGGTCTATCTCCGAAAACGGAAGCTCCAGCGCACGCGCAAGCTCGTCGACATACCCGGCAACCCGTAGAGAGTGCCGGTAAGTGGATGGATCGCGTTCGTCGACGATGTTGGCGAAGGTCTCGAGCGCGCGGAGCGTCTCGCCCTGCAGGCTCCCCAGCCGTGACTGCAGCTGTTGCACGGCGATCGCGAGGGGCACCAGCACGGTCACGTCCCACGGATGGCCGATCGCGAGGAGAGCGAGGGTTGCACCGAGGCCGACCTCGCCGGTGCCGGTCACGAGCCGGGGATCGAACGCCTCGCGGCCACCAACGACGTCGAGCAAAAGCGCCCGAACGGTCAGATACGCGAGCGCAAGGGCAGCAAGCGCGGTCAGGTCTTCGAGCAAGTGAAGGCTGCCGATGTGTCCGCCGAAGACCTCGAAGGCGAGCCCGCCTGCACACGCGGCGATCGAGCCCGCACCCGCATCGAAGGCGATCCCGCGAAACCCCCGGCCGCGAAACATTCCTCCTGCAAGCACGCCTGCAGCCGCAACCAGTGAGCCTGCCCACGGCCCGAGCATGATCACCGCTGCGATCTGCACTGCGGCAGCGAGCCGGAAACGCTCCGGCTGCATGGGCTCACGCCCGCGCTCGTGATCCGATTCTTCGAAGAGCTCGACGAGGATGACTGCCGCGAGGAAGAGGGCAAACGCCGTCCGCCCGACCCCGGAGATCCTGCTGAGCGAGATTCCGAGCACGCCTAGGCCGAGGGCGATCGTGACCAGCGAGGAGCGAGAGGGCCGCATACGTCCCCTATCGGCCGGATCGAGGCTCCCGCTTAGACTGGAGAGCCATATGGCTGATACCTGCAGGATCATCGCCCTGGGCGGCCTCGGCGAGGTCGGGAAGAACATGACGGTCTACGAGTGCGACGGCGCGATCGTCGTCGTGGACGCGGGCCTCGCTTTCCCGCGCGACGAGCACCTCGGCGTTGACCTCGTCCTACCTGACTTCTCGTACCTCCGCGAAAGGGCCGATTCGATCAGAGCCGTGATCCTGACGCACGGCCACGAGGATCACGTCGGCTCGCTCCCGTACCTGATGCGGGAGGTGCCGATTCCCGAGGTCTGGGCGACTCGGTTGACGCTCGGGCTGGTGAAGTCCAAGCTCGACGAGCACGGCCTGTTGCGCGCCGCGGAGTTGCGCGAGGTGCATCCCGACGACCCGCCTCGGGAGGTCGGACCGTTCCGGATCTCGTTCGTCCGGATGGCACACTCGATTCCGGACTCGGCCGCCGTCGTGCTGGAGACGCCCGCAGGACGGATCGTGCACACCGGCGACTACAAGCTCGACCACACGCCCGTAGACGGCCTCAAGACCGACGTCGGCAAGCTCGCGGACCTAGGCAACCAGGGCGTCGACCTGCTCCTCGGAGACTCGACCAATGCCGAGCGTCCCGGGTTCACGCAGTCCGAGCGGATCGTGGGCGAGGCGTTCCGTCAGATCTTCCCGCTTCGAGAGGGACGGATCCTCGTCGCCTCGTTCGCGTCGAACGTGCACCGCATGCAGCAGGCCGTCGACGTCGCTGTCGACCTCGGCCGCAAGGTCTGCATCGTTGGGCGGTCGATGCGCAAGAACACCAACATCGCGCGGAACCTCGGTTACATGGAGGTGCCGGAAGGCGTTCTCGTCCGACCGCCGGAGCTGGACGACATCCCGCCGCAGGAACAGCTCATTCTCTGTACCGGAAGCCAGGGCGAGCCACTCTCGGCGCTGACGCGAATCGCCTACAACGACCATCCCGCGATTCACGTGGAACGCGGCGACACGGTGATCATCTCTGCGAAGCCCGTGCCCGGAAACGAGCTCCGCGTCCACGACACGATCAACCAGCTCGCGAAGACGGGCGCCGAGGTGCTGCACCAGGAGATTGCGCCCGTCCATGTCTCGGGTCACGCCTGCGCGGAAGAGCTCCGCACACTCTTGGCACTCGTGCGGCCCAAAGCCGTGATGCCCATTCACGGAGAATTCCGCATGCTGGCTGCGCATGGTCAGCTCGCACGCGAAGCGGGAGTGCCCGCCGGGAACATCGTGCTGGCCGAGAACGGAACCGTCGTCGAGCTCAGTCGGGACGGCGCACGGATCGTCGACGAGGTCAAGACCGGCGTGACATTCGTCGACGGCCTGGGAGTGGGGGACGTGCACGATGTGGCATTGCGCGACCGCCGGCGGCTTTCTGAAGACGGCGTCGTGATCGTCGTGGCCACCGTCGCGGCCTCGGACGACGGCAGCGCCGGCCCGACCGAGCTGATCGCCCGCGGCTTCGGCGACGGTTCCGGCGCGTTGCTCGAGGAGCTGCGCGAGGAGGCGGACCGCGTTCTGCAGGACCTCTTGCGCAACGACATCATCGAGATCAAGCTTCTACAGGAGCATCTACACGATGAGCTCGGACAACTCGTCTACGACAGAACCCA
>JBBWZE010000266.1:0-2774 GCA_039648845.1 Actinomycetota bacterium | reverse complement strand
CAAGGCGTTGTCTGCATACGCGTCCCAGTCCACAGGCCGAATAGTGCCCCTTCCGGTGATACTGCCGCGCTTCTGGGTCGCCAGCACCAAGCCGGAGGCCGCACTCGCCTGCGTCCAGGCTGGTCTGTCTGGGCAAGGGCGAGGGTGGACTCTGGCGCCGCGTGATGGCGGGTCAGAAGCACGGCGCGTATTGCCGGAAGGGGCACCGAGCTTTTGAGCAGTTACGACGCGATAGCGGAGCTGTACGACCCCTGGAGCGCCAGCGTCGTCGAGGACGTGGCGTTCTACCTGGAGGAAGCGCGCCGGTCCGGGGGGCCTGTGCTCGAGCTCGGTGTCGGAACCGGACGGATCGCGGTCCCGATCGCTGCCGACGGGATCCGCGTGGTCGGGGTCGACTCCTCGAGGGCGATGCTCGACGTGTGCGCACGCCGCGCTGCGCTCGCCGGAGTCGAGCTCGACCTGCGGGTGGGCGACCTGCGGGAGCCGCCGGTCGAGGAACGCGTCCCGCTCGTGATCTGTCCTTTCCGCTCGGTGCTCCACATGCATACGGACGCGGATCGGCTGAGCGTGCTCCGCGCCGCGCACGATCGACTGGTGCTCGGGGGTCGGTTTGTCTTCGACGTGTTCACCCCTGACGCGGCCGACATCGCCCAGACGCACGACCGCTGGCTCGAACGCGAGCCGGGGATCTTCGAGCACGCGCTGTGGGACGAATCGGCGCGAACCCTGACGCTGACGGTGCGCGACGACGAGCGGGAGACGACGATGGCGCTCGCGTGGCTCTCGCCCGACGAGTGGCGCAACCTCCTCGAGCAAGCGGGCTTTCAGGTCGAGGCCTGCTACGGCTGGTTCGACCGGAGTCCCTATCGGGGCCGGGAGGACACCGTCTGGATCGCCCTCCGTGCCTCAAGCTGAACCGCAGCCGAGCCGACAAGGACCTCATGACACGCGACCCCCTCACCAT
Source organism: Actinomycetota bacterium (assembly GCA_039648845.1). Taxonomy (GTDB): domain Bacteria; phylum Actinomycetota; class Thermoleophilia; order Gaiellales; family Gaiellaceae; genus 3-1-20CM-4-69-9. Next base: position 1,810 of record JBBWZE010000266.1, on the reverse strand, counting down.
CTCCTTCTTCGCGCTGCTCGCATTCCTTGCGCTCGCCGCCCTCTGGATCGGCTCCGTCTACAACAAGTTGGTCCGCCTTCGCAACCGGGCCGATGCGCTCTGGGCCGACATCGACGTGCAGCTCAAGCGGCGCCACGATCTGATCCCGAACCTCGTCGCGGTAGTCTCCGGCTACGCGACCCACGAGCGCGGGACGCTCGACGAGGTGACGCAGGCCCGCAATCAGGCGATTGCTGCGACCAGCTCCGCCGAGCAGACGCAGGCGGAGAACGTCCTGACCGGCGCGCTGGGACGGCTCTTCGCAAACGTCGAGCGCTATCCCGACCTGAAGGCCGAAGCGAGCTTTCAACGCCTCGAGGAAGAGCTCGCGCAGCTGGAAAGAGTCATCTCGATGTCACGGCAGGCGTACAACCTGACCGTGCAGGCGTACAACAACAGCGTCGACACGGTCCCGAATGCCTACGTCGTCTGCTTCATGAGCTTTGAGGATCGCCCCTACCTGACCGCAGCGGAATCCGAGCGGACCGTGCCAGAGGTGGACATGCAGATGCCTTCGGCTCCGGCGCTGCGCTAAGCACCTCTCGTCGAACTCCGCCGGCGCGCGAACTCGTAAAGAGCGATCGCGCCGGCGACTGCGACGTTCAGTGAATCGGCGCCCTCGGCGAGGGGAATCGTCGCCTGCTCGTCGCAACGCGCACGCACCTCCGGCGGCAGGCCTTCGCGCTCGGCGCCGAGGACGAACGTCGTCGGTCCCGAGAGCTCGAGCTCGTCCAGGGGTCGACCGTCGTGCGCAACGAGCGCGACCCGGCGGCCGGGCGCTTCGTCGAAGCCGACCAGCGGCACGCGAAAGAGCGCGCCCATCGAGGCGCGCAGCGCTTTCGGGGCCGTCGGATCTGCGGAGCCGGCGGAGATGGCGACGAACCCGGGCCCGAGCGCGTCGGCTGCCCGCACCAGGCCGCCCACGTTGCCAGGGTCCGCGACGTGCCAGAGAGCCAGCCCGACCTCGGGCAGCGGCGCCCGAGGCAGGTCATCGCGGCGAAAGACGCCGATGACGCGCGGCGGATGGCCGAGGGCCGACACCTCGGCCAGCAAGCTCGGGTCGACGTTGTCGCCGGCGACCAGGAGCTCCGCGGGCTCAAGCCCCACGTCGAATGCAGCCTGGACGAGATCCTCGCCCTCCGCGACGAAGAGCCCGAGCTTGTCGCGCCAGCTGCGGCCGTGCAGCTTCCTGACGAGCTTGAGCTTCTCGTTCTCGCGAGAGGTGATCAGGACTGCTGAGCAGCCAACTCGGACTTGGCTCGAAGGCGTCGCTTCGCGACGCCGACCATAGAGGTTGCGTGGGCTTTGCCCGCGCAACCGTCTAACGCACCTCGTTGGCTCACGAAGCGTTCTGCCCGAGCGCCGATTTCGCCTTTTCGGCAATCGCGCCGAAGGCCTGCGGATCGCTGACTGCGAGGTCGGCGAGCACCTTGCGGTCGAGCTCGATCTCCGCCACCTTCAGGCCGGCGACGAACTGGTTGTACGAGAGGCCGTTCGCGCGTGCGGCTGCATTGATCCGCATGATCCAGAGGCGGCGGAAGGTCCGCTTCTTGTTCTTGCGATCGCGGTACGCGTAGGTGAGCGAGTGGTCGACCTGCTCCTTCGCATACTTGTACGAGGACTTCTTCAGCCCCCAGTAGCCCTTGGCCTGGTCGAGAACCTTGCGCCGCTTCTTGCGGGAGGCGACGGAACGCTTGACGCGTGGCATCTACGTTCGCCTCGCGCGTTTGCCGAGCATCTGCTTGAGGGCGCCCACGTTGGCCTCCGCCAC
>JBBWZE010000241.1:0-3426 GCA_039648845.1 Actinomycetota bacterium | reverse complement strand
GTCGAACTGTGTCGGCCCGGATCACGGTGCCCGTGCCGGCAGCCCCCTTCCCGACCATGCCGACGGGCAGGCAGTGGAAGACGCTGAAGCCGTAGAAGAGCCGCTCCACTTCGCTCGCCGGGGCGGTGAAGGCGTCCTCGGTGCGTTCGTCCCCGATGAACAGGACGCCGCCGTCTACGAGCAGTCCTCGCGCGGCGCGCAGGACGTCCACCGGGTACGACATGTCGTGCAATGCCTCGAAGATCGTGACGAGGTCATAGCGGCCGGCCAACTCCGCGTCTGCAGCGTCGCGGTCGTGGAACGTCACTCGGTCCTCGAGCCCGCTCCCGAGGACGTTCTCGCGGGCACGTTCGATGGACGCGTGGTCGGAATCGATTCCGTCAACCTGCACTGTGGGGTAGGCACGAGCAATCTCGATACTCGAGCGACCCTGGCCGCAGGCGATGTCCGCCACCCGTGCGGGCGGGCCGGCCAGCAGCCGCTCGTGGAGCTCCGGGACCGCAGGCAGCCACTCCTTCCCGAGCAGGTTCTCGAACAACGGCCGCGTGAATGCAGCCTGGCCCTCGTGCAAGTCTTCGCCATAGTCGGCGTACGGGACGCCCTCCCCGGTCCTGAATGCGGCAAGCACTGCGTCAATCGGACGGATCGAGGCGAGGACAGCGCGCGCCATCGGCGCGATGTAGTTGAGGCTCGAGACGTCCAGGAGCGCTTCCTCGTGCCCCTCCGGCAAACGAAACCGTCGCTGCTCCGCATCCCCATCTGCCGCCACCTCGAGAAGGTCGCTCGCAGCCTGTTGCTCGAGCCATTCACGTGCATACCGCTCGTTGACCCCTGCAGCCTCCGCGAGCGCTGCGGATGTCAGAGGGCCTTCAGCGGCGAGGATCCGGTAGAGGCCGAGACGTTCACCGATGTAGACAGAAAAGAGATCGAACGCGCCGATCGCGTTCATGAACAGGCGTTCGACGAGGGCGTCGCGCCGTTCGGTGGAATCAACCACGCTTGCCATGGATAACCCTCCTGTCGATCTCGGGATCTTCCCTTCCGCGTGGAGCGAATACAAGATCAGGCTGCTGCGGGCCGCGGCGGGCGTGGTCGCACTTCGAGCGCTCGCGTGAGATCGGTGATGGAGAGGAGGCCGGCCAGGTGTCCGTTCTCGACGATCAGGCCCCGATTCGAGCTCGACGACGAGAGGGCGGCGAGCGCCTCGACCGCCGTCTCGTCCTCGGTGAGCATCGGGACGCGATCGAGCGGGATCATGGCGTCACGCACCCGTCGCGAGTCCCACTCCGAGCGCGGGACGGCGGCTACGGAGCGGAAGGCAAGGAGCCCGATCGGCCGCTCTCCATCGATAACCGGATAGGTCGCGAAATGACGTGAACCCCCTACCTCGTCCATGAACCGTCCCACGGTGAGATCGCCGTCGACGGTCACCGGGTTGCGGACCATCAGGTCGCGCACGCGCAGCCCAGCGAGCGCCGCCTCCGTGGCGATGTACCGCGCCTCCGCCGTCGCAGCCTGGAGCAGAAACCAGCCGATGAACGCGAGCCACGCGCCGCTGAACGATCCCTCGAAGATGAACATCGCGATCCCCAGGGCGATGAACAGGTAGCCGAATCCCCGCCCGATCTCGGTGGCGATGCGCGTTGCCCACCCGAGATCGCCTCTGATACGCCAGAGCGCCGCCCGCAGCACGCGGCCGCCGTCGAGCGGCAACGCCGGAATCAGGTTGAAGACGAGCAAGGTCAAGTTGATGTAACCAAGCCACGCGGCGACACCGTCGACGGCGCTCGGCAGGCCGGCGAGCGCGATCAGCACGAAGACCACCCCGAGAACGAGCGACACGAGCGGTCCCGCGATGGCGATCCGGAACTCGGCACCCGCGCTGGGGAAGCGCGTCTTGAACTCCGACACGCCCCCGAACAGCCAGAGCGTGATCCCGTCGATCTCCATGCCCTCCCGGCGCGCCACCCACGAATGCCCGAGCTCGTGCAGCAGGAGCGATGCGAAGAACAGCAGAGCCGCAACGATCGCCATGGCGAGGTGGACGCCGCCGGAGAGACCTGGATTCTGCGACGGGAAGATCCCGTCCGCCAGCGTCCAGACGATCAGGGCGAAGATCACGAGCCAGCTCCAGTTGATCCGAACCTCGACCCCGCCGAAACGGCCAAGCCGGATGTTTCCGTTCACGACCCGCTCCTTCCGCTGGGCTCCCTGTCCGTCGGGGACCCGGCTGAAGCGTTCGGGTGCTGCCATCGGGCTCTCCTCCTCCGGTCGACGTCCGTCGGTGCATTGTCGCCCACTGGCGTTGATCGGTCGAATTTCGCCTTCAAGGATGGAATCCGACGCCGGCGATCCGTTCGCCGGGGGTCCAGATCAGGAGTTCCGGGTACGCATGAGCAGCCACACAGGCGAGTCGTTGGTGCCGCCCGTGATGGAGCGCGACACCGAACTAGCGGGCGTATTACTCGACGGCACGCGCTCGAGCGCCCGGGCGGCCGCCAGGAGTACACCTTCGCTCGACGCGACGAGCGCAACAAAGAGACCATCTTTCTTCATGACCGCCACTCCGCCATCGAAGACCAGGATCGAGCCCTCAGGGGGCGAGTAGTTCGTGACGACGCGTTGGAAAAGCGAATCCAAGGTCCGTGATTCGCCGACTTGAACGAACGGCAACGGCTTGGCCGCGCTGTTCGCGTTGCGGGAACTCGCAGGATCGCCGTTAGCGTCGAGCGTTCCGTAGAAGAACGTCACTCCGGTATACGTCTTCACCCAGCCCCCGCTCTTACGGTCGTGACCCTCGCCGCGCACGTCCTTCCAGATCCGTGCAAGGCCGAGACCGGCGACGCTCTGCCCGGCCCAGAGGGCAGGCCGTCCGAGCACACCGCTCGCCTCGGACGGCGTCAAGAATCCGGTCCATCCGATCTTCAGCGGCAGGCGGTTCGAGTCGTGCGGCACACGTCTGAAGTTGCCCTCGCCACTCGAGCCACTCTCAGCCTCGAGGACGATCGAGTTCCCGTCGGGGACCGGCCTGCCGTCGCGCAACTCGCGCACCGCGACCGGTTCGAACGTCTTTTGAGAGACGGCGACATCGTAAGCCCACTTGTGCAGCCTCTTACGGGCATCGGGGAGGCTCTCGCTGTCGACGCGGATCCAGTAGACCGGCTGACCTTCGACCAAACTGCGGCCGAGGACGAGCGCGCTCCCATCCCGGAGGGCCTGGCGGTAGCGCGTAACGAGACTGCCCAGCTTCTTGTCGAGGGATGAAAGGCGGCCGGCCGAGTAGGTCAAGTCCCCCTGCGTGACGCCGGCGAAGCGCGTGACCTCGTGGATCCGACGCCCAGGCTGGTACCAGAAGTCTTCCGTGGCGTAGAGGTAGTTGCGGGTTCCCGTTTTCAGATCGATCAGCGCTCCACCCCAGCCGCTGCG
>JBBWZE010000237.1:0-3176 GCA_039648845.1 Actinomycetota bacterium | reverse complement strand
TTCTTCGACAGCATGTCGACGTCGGCGCCGCGGTCGAGCAGCAGTCGAGCCGCCTCGACGTGCCCGAAGAAACACGCGAGCCCGAGGGGGTGAAAGCCGTCGTCGCCGAACTCGTTCGCCCGGGAAGAATCCTCGTCGAGCAGCTCGCGCAGACGGTCGGTCCTGCCGAAAGCCGCCGCCTCGAACACATCGAGCTTGGGCGCGGCGGCGAACAGCTCGTCGACACGCACGCGATCGCCCTGGTAAAGCGCCTGAAGCAAGTCGGACATCAGCGCAGCAATCGTGACAGACGTCGGTCCTTCAGAATGCGCCCACCTGTCTGACACTCCGGGCAGTAATAGATCGTGTGCTCTTCGAAATCGACCTGCGCGATCGGAGTGCCGCACACGTAGCACGGCTCGCCGAGTTTGTTGTGGACGCGGTAGGTGCGCTTGTCGTTTGCGCCCGCCTCGCGGAGCTCGAGCCCTCGCTCGAGCTCCGTGTCGATCGCGTTCGCCAGCTGCTCGACCTGGTCAGGTGTGACGTCGCGGGTGAGCTCGTACGGCGAGAGCTGCGCGTGATGCAGAATCTCGTTCGCCCAGGCGCGACCGATTCCGGCGATCGCGCGCTGGTCGCGCAGCAGCGAATGCAGCCGCCTCGATTCGGAGGCACAGATCTCGACCAGCCGCTCGGCGCCGAGGCCGAGCGCTTCGGGCCCGAGGTGGGCGAGCTCCTGCTCTGCCTCCTCCGGCGTCAGCAGCCAGACGCCCGCACGTTTCTTCGCACCGGCCTCGGTCAGAACGAGGCGAGCTCCACCTTCGAAGACGAGCTGGAAAGCCGGTGTCTTCGGACCGGTCTCGCCGGCCTTGAGGTACTTCAACCGTCCGGCCGTCATCAGATGCACGAGCACCACCAGTTCGCCGTCCGTCGTCGGAAAGAGCAACCGCTTCGCGCGCCGATCCGCCCCGGCTAGCTGTCGCCCTTCGAGCGCTGAAAGTGGTGGATCGAACGTCTTGAGCGTTGCGATGTGCGCGGGCCCTGCCTTTGCGATCGGGAACGCGGAGACCGGGTCCGTGAGCGCGCGTCGCCACGCCTCCATCTCCGGAAGTTCAGGCACCCGGGTTGGCCTTTAGGCTCCAGCGCATCGACCCAATCAGGGTATCCGTGCGTCGTGGGGGACTGACCGAGGCGGTGCACCGCATCCACGCGGTCGCGGTCCAGGACGGAGCGGTGGTCGCAGAGGCAGGCGATGCGAGCCTCGTCGCCTTCATGCGCTCCTCGTCCAAGCCGCTGCAAGCGATCCCGCTGGCACGTGCCCGGGCCGACCTCGACGAGCGTGACTTTGCGATCGCGTCGGCGTCCCATCTCGCCGACGACGCCCAGCTCGCGGCGGTGGGCGCGCTGCTGGCGAAGGCTCCGGCGACCGAAGAGGAGCTCGAGTGCGGGTCCGTGGGGCGGCCGCCGTCGCGCCTCAAGCACAACTGTTCCGGCAAGCACGCCGGGATGCTCGCGCTCTGCCGAGCGAAAGGCTGGCGCAGCGAGGGCTACCGGCTCGAAGGACATCGCGTGCAGAAGGAGATGCTCGCGATCCACTCCGAGGCGTCGGAGGTTGCGGAGGAGGAGATCCGCACCGGAGTAGACGGGTGCGGAGTCCTGACGTTTGGATTGCCGCTGGAACGAATGGCCATCGCGTTCGCACGCCTGCCCGAGCTGGAGGGCGGCGAGAAAGTCACGGCGGGAATGCGTGCCTATCCCGATCTGATTCGAGGACCGATCGCCAGCGACACGCGCTTGATGAAGGCGCTGCCGGGCTGGATCGCGAAAGGCGGCGCCGAAGGGCTGTTGTGCGCTGCTGGCAGTGGCATCGGCGTTGCGCTCAAGGCTGAGGACGGAAACGGACGGGGGCTCGGCCCGGCAGCGGCTGCTTTTTTTCGGCAGCTCGACCTGGATCTCGGCGACCTCGCTGTTGTCCCACTCGAGAACAGTCGCGGCGAATTAGTAGGAGAGATCACGATCTGACAAAAATGCGCTATTTGCTTTTTCGGTCACCTCTGTAATATCCCCACGGCGAGAGGGTGAGCCGGGGGGAAGCGGGTATCCGGCTCTTTTGCGTTTGTAGATCGAGTCCCCGTCAACCGACGCGAAAAAGAAGCCGGGAGGTAGGCCGCCGTTGCTCACCGTCGAAATCTCCCTTCCTGAGGTCGAGGAGCTGCAGAAGCTCGTCCAGGAAGGTCTCGAGAAAGGCGTTCTCAACTACGACGAGATCGCAGCCGGGCTCGAAGATGTCGAGCTCACGAAGGAGCAGATCGAAGACTTCTACACGTACCTTGTCGACCACGGGGTCGAGCTGCTCGAGGGCGAGACGCACAAGCATCCGCCGCACGAGCTCGCCACACCTGAAGAAGAGAAGGGCCCGAAGCTCGACCTGAGCGTCGAGCCATCGCTCGACTCGTTGCGCCTCTACCTGCGCGAGATCGGCAAGGTCTCGCTGCTCACGGCCGACCAGGAGGTCTACCTCGCAAAGCGCATCGAGCGCGGCGACATGTCGGCGAAGACGCAGATGATCGAGGCGAACCTGAGGCTCGTCGTCTCGATCGCGAAGTCCTATCTCGGTCGCGGTCTCAGCTTCCTGGATCTGATCCAGGAGGGATCCCTCGGCCTGATCCGCGCGGTCGAGAAGTTCGACTATCGCAAGGGCTACAAGTTCTCGACGTATGCGACCTGGTGGATCCGCCAGGCCGTCACGCGCGCGATCGCGGACAAGGCGCGCACGATTCGCATACCCGTGCACATGGTCGAGAAGCTGAACAAGGTCGTTCACATCGAACGCCAGCTCGTGCAGCGTCTCGGGCGGGAGCCGCGGCCCGACGAGATCGCCGAGGAGCTCGAGATCACCACAGACGAGGTGCGCGAGATCCTGCGCATGTCGCAGCTACCCATTTCGCTCGAGAAGCCGATCGGCGAGGAGGAGGACTCGGAGCTCGGCGACTTCGTCCAGGACGAGTCGGCCGAGTCGCCATTCGATACCGCCACGCTGTCGCTACGCCGTGAGGACGTGGAGCATGCACTGTCCGCGCTGCCCGAGCGCGAACGTCAGGTGATCGAGCTTCGCTTCGGCCTGTCAGGCGCGCAGCCGTGCACCCTCGAGGAAGTCGGCCGGGCATTCGGCGTGACGCGAGAGCGCATCCGGCAGATCG
>JBBWZE010000234.1:0-7744 GCA_039648845.1 Actinomycetota bacterium | reverse complement strand
AAGGCCGGACAACGGGCCGTGGCCCGGCGTCCTGTTGATGTGAGACCCGGCACCGTGCTGGGACGCGAATGGAACGGGCAGATGCAGCGGGTGACGGTGCTTGAGAATGGCTTTGCCTGGAAGGGTAAGACCTATCCAAGCCTCTCCAAGATTGCGCTTGCGATCACCGGCACCCGCTGGAACGGACCACGATTCTTTGGCCTGCGGGATAAGCCATCGAAGGGAGGAGACTCCCGATGAAGCCGGCAAAGCCGATTCGCTGCGCGATCTATACTCGCGTCTCGACCGACCAGGGGCTCGAGCAGGACTTCAACTCGCTCGATGCCCAGTACGATGCCTCACAGGCGTATATTCGCAGCCAGGCCCATGCAGGCTGGACTCTTCTGAGAGCCAAATACGATGACGGTGGCTTCTCGGGCGGCAATACCGATCGCCCTGCCCTGCAGCGCCTTCTCAATGACGTCCAGGCCGGCAAGGTCGATGTCATCGTGGTCTACAAGGTCGACCGCCTGACCCGCTCGTTGGCGGACTTCGCCAAGCTGGTCGAGCTCTTCGACCAGCGCAATGTCTCATTCGTCTCCGTCACCCAGCAATTCAACACCACCACGTCCATGGGGCGGCTCACGTTGAACGTCCTGCTTTCGTTTGCCCAGTTCGAGCGGGAAGTCACCTCCGAGCGCATCCGGGACAAAATTGCGGCCTCCAAACGCAAGGGCCTTTGGGTCGGCGGCATGGCGCCGCTCGGCTATGACACCAAGGATCGGAAGATCACTGTCAATGAAGCCGAGGCCGAGCGGATCCGCATTATCTTCCGCAGCTATCTCAAGCTCGGCAGCCTCAACCTGCTGATGGCCGACCTGCGCAAGCGTGGGATCGTCACCAAGGTGCGCACCCTCAAGTCGGGAGAGAGGGGCGGCGGCATTCCGTTTACGCGCGGGCCCCTCGCCCACCTCCTTCGCAATCGCTTCTATATTGGCGAAGTGGCCTTCAAGGGCGAGATCCTCAAGGGCGAACAGATCGCCACCGTGGACCGCGAGCTATTCGACACCGTCCAGGCGAAGCTAGATGCTCAGATCAACGGTCACAAGGCCGCCAGAACGAACTCAGAAGCCCTGTTAGCAGGCCGCATCTTCGATGACCGAGGCAACCGGATGACCCCAAGCCATGCCCGCAAGCGCGGCATCAAGTACCGATATTATCTGTCGTCCGTCCTGCTCCAAGGGCAGTCCGAACGTGCCGGGTCGATAAGTCGGGTGCCTGCAACGGAGATCGAGGTGCTGGTCGTCAACTCGGTCCGTGAACGTCTCAAGCTGTCGGCCTCGGTTGATGATCGGAGTCTTATCAACACTCACGTTACGCGCGTTGTGATCCGGCTGGGTCAGGTGGTCGTCAACCTTGTCCAGGGGCAAGTGCCCAAACGCCGCAGCAGAGGCGCCCTCACCCTTCATGTGCCGTGGCGAAAGCCGCCATCGAAGCAGCGGCGCGAGATACTCTTGCCGGATACTATTGAGCGACAAAACGCTCGTCCGATCCGCGCTGAGACTCGCGCGACCCTGGTCGCCGCGATCGTACGGGGGCGCCGCTGGCTCAAGGAGCTTGTCGACGACGCAACAACCACTGTCGAAGGTATCGCCAAGCGCGAGAGATGCAGCATCCGCAAGATCAATATGACGATTTCGCTCGCGTTCCTCACCCCAGATGTCGTCAAAGCTGCGATCGAAGGGCGACTGCCTCGCGGAATGGGAGTTGCTAGGCTCGTGGACGCGCCCGCCGAATGGTCTCGGCAACATCAGATGCTTGGATTTCCTGCCGAACAATATCGCATCACTTAGAATTCGACGTAGTTCCAATCCATTGTAGTTGAGCGAGCCGCATACGGCGGCAGCGCGGCACGCAATCGAATCATCGGAATCGAGGCGCTCAATAAGTCAAGAAGCATCGTGCCAGCAGCAGACGCGGCGTTGAGCGAGCGGGCCTTCGAGTACCGCGTCAATCGGACGAGCCCAACTGAACGGGCGGGCCTTGCCTGCGATACGAGGGCGTGAAACCTTCATCCCGGACGCCCGGCGACAACGATCGGTGGACAGCGGTGACGGTAGACGCCACCAGCCCAGCTTCGAGCGGACCTGCAGGCAGTCATTTCGAGGGCCAGGTCGGCGCGCACTATTTGCTGTCGATGTTGACGGGAGCCGAACCTCGCGGTCTGCCCGGCATCACGATTGACCGCATTGAGCTTCAGAGGGGGGCAGAGGGCAGTCCCCTCGATGACGTTGTCCTTCGGGGGCACAACAGCCGAGGCGAGCCCGCCATCCTCGAGATTCAGGTAAAGCGGAGCATCAGCTTTGCTCCTTCGGACCCAGTATTCCGCTCTGTCGTAGCGCAGATTGCCAACGCGTCTCGCAAGCCGGAGTTCTGGAGCAGCCGATACGAACTCGCCATCGCAACCGCTCGAACGTCTCGCAAGATCGACGGCGCCTACCAGGACGTCCTGACCTGGGCACGGCAGTTGGATTCCGCGGCCACCTTCATGGCACGTATCGGACGGCCCGGCTCCGCCAATGATGATATGCGTCGTTTTGTCGACACCTTCCGGTCGCATCTGCGAGACGTTGGCGCGGGTGACGACGACGAGACGGTATGGCAGCTGCTGCGTAGGCTGCAGATTCTGGTTTTCGATTTTACATCTCAAGGTTCCGCGTCTGAGGAGCTCGCAAGGGAACGCGCTGTCCACGCTCTCCATCCAGACGAGAAAGCACGCGCGGCCAGTCTCTGGGCGAGCTTGGTCGAGCTTGCTCTTGCGGTCGCGGCGAGCGGCGGGGACCGCACTCGCGACCGGGTGATCGAAGATTTAAGCCACCAATTCTATCGCCTATCGGGCGAACGGCGTCATTACAGCGTGCGCACAGCGCTCGCTGAAGCCGCTAAGAACGCTCTCGCGGACATCGGCGACCGGGTCGGTAATGTCACCATCACGCGGCCTGTACCCGCCACCGCCGTTCACTCGGCGCTCGATGAGGGCCGCTACGTTGAGATCCGCGGCGACGCCGGTGTCGGCAAATCCGCCGTGCTGAAGCACTTTGCCGAGCAGCTATCAGCTGAATCGCGCGTGCTCGTTCTCAGCCCTGGTCGCACGACGCGCCGGGGCTGGATGGCGATGCGCGGCGAGCTTGGTTTCGAAGGGACCGCTCGTGAGCTCCTGTCGGACTTGGCGAGCGACGGTGGAGGAGCGCTGTTCATCGACGGGCTCGATTTGTTCGACGAGGAAGAACGCAAAACGGTCGTCGACATCGTCGGCGAGGCCGCCAACGTGAGTGGTTTCGTGATTATCGCGACGATGAGGCGCAACTTCGGAGTCGAGGAGCCGAACTGGCTGCCGGCCGACGCCCTCGACCGTCTCGGTCGCGCTCCGCCGGTGGTTATCGATGAACTCAGCGCGGCGGAGATTGATGAGTTGCGAAACGCGGCACCGGGACTCGCAGCGCTCCTCGCGGACAGCCATCCAGCGCGCGCTGTCGCCCGCAACCTGTTTCGTCTTTCCCGACTCGCGGCTCGCCCCTCCGACGAGCCCGCGCCGCGTACCGAAATCGATATGGCCGAGCAGTGGTGGAGATCTGCGGACGGTCGATACGATGATGACCATCGAGAGCGAGCCAGACTTCTGCGAGCCGTCGCCGAAAAATCGCTGTTGAGTACGGAACCGTTTGACGCGAGCCAGCAGCCACCCAGAGCGGTAGATGCACTGGTCAGGAGCGAGACGTTGCGCGATTTGGGAGGTGATCGCGTCGCCTTCCGCCACGACGTCTTGCGCGAGTGGGCCATCGCTAGCCTGTTATATGTCGAGCCAGACGCGATCGATAGACTCCCTCTCGACCGGCCCGCATCGGCCGCACTGGCAAGGGGCATCGAACTCACCGCGCGGATGATCCTGGAGCGTGCGGCCGATGGCAACCGCTGGAACTTGCTGCTCGGCAGATTGAGTCGTCAAGGCGCGCACGCGTCGTGGCGTCGGGCCGCACTCCTGGCGTTGGTGCACTCGGAGACGAGTTCTGAGTTGCTGGAACGGGTCTCGGATTTGCTCACCGCCGATCGGGGGAGCCTGCTTCGCGAACTTATCCGAATTGTCATGGCGGTCGACGTCGAGCCTGCGTCGGAGTTGTTCAAAGCCGCCGGTATCGACGCAGCGGCGATTCCGCGGGGACTGCACATTCCGAACGGCCCTTCATGGGGCCGACTTATCCTCTGGCTGCTCAGACAACGTGAGCAGTTGGCTCCAGCGGTGATCCCCGACATTGTCGACCTGTACACAGCGTGGTCCCTAGGGATGATCGGTCTCGACACCGTTACACCCCTCTTGCTGAGGTGGCTGCACCACTGGTTGACTGAAATCGAGGACGCCCGCGAAGCCGGCCCACGCTGGCATGAGCCGTTCAACGGCGAACTCGAACGTCAGCAGCTGCGTTCGCTGGAGTCCGATCTCCGCACCGGCTTTCTGCTATTCTGCCGCCGAACACCAGCTCTGGCTGCAGATTATCTGCGCTCGGTGGAACGACGTGGGTATCGCGACGATGTGGTGCAAAGCATTCTGAAATTTCGTGGTTCGCTCGCTGAGGCTGCGCCCGCAGAGCTCGCGAAACTCACCGAACGCGCGCTGATCCCTGAGCCGGACTCCAGCAGGTCGCGCGGTCACCGCGAGCTAGAAGAGCCGTTCACGTACGTCGACCACGAATTCACCCCAGCGTCGCCGGCGCAGGGCCCCTTTCTCGAGCTCCTGACCCATGCTCCCGAACAAGGCTTGTCGTTGATCAGGCGGCTTGTCGATCATCAAATCTCGTTCCACACCGGCGGACGCGACCATGGCTCCAATGCACTCATCATCCCGTTCCCCGACGGTGAGCGCGCCTTCCCGTGGGTGAGATCCTATGCATGGTCACGGGAAGGAGGGTCGCATTCGTTCTGCGTGACTTCGGCTCTGATGGCCCTGGAGGCCTGGGCTCACAGGCGGATCGAGGCAGGAGAGCCAGTCGATAAGGCCATCTCGGACGTGCTCGGTCCGCTCGGCGCGCCAGCCGCCTACCTCCTGGTCGCGGTCGACCTCCTGCTGTCGCACTGGCCGACGTCGCGGCAGCCCGCGGTGCCCTTCCTCGGTTGTCCCGAACTCCTGTGCCTCGATAGAGAGCGACAGGTGCACGACGGCATCGAATATCCAGATCTTTTCGGGCTCAAGGACCTTCAGAAGGAGCCAGTCGGGGCAGCGAGCCTCGCTAGCCTGGCGCAGCGTCCTTCTCGCCGCTTCTGTATCGAACAGCTCATCAGATACTATGCTATCGCCGAGGAGCCTGAACCGCGCAACACCCTCACCGACCTGTTGCGCCGCGCGGCGGCCAGACTCGGGCCGCCTGACGAGAGATCGGACCTGGGCGATCCAGCGTTAATGGTCGTCCACGCTCTCAATTTGGTCGATCCGAGAAACTGGCACAAAGCGACGGTCAAACGGACCGACGGGACCGAAATCTTGGGTCGCCAGTATGTGTCGCCGAAGGCGGAAAAACGACGTCTGGAATGTTTACAAGAAGAGTCCCAGGATCGGTTCACGAACTCAAACATGCAAACGATCCTCGCGCTCGCGCTGGATCCGGTCCGCTCGTCCTTCGAGCTGGCGGCGGCAGTTGTTAACTGGGCGCATCGCGTGACAGCAACCGCAAAGGACGGCGGTACGGATGAAGATCCGATCCGCGAGGACGGCGGCGCGGATGAAGACCCCATTGACGAGGATGGCGGCGCGCATGAAGAGCGGATGCGCGAGGAGGCCGTGATTACCGCGGCGATGATCGCGATGCGGGACGGCGATGGTGACCTGCGCGCCAGGCAGCGGGATTGGGCCCGAAGCGTCTTCGTTCAAGCACTTCAAACCAAGGATGACCCCAGCCACCGTGTTCGACCTGGCCTGCGGTTCAACCCGATCGCGATCGCGTTCGCCGGGATGGTATACCTGTTGAAAGACAACCCATCTCCGACTGATGTGCGCGCCCTTCTCGACGTAGCTGCCAGCAGCAACCCGGCTTCGGCGCATGGGTTCGGCGCGGCGGCTGGCGCGCTCGCGACTATCGACGAACGCTTAGTACGCTCCGTGCTTCGGTGCGCGTTGGCAGCTCGAGTTCGGCCCGTTCGTAGTTCGGAGCTCTCCGAGGAGCAGACAGCGGCGCGTGAGGAACGCTGTCGGCGCCGAGTCGAAGGGGCGGTTGACGCGGAAATGGTTTGGCTGAGAGGCGAACGTCCAGAACCTACTTGGCCGGATTGGCCGTCGGAAGGCGTGGTGCCGCGGCAACGACGTCGGCTCCGACTGCCCGGAGGCACCTCGCCGGAACAACCGCCTGTGAGGCGGCCTCAGGTACTTGAGGAGCGCGTCGATCACCAAGGCGCCGCGCTGTGGCTTCGCAATGTGGCGAGATTGGTCGACATCACCAAGAGGCCGTGGCTGCGCGAGATCGTCCGGACATATGCTGTTTGGACCGCGATTACGAATGGTGCCGAGTTGGACAGCACCGAAGAGGTCTCGCAGGAACCCGGGGAGTGGAACAACGCGTACTTCGATCTGCTAACCCGTTGCCTTCCCGGACTTGAGTCGCCCGATGTCGACGAACTCGTGCTGACGAAGATCCTGTCGCTACCCGAAAAGTCGTTCTTCGATGTGGTCACGGTCTTCTTGCGAAGCGTTGACGCCGTTTACTTCGGAAATCAAGACATCGAAGTGGCGGACGCGGTCCGCATTCGCTCGACCCTTGCAGACCGCCTGATCACGAGCAGTGGCTGGCGTTGGATGAACGCCAGCAGCTCGGCATCGGTCGAGATGCACCTCGGGCCGGCAATTGCCGTGTTCTTCTTCAACGACTACGGCCACTTTCAACCTGCGAAGTCCTACCTGCTACCACCCGCGATCGATCGACTCGATCCGTTCCTTCCTGTGCTGCGGAAGCTGATCGAGAGTGGTCCTTCGCTCTTTGTCGCTCTCGTCATGCTGAACCTTCTCGAAGTCTCCCCGAGGGCAGCGCACCTGCCCTTCGCTGTCTCGGCCGCGAAAACATGGCTGAGCAGCCATCCGGACGACGCGGAATTTTGGGTCGAGTACGCGATCGGCCCACGCGTGTGCGCCTTGATCGATGCGGCCTGGCGTCAAGAGCCTGCTCTTCTCCGTCGGGATCAAACGCGACGTGGGGACGTGGACACACTGCTTGCAGTTTTGATCCGTCTCGGTGTTGCAGAAGCCAAGCGCCTCGAAGATGCCCTCGCCGATGACGTGTGAAATGCACCACAAGCTCCGGCGCGGCCATGGGCTGGCACGGGAGTTGCCCCAGTCGCCGCCAACGTGCCCGCGGAGTGGTGGCGGCAGCATCAGATCCTCGGACAGACCTCAGCGCAAATCGGCATTCGAACCAAGTCTCTGTCATTCGCGGTCTCCGTTTCCGGGAAACGGAATTGTCGGGCCCGGAGAAAAATGGGCAGAAGCGGCCCCTCAAGCATAGCGACGCCGTCTCTGCAAAACGAAGCGACGCACAGATCCCCGCCAATTCGGGCGATTTCACATAGCTTTCAGGAAATCTCCGCATTTCGCAGACTGCCTGGTGGGCCCGGGAGGATTCGAACCTCCAACCAGACCGTTATGAGCGGCCGGCTCTAACCATTGAGCTACGGGCCCGAGCCGCGACGGCGGACGCCAGCGGGCGCATTTTCATACAATGCCGCGGCT
>JBBWZE010000163.1:0-13088 GCA_039648845.1 Actinomycetota bacterium | reverse complement strand
CTCTGGTCGGGTGAGGAGGTCACGCATCGCGGCGAGCACTACACCGTCGAAGGTGTGACACTCGCGCCTACCCCCGTGCAGAAACACCTCCCCGTGTGGATCGGCGGGAACCGTCCCGCGTCGCTACGTCGCGCCGCGCGCTGGGACGGCTGGCTCGCCGACAGCGCGGATCCGACAGGCATGACGCTCTCTCCCGACGATATCGCGCGCAGCATCGCGACCATCGGGCGCTCGGACCAGTACGACGTCGCCGTGCTGGGCGAGCGCGACCGCATGGATCCGGTCGCATACGCCCAGGCCGGTGCGACGTGGTGGCTCGAAAACCTGCACGACAAGCGCGGCACGTTCGACGAGGTGCTGGCGCTCGTGCAGGAGGGACCGCCGCGCTAACGGGCCGTCCAGCCGTAATCCATTACCAGCGGCGCGCCGCTCACCGCGCGGCCGTTCGGACCAAGGAGATAGGCCGCAGCCGCAGCAACCTCCTCCGGCTCGAGCAGGCGCTTCACGGCCTGCGGCGCGAGGATCACGTCCTCCAGCACTCGCTCTTGCGAGATGCCGTGCACGCGGGCCTGATCGGCGATCTGTGCTTCGACCAGCGGTGTCCTGGTGTATGAGGGGCAGAGGGCGGAAGCCGTGATTCCCATTTCGGCGCCCTCGAGAGCGAGCACTTTCACTAGACCGAGCACCCCGTGCTTCGCTGCGACGTAGCCTGCCTTGAACGGCGAGGCGACTAGGCCGTGCACCGAGGCGACAACCAGGAAGCGCCCGTCTCCGCTCGCGGCGAGAGCGTCCCACGCGTACTTCGCGAGGAGAAACGGACTGGTCAGCAGGACCGCGACGAGCGCGTCCCAACGCTCTTCCGGGAACTCTGCAATCGGCGCGATGTGTTGGAAACCGGCGTTCGCGACGACTGCGTCCAGCCGGCCGAAGCGTTCGAGCGCTGCATCGACTACCGCACGGTTTCCCTCTCTCGTAGTGAGGTCGCCGTCCGCAACGTCTACGCCGTGCACGTCCCAGGCGTCGGTCTGGAGACGCTCGACGACGGCGCGGCCAATGCCGCTCGCCGCGCCGGTGACTAGAACGCTCTTTACTTCGCGCCCCAACGAACGACGCTCGCGGCCCACGTGTACCCGGTCCCCGCGGCGAGGAGCAGCACAAGATCGCCGTCGGAGATCTCGCCGGACCGTGCAGCCCGGTCGAGCGCGAGCAGGGGATCGACACCGCTCATGTGCCCGGTGTCATCGAGATACGCTGCCCGCTTCTCGTCGAGGCCGAGCGCCGAGAGCAGGGCCCGGTGCATCGAGGGCTTCATGTGGATCCCGCAGAGGTAGTCCACGTCGTCCAGGTTTGCGCCCGACCGCTCGAGTGCACCGGACGCTGCACCGACGAAGTTGTCGAGGCTCGTTGCGTCGAGCCGCTCCTTCATCGCCGCAGGATCGTCGACGTCCAGGAAGCCGTAGCCGTCCTGTGCGTGCACGCTGCCGCCGCGCGGGAGCTTCACCTGGAGCGCAAGCGAGCCGTCCGTGATCGCATGACAGCCCAGCAGCTCGTTGCGGCCGGAGTCACTGACGAGCAGGCCGGCGACCGACCCGTCGCCAAAGTTGAACATGAAGCGCGACCGCTCGTTCGCGTAGTCCAGCAGATGTGACTCGCGGCACGCCGCGACGATGAGGATGGTCTCGAGCTCGTCCTCGGCCCGCATGAGATCGCGGGCCACGCGCAGAGCCATCGGCGTGCCGTGCGAGACGTTGTCGAACTCGAGCGCGATCGCGTTCGTGCAGCCCAGGCGGTGCGCAATCAGCGGAGACACCTGCCAAACCGCATAGTCCTTCCACGTCGAGCCGAAGTACATGACCGCGTCGACCGCTCTCGGATCGATGTCGAGCTCCCGCATGAGCGCCTGTCCGGCACTCACCGACAGGTCGCTCACGTGCTCGTCCTCGGCGGCGACGTGCTTACCGCGCAGCCCGAACTTCTCCACGATCACCTGCTCCGGAATCCCGCTCGCCTCGCCGACCTCTGCTGCCGTCATCACCCGCTGCGGCAAGTAGGACGCCGTTCCTGCCAGCCCGACGCGCGTCAAGCGGGCCGCTCCAGAACGCACGAGATGATGCGACGCAACTCGGCGATCACGCGCTCCGGCATCTCCCCGGCCTGTTCCCAGAGGATCCAGCGCATCCCAGTGAGCTCCCCCATCCCCATCAATGCATAGGCCGCGACCTCCGGGTCCAGCTCGGCGATCTCGCCTCGCTCGACCGCCGTTCGCAGTGCCTCGACGTACCCGGACGAGAGCCGTTCGTAGTGGTAGCGGAGCATCTCCGGGGAGACGAACTCCGCCTGCCTGATGATCCGATAGAGCGCCGGATGCTCGGCCGTGAAGCGGAAGTACGCGCGAAAGCCGAGCTCCTCCGCCTCGAGCCGCGTCTTCCCCTGCGACGACGCCTCCTTCATCGCGTGGCGGACCCGCCGGTTGAGGTCGCGGACGAGCTCGTCGAAAACGTCCTTCTTGCTGCCGAAGTAGAGGTAGAACGTTCCCTGTCCCACGCCGGCGGCCTCGGTGATCTTCACGATCGACGCATCGTGAAAGCCGTATTGCGCGAAGACCGCCTCGGCGGCGTCGAGCACGCGCTGGCGTGTGAGAGTCCCGCGCTTCGAGAGCGCACGACCGTCGACACCCGTAGCAGCGACATCGGTCACGTCTTCACCTGTTCCACGCCTGCAAGGAGCTCCTCCTTGGACACCTTGCCCATGGCCGAACGTGGCAGCGCGTCGACGAAGTGGACCGCCTTCGGAGCCTTGAAGCGTGCGAGACGATCTCGGACGAAGTCGATCACGTCGTCTTCCGAGATGCTGCTGTCCGCGACCACGAACGCGATGCCGACCTCGCCCCAGCGCTCGTCCGGCACTCCCACGACGGCGGCATCCGTGATCCCGTCGTGCTCGTAGAGCACACTCTCGACCTCGGCGGGATACACATTCTCCCCGCCCGAGATGTACATGTCCTTCAGTCGCCCCCTGATGCGATAGAAGCCCTCGTCGTCGCGTTCGGCAACGTCTCCGGTTCGTAGCCATCCGTCGACGAGTACCTCTGCCGTCGGGTCCGGGTTGCGCCAGTAACCGGCGAAGACGTTGGGACCACGAACCTGGAGCTCGCCGTCGGCGGCGAGCCGGACATCCACGTGCGGGTACGGCTTCCCCGCCCAGCCCGCTTTACGCGCGGCATCCTCGGGCGGCAGGCAAAGCACGTTCGGCGCCGCCTCGGTGAGGCCGTAGCCCTGGACGATGTCGACGCCGCGGCCGTGCCACAACCCGAGTAGGGCTTCCGGCATGGGTGCGCCGCCCACGACCGCTCGCCGGAGCGACGAGAGGTCCGCGGAAGCAAAGGCCGGTTCGTGCGAGAGGAACAGGTAGTTGGCCGGCACGCCCATCATCGTCGTCACGCGCTTCTCCTCGATCAACGCGAGGCAGCGCGCGGCGTCGAAGGAGCGTTCCAGGACGACGCGCGCACCCTTCCACCAGGCGAGCAGTGCCTGGACGTTCCAGCCGCCGCAGTGAAACTGCGGCAGGATCTGCAAGACGACATCGTCGCCGGAGACTCCCGTTGCGAGATCGAAGCTGAGGTTCGTCCAGAAGCAATTCGCGTGTGTCAGCAGCGCGCCCTTCGGCCGTCCGGTCGTGCCCGACGTGTAGACGAGCAAGAGCGGGTCGGCGTCCTCGACCTCAACGTGAACCGCCTCATGGTTGTCAGTGGGCACGAGCGGCTCGAACGCGTGGCCGCCGGCTTCGGCCAGCGCCGTGTGCTCGTCCTCGACGAGGAACAGGGCGGGCTCCGCGTCGGCGAGCTGATAGGCGAGCTCGGGAGCGGCGAGCCGCCACGAGAGCGGTACGAGCATCAAGCCGGTCTTCGCACACGCGAAGAAGACGGCGACGTGCTCCGGCGAGTTGCCCGTCAGCGTCGCGACGCGGTCTCCCCGCTCGAGCCCACGCGCGACGAAGGACGCTGCGAAGCGCTCGGAGAGATCGTCGAGCTCGGCATAGGTGACGCTGCGCCCGAGGTGGTCGATCGCGACGCGCTGGGGCGTCGTGCGTGCGCGGTCCGTGATCCAGCGGCCAATCGTGTGTGCGCCACTCATGTCAGGAATTCCGTCACGGTCTCGACGAACTGCGTTGGCTGTTCCCAGAAGAACAGATGGCCGGCACCCGAGACGACCTCGAGCCGCACTGCCGGGATCCGCTCGGCGAGCAGCTCCGAGTTCTTGGGATCGACGACAGCGTCCTGATCGCCGGTCAACACGAGTGTCTGCGCCCGAATCTCGCCGAGACGATCCCAGACGTCGAAGGCCGCGCCGGCCGACGCCTGGGCCGCCCACGCTGCCGGCGACTGGGCCGTGGCGATGCGATGCCTCATGATGCGCTCGATCTGCGCCGGATCCGGATGCGCGGCGAAAGCGTTCTCGACGAAGCGCCGCAAGGCGATCTCCGCGGGCAGTCCCTGCGCCTCGGCCAACAGCTGCACGGTTCGGTCGGGCATCGGGGCCGACTTGGCGCCGCCGGGAGTCGTACAGGCCAGCACGAGCTTGTCGACGCGCGCGGGATGGTCGAGGACGAACTGCAGGGCGATCATCCCGCCGAGGCTCGTACCGAGAACGTGCGCACGTTCGAGGCCGGCCGCATCGAGGACGGCAACGGCATCGAGCGCCAGGTCCGGCACCGAGTAGGGACCGGTCGGCGCGTCGCTCTCGCCGATCCCACGGTTGTCGAACAGCACGATCTCGTGCGCCTCGGCGAGCCCATCGGCGACAATCTCCCAGCCCCAGCGCGCATAGCCGAGCCCGTGGATCAGCAGCAGCGGCTCGCCCGTCCCGCGCCGTTCCCACGCGATGCGCACGCCTGACGGAGCCACCGCGGTCACGTTGCCTCCTCGATTCCACCGGCGGGCGCGGAGCGGGCCGAGATCGCCTGTTCGAAGCGAGACAGGCCGCCGCCGCGCCGCCCGCGCAGCGACAGACGGGCGATGCCGCCCGGCAGGAAGAAGACGAGCACGATGAACAGCACGCCCAGCAGGAAGAGCGGCTCGGAGAGCGGCGTTCGCAACACGCTGGGTAGGTCGTGGACGGTCGACGAGTCGCCGATCGCGCCGAGCCTGTTCTCGAAGTACTTGTAGAGCACACCGCCGAGCACGGCGCCCCAGCGCGTGCCCGCGCCTCCGAGGACGACCATGATCAGAAGGGTGAGCGTCACGTTGGGCGAGGTCACCGACGGTGTCGGCCCGGTGAGGGACGAGAGCAGGTAGACGGCACCGCCGGCGGTGGCGAGAAACGACGCCAGGACGAACGCCATCAGCTTGAAGGCGTGCGGCCGCAGGCCGAGCACCTCGACCCGAAGCTCGTTCTCCCGGATTGCCTGCCAGATGCGTCCCGGCGAAGATTCCACCGCCCACCGGACGATGACGAACACGACCGCCGCGTATCCGAGGGCGAGCCAGTAGAGGTGCTTCGTGTTCAGAACGCCTACGAGCGCCGCCGGGAGCTTCGTGTAATCCGTGCCGAAGCCCTCCTCGCCCCCGGTCCAGCCTTGCGGGTTCTTGATCGCGAGAACGGCGCCCACCTGAGCGAAGGCGAGCGTCACCATAGCGAACGCGATTCCCGTCACCCGGAGACTGACCGCGCCGAACACCAACGGCAAGGCAAGACCGAACGCGGCGGTGATCGCGAGCGACGGCCAGAAGCCCCAGTGCCACTTCGTCATCGCGATCGCCGGTAGGTAGACGCCGACCGCGAAGTAGAGCGCGTGACCGAACGACAGGAGGCCGGTGTAGCCGAAGAGCAGGTCGTAGGTGAGCGCCAGGCCGCCGAAGACGAGACATGTTGCCAGCAGCTGCAGCGTTCCCGGGCTATTGATGGGGCCGTTGAAGAGCTTGGGGATGTCGGCCGAGATCCGGGGGACGAAAATGAGTCCGACGAGAAGCGCAATCGGCAAGGCCGTGCCCACTACCCGGCGGATCACGCGAGCTTCCCCGACAGTCCCTGCGGGCGTGCGAGCAGGATCAGGCCGAGCAACATGATCACCGTGATGTCGCCGATTGACGAGCCAAGGTGGAGCGAGGTCGCACCGTAGTAGTTCGCGTACTGCTGCGTCACGCCGACAAGAAGCGCCGCGAGCGCCGAGCCGGTGATCGAACCGAGGCCGCCGATCACGACCACGATGAACGCAAAGATCAGCAGGCTCGTGCCACGGTCGGGCACGACGGAGCCGAAGTAGACGTTCGAGAGCGCACCGGCGAGCGCGGCTGCAACACCGCCGATGGCGAAGACGAGTGTGAAGGCGCGGCGGACGTCGATGCCGAGTGCGGTCACCATCGCCCGGTTCTCGACACCGGCGCGCACGATGAGGCCGTACCGCGTGCGCCGCAGGAACGTCTCCATGAGGACGAGCACCAGCACGGCTGCGCCGATCTCCAGCCAGCGGTCATTCGGGACGTGGGCGCCGAGGATGGTCGTCGTCTTGTTCATCCAGGGCGGTGTTACGAAGGGGCGCGAGTCCTGGCCCCAGATCGCCTGCACGAGCGCGGTGCCGGCCAGAGCCAGGCCGACCGTGACGAGCACCTGCTCGATGTGACGCCGGTAGAGCGGGCGGATCAGAAACAGCTCGACCAGCGTCGCGAATGCTGCCCCGATACACAACCCGATCAGCGCCGAGACGAGGTAGCGGACGGTGATGTTCCCGATCGAGGTCAGGTGCGTCTCGATCCACCAGGTGCCGTATGCACCGACCGTGAGGAAGAGGCCGTGAGCGAAGTTGAGCACCCCCATCAGTCCGTAGATGAGCGACAACCCCGACGCGATCAGGAAGTACATCGCCCCTAGGCCGAATCCGGTGATCGTCAAGAGAATGAACGTGCTCATCGGCCCGCCTTTGGCCGATGAGCGGGGGAAGGGGCGTAAGGGGAAACCGGGAGGTTGCCCCGCTGCGGAAGTGACCGTGACGGCAAAGCCGGCACGGTCTCTTCAGCGACGTCGCACTCGACGTCGCGGTCCTCAGCGCACACGGCGGCGGTCGCCACGCTGTGGGGGCTGAGGCGATCCCTGAAGAAGGGAGCTCGTGAGGGAAGACGCGCAGCGTCTCGTCCGCGAAGCGGACCGGTGGTGGGGGTCTGGGGGAACCGGGTGGTTCCCCCAGCTCGAACCTGTGAGTCCCTCACGGGAGCGAGCCGAAGGCGAGCGACGCTCATGCGACGCTCACGCTCAGATGGCGACGGACGAGCTCCGGCTGCGCGAGGAACGCGGCGGCAGAGCCTTCGTGGACGACGCGGCCTTCGCCCAACACGACGACATCACGCGCAAGCCGCCGCACCACGCCGAGATTTTGCTCAACGAGCAGCACGGTCGCCAGCTCGGCAACACGTTCGAGCACCAGCGCGACTTCGGTCACGAGCTTCGGTGCAAGCCCCTTCGTCGGTTCGTCTACGAGTAGAAGGCGGTTGTCATTGAGAAGCGCGCGCGCGATCGCAAGCATCTGCTGCTGGCCGCCGGAGAGCGTCCCGGCTCGCTGCTTTGCACGTTTCCGAAGCTCGGAGAAGAGGTCGTAGACGAGCTCGTAGCGCGGCTCCGTGCTTCGCTCCGCGAGTTTGAGATTTTCCGCGACGCTCAGCCCCGCGAACACCTCGCGGTCTTCGGGCACGTAGCCGATCGCGCGCTGGACGATCTTGTGGGTCGGCAGGGCCTGGATCTCGTCGCCGGCAAACGCGATGCGCCCTCGGCGGCCGACCAGCCCGAGCACGGCGCGAATCGTGGTGGTCTTCCCCGCTCCGTTGCGCCCGAGCAGCGCGGTCACGCCGCCGTCCGCGACTCCGAAGGAAACACCTTGCAGGACGTGGGACTGCCCGAGGTGGACGTGGACGTCGTCGAGCGCGAGCAAGGGCTGTGCAGGGCTTTCGACAGAGAGGGCGCTCAAAGTTCCTGTCCCAGGTAAGCGGCCTGCACCGTCTCGTCGGCCATGATCGCCTGCGGCGTGTCGCACGCGAGCAATGCGCCGTGATGCATGACGGCGATCCGCTCCGCCAGGCCGGTAACGACCTCCATGTGATGCTCGACCATCAGCACGGTCTTGTGCTCGTCTCGGTGTACGGAGCGGATCAATTCGACGAGCTCCGGCACGTCCTCGGCGGACACGCCGGCCATCGGCTCGTCCAGCAAGATGACCCGAGGGTCGGCGGCGAGCAGCATGGCAAGCTCGAGCTTGCGCTTTTCGCCGTGGGCAAGCTCCCCTGCGGTCGCTTCCAGCCGGGCGCCGAGCCCGACCCGGTCGAGCGCCCAGCCGGCCCGTTCGCGCGCTTCGCGTACCCAAGTCGCCCGGCGCCAGATACGCATCGTCCCACCGATGCTCGCCTCTGCCGCCAGACGGACATTCTCGAGCACGGTGAGCAACGGAAAAACGTTCGAGACCTGGAACGTTCGCCCGAGCCCGAGCCGCGTGCGCCGGTACGGACGTTCACGAGTGACCTCCCGCCCCTCGAGCTCAATCGATCCCGACGTCGGGCGGTAGATCCCGGAGAGCAGATTGAACAACGACGTCTTGCCGGCTCCGTTGGGGCCGATGATCCCGAGCAACTCGCCTTCGGCGACCTCGAGCGAGACATCGGCGACGATGGTGGCGCCGCCGATGTCAAGCCCGAGGGAGCGAGTGGCGAGGAGGGAGCCTTCGCTCACGTTCTGTTACTGGCTTACGGGAACGACTTCACCGGGGGCTGGACGTTGCCCGGTGAGATCACCTTGATCACCTTCGGGGTGTACTTCCCGTTCTTCAGCACCAGCTGGACCTGGAACATGGGCTGGATCATCGCGTGATCCTGGGGCCGTACGCGCTGCTTGCCCTTCGGCGCAAGGAACTGCCAGCCTTCCAAAGCGGAGATCATCTTTTCGACGTCGTCCCCGTTCGCCTTCTGGACCGCACGCACGATCATCTGTGCCGCGACGAAGCCGTCCGGCGTGAAGAGATCGGGCACCTGCTTGCTCTTGGCAAGACGCTTGACGAGCCAGGTGTTGACCTTGTTCCCTTTCGGCCCGTTGGCGACGTAGTGCGACAGCAGGTTGATGCCTGCGAGTGCGGGCCCGAGAGCCGGATATGTGACTCGATCAGCGAGTCCGGTGACGAGCTTCGTCGAAGTCGGCACACCTTGCTGCTGCAGCGCCTGCCACATCTGCGTGGAGTTCGGCCCCGCCCAGGCGATGAACACCAGGTCGGCGCCGGCGTTCTTGAGACGCTGCGCGAACGGCGTCAGGTCAGACGCGTTGAACGGTACGAGAATGCTCGACACCGTGTGACCTCGCCCGCCGAAGACAGCGCGGACAGCAGCGACGTTCGAGGCGCCGAAGGCAGTGTCCTCAGCGAAGACAATCACCTTCTTCCCGACCTGGGCACGCGGGAGGAAATTGGCCGCATCGAGCACGTCCTGATAGCTCTGGCGGCCCGAACGGAAGGTGTAGCGGTTGAGGGCCGTGATCGCATCGCCCGCAGCCGGTCCGGAGATGAAGAGGACCTTGTTTTGCGCTGCGAGCGGAGCCATCTGTAGCGCCACCCCCGACGAGGTCGAGCCGGCCAGGATCTTGTAGCCCTGCCCGATCAGATCCTTGCCTGAGGCCACCGCCTTGGCGGCGTCTGTTCCGTCGTCCACATATGTGATCTGGAGCTTGTGGCCGTTGACGGTGTTCGTGCCCTTGGTCAGATACTGCAGTCCTGCCTTGAATCCCTGGAGATACTCGGCGCCGAAACCCGCGAGCGCTCCGGTGCGTGAATACACGATTCCGACCTTGACCGGCGACTTCGCCGACGCCTTCGAACCCGAGTCAACGCGGGCGGCGGCGGTGGCTGTGCCGGCTAGAAGAACGAGCGCGACGAGCGCGCCCAGAAGTCCGAAGCGACGGCCTCGGTGCATGGAAGCTCCTCCTCTTTCTAGCGAGAACCTGACACCCGATTCAGGTCTTGGGTTCTAACTGCCCGTGACAGGTGTGTCAAGCGGGGCCGCAGTTGGCGCGGCCCCGCTTGCCAGGAACTAGCCGGCCGCGAGACCTTGGGCGCCGGTCGGCACCGAAATGCTGCCGACCGGTACGAGGCTACCGTCCTCTGCGATCCGGAAGGCGCTGATCGTGTGCAAGCCGTCCGTGAGGTTGTAGAGGAACTGGCCGTTGTTGCTGATCGCTTCGTCGAGGGGATGGCTCGTCGAGCCCAGGTTTGCGCTAGCCCCGGTCGGGTCGAGCAGCGCGATGCTTCCGTCATGGCCGACGGAGAAGCCGGAGATCGTCCCGGCCGCCGCGTTCGCCGTGTAGGCGTACTTTCCGTTCTTCGAAGCTACGAGCCAGCACGGCGCGCCCTGGTGCGTGGCGACCGCGCCGCTGATCACGTTTGCGCCTCCGCCTCCGACCGCATAGGAAGACGCGGAGCCGACCGCCTCCGACACGAGCAGATGCCCGCGATTGTCGAAATCGAAGCCGAACGGCGTACCGCCCGCCGACGGCGAGACGACCGGCGCGCCTGCGACGCCGTCGGGCCCGACGGCGTACGTATCTATCGTGCTCGATGCCTTCTCGGTCACGACCAGCGCGCTTCCGTCAGGTGTGAACGACACCTGCGCAGGCCCAGCGCTCCCGGCACCGAGCGGCCGGATCGAGCCGGCCAGGGGCGCGATGCTGCCGTTCCCGACCGTGAAACCCGCGATGTTCCCCGCACCACCCGCGTTGACGACGTAGAGGAGGCCCTTCCGTTCGGCGATGCTGACCGGGCTGATGCCACCTGATGTGGCGGTCGCCTGCAGTTCGAGCCCGCTCGGCCGAACGCTGAACAGCGAGACGGTGTTGCTGCCGGCGTTGACGGCGAACAACTGCCGGCCATCGCTGCTGAGTACGACGCCGCCCTGCGAGCCGAGACTGCTTCCCGTTCCATTCCCGCCCGTGGGGAACGTCCCCTGAGCTGTCAGAGTGCCGTCGGCGGCGCTGCCGAACGCAACGACGGCGTTTCCTGAAGCGGAGTTCGTGAGCGTGTAGACGGCGCTCGGACTCTTGTCCGAGCTCGATGCATTTGCAACCGAGGCGAGCGCGAGCAGTGCGAGCAGTGCGAGGCCGAGAACCAGTGTCCTCATTCGATACACGATGAGCCCTCCTGAGATTTGCGTTGCGGAGGCGAATCCTCCGGCTTGCTCCTACGGTCTCAGGAGGTGGCGGTGCGTTACGCGGACTCTTCGATCGGGTCGGCGTCGTCGACGACACCTTCGGCGCTCGTCACGAGCGTCGGCTTCAGATGCTTCTCGATCGTCTCCTTCGTAATCACGCACTTGGAGACGTCGCGGCGGGACGGCAGCTCGAACATCACGTCGAGCAGCGCGGTCTCGATGATCGAGCGTAGGCCGCGCGCACCGGTCTCCCGTTCGAGCGCCTTGTCGGCAATCTCCCAAAGCGCGTCGTCGGTGAAGACGAGCTCGATGCTGTCGTAGCCGAAGAACCGCTGGTACTGCTTGACGAGCGCGTTCTTCGGCTCCATCAGGATCTGCACGAGGTCCTCGCGCTTCAACTGGTGTACCGCCGAGATCACGGGAAGCCGGCCGATGAACTCGGGAATCAATCCGAAGTTGAGGAGGTCCTCGGGCATCACCTTGGCGAGCAGCTCCGACGACTCGATCGAGCTCTTGGAGCGCACCTGGGCGCCGAAGCCGACGGCGCTCTTCCCGATGCGCTTCCCGATGATCTTGTCGAGCCCTGCGAACGCGCCGCCGCAGATGAACAGGATGTTGGTCGTGTCGATCGAGAGGAACTCCTGATGCGGGTGCTTTCGGCCACCCTGAGGCGGCACTGACGCGACCGTGCCCTCGAGGATCTTCAGAAGCGCCTGCTGCACGCCCTCGCCCGACACGTCACGGGTGATCGACGGGTTGTCCGCCTTACGCGCGATCTTGTCGACCTCGTCGATGTAGATGATCCCGGTCTCGGCTTTCTTGATGTCGAAGTCGGCGGCCTGGATCAGCTTGAGGAGGATGTTCTCGACGTCCTCGCCGACGTAGCCGGCTTCGGTGAGCGCGGTCGCGTCGGCGATCGCGAACGGCACGTTGAGGATGCGCGCGAGCGTTTGCGCGAGCAGGGTCTTCCCGCAACCGGTCGGGCCGAGCAGGAGGATGTTCGACTTCTGCAGCTCGACGTCGCCTTCCTCGGTGCCCATCTGCACGCGCTTGTAGTGGTTGTAGACGGCCACGGCGAGCGTGCGCTTCGCCTCTTCCTGCGAGACGACGTAGTCGTTCAGGACGACGTAGATGTCCTTCGGTCGCGGGAGGTTGTCGAGATCGAGCTGGGCGGGTGCGGTCAGTTCCTCATCGATGATCTCGTTGCAGAGATCGATGCACTCATCGCAGATATAGACCCCCGGCCCGGCGATCAGCTTCTTGACCTGACGCTGGCTCTTTCCGCAGAAGCTGCAGAGGAGCTGCTCGTTTCCGTCTGATGCTCGGGCCACGTGTCTCCTTTTAGACGGTCAGCGCCCCGCCGTCTAGCGATGAGCGATGACGTTATCGATGATGCCGTAGTCCTGCGCTTCTTGCGAAGTGAGGAAATAATCCCTTTCCATGTCCTTAGCCACCTGCTCGGTCGGTTTCCCGGTGTGCTCGGCCAAAATCTCCTCCAGGCGCCGCTTGAGATTGATCGTCTCGCGGGCCTGGATCTCGATATCGGTCGCCTGCCCCTGGAAGCCGCCCGAGACCTGGTGGATCAGGATCTTGGCGTTCGGCAGGGCCACGCGCTTTCCTTTCGCCCCACCCGCGAGGATGACGGCACCCATCGACATCGCGATCCCGATGCAGGTGGTCTGGATGTCCGGCTTGATGTACTGCATCGTGTCGTAGATGGCGAGCCCGGAGTACACCTGGCCGCCCGGAGAGTTGATGTAGATCTGGATGTCCTTCTCTGGGTCCTCGGACTCGAGGTGGATCAGCTGGGCGATGATCAGGTTCGCGATCTGATCGTCGATCGGCGTGCCGAGGAAGATGATCCGCTCGTTGAGCAGACGCGAGTAGATGTCGAACGAGCGCTCGCCGCGCGAGGTCTGCTCGA
>JBBWZE010000136.1:0-3032 GCA_039648845.1 Actinomycetota bacterium | reverse complement strand
GTCCAGCGGCTCTTCGATCTCCAGGTGATGCGTCACGTCCTGGTTGATGAAGAGGAAGTTGTCACCCCGGAGGTGCTCGACGTTCTGGAGCGACCCCGTGTCCAGGTTGTCCACGCAGACGACGCGGTAGTCCTTCGCGATGAGGTGATCGCAGAGGTGGGAGCCGAGGAACCCGGCCCCGCCGGTCACAACGGCGGTCGGCATTCGCAGGATGCTACCGGGGCATCTTTCGCCAGGCGGCAGACTTTACGAGGGCTTTACAGCCAAGGCGGGGGCCCTGGTCATCGGGACTAGACCTGGTTGCAGCGGGTGCGAGGCGGACATCGCCGACAGGGCGAGGGGCAGCGGCGACACCCGAGTCAACCGACCCAATCAACCGCGGATGAGGGACGGATCAACCAGCCGGTTTCGCCGATGGTCAGGACAAGCGTGGCGAGGGCTCGATGCGGCGGAGCCTTTCACGCGAGAGAAGTGTCCTCGTGAGCAGAGCCCAGCGGCGGGCTCTGCTCGGAGACACCGGCTGGTCGAACCACCTGTGGCGAGATGCGAATCCGAACCGACACAGCGGCCTCTGCCGCCTCCCTTAGCGAGTATCTCCGGCGCTGCGAGTGCATCGTCGAAGCGGTCGACGATCGCATCATCGATGCCATTGCGAGGCCACAATCTTTTGCGGCTCCCCACGCAGACATCGAGCTCGAGGGCTATCTCGCAGTCTGGCAGGCGATGCACCCTGAGTGCACGGCCGAACGCCTGAGCCCGCTCGAACACCGCTGACGGCGGGAGAGGCCGCGGTCCGGGTCGCCGAACCGCATCAGCGCAGATCCTTGTTCGACTCCATGTCGAACCACATGGCGAAGAGCGTGAACTGTGAGCCGAAGATCAGCAGCAGCGCGACGAGCACCACCGTGCCGACCGAGACCGCGTTGCCCATCAGCCGCAGGACGACCTCGGCGATTCCGAGTCCGAGCCCCAGCAGGGTCATGAGGAACCCGAAGGCGTAGAAGAAGACGAGCGGGTGAAAGTCCCGGATCACGTACTTCTCGCGCATCCGCCAGAAGAAGCCTTTCACGAGCAACCACGAGATCCGCGGAATGACCTTGCGAATCTTGATTCCCGACCTTTCGCCGACGCCGTAGATCGGACGCGACGGGATGTCACGAACCCGTGCGTTCCAGACGTTCAGGTGGACCAGCATGTCGTTCGGCATGCCGTAGCCCGGATAGATGCGCTCGAGGTCGAGCTGCTCGAGGATCTCGCGGCTGGCCGCCGTGTAGCCGGCCTGAGAGTCGGCAACGTGCCAGTAACCGGATGCGATCTTCGTCAGCAGCGAGAGGACGGCATTGCCGAGGTAACGCGAGCGAGGGATCACGCGCCAGGCCTCGCCTGAGATGAGGCGGTTGGCCTTGCCGTAGTCGAGCTCGCCGCGCGCAACCGGCAGAGCAATCCTCTCCAGGTCGGCCGGATCCATCTGATTGTCGCCGGCCATCACGCACGCGACGTCGATCCCCTCGGCGAGTGCGCGCTGGTAGCCCGTCACGATGGCCGCGCCCACCCCCGAATTTCGTTCGTGCGTAATCACCTCGACGCGCGAGTCTCCCGCAGCGCGGGCGGCTGCCGCCGTTCCGTCGCGGGAAGCGTCGTCGACGACGAAGATCCGGTCGACGAAGTCCGGTACGCCCTGGACGGTCATCGCGACGAGCTCTTCTTCGTCGTAGGCGGGAACGACCACCGCGACGGTCCTGCCTTCCAGCATCAGCGCGAGCGGCGGCGCATGAGCGGCTCCCACACGAGCGCCGCGAACAGACCCACGAGCAGCCCGAGGAACGCAGCGACGACGACCGAGTTGCGGCGACTCCGTGCGGTCGTCTTCACCGCGGCGGCGCGAGTGAGCACCTTGGGCCGCTCGACCTCCTCGGCCTGCACGAGGAGCTGCTTCGCCTGAAGCTCGTCGTCGAGGACGTCGGCAAGGTGGACGCCGAATACCGCCTTCGCCGTGGCGTCACCGGAGCTCCGGGCCTGCCGCTCGATGACGGCGACTTCCTGCTCGTCCGCAGCGATGCGTTGCTTCAGGATGTCGATCTTCTTCTCCGTGTACGGGGCGAGCCGCTGTATGACGAGCCGTGCAAGGGCATTCGCGGCCACCTGGGCTTTGCGCCTGGTCGGCGCCTGCACCGTGATCTGAACGAGGGGGTTCGCAGTGCGAACGGTCCCGGTTCCGGTGCCGGCCGAGATCGTTTTCGTCGATACGTGGCCACGCAGGTCGCCCGCGCGCATCCCAGCCTGGGTTGCAGCACGTTGGATCGCATCCTCCGAGCGGACGATCGTGCCGACGGTCGATGGGTTCGCCTGCGGGCCCTGGAGAGCAACGCTGCCGATGATGCTGTACGGCGCGCCCACGAAGATCGTCGAGCTCGCCCTCCAGACCTGGGAGCCCCCGAGCGAAACGAGATAGCCGATCACAGCTCCGACGAACAGCCCTGCCAGTGGAAGCCACCAGTGAGCGACGATCGCGCTCCAGTAGCGGCCGAGATCGACCTCCTGCTCTGCTTCGCGGTCGACGTCACGGGTGCTCAAGGCGCGGCGACTCTAGCGGAGGCCCATTCCCACTGGGCCTGCAAACCGTCTTTCAGCGACGTCGTGGCGCGCCACCCGAGGTCGCGCTCGATCCTGGTGGCGTCCGCGGAGGTGCGTCTCACGTCACCGGCCGCCGCCCGGCGTTCGACCAGTCCAAGCGTGCGGCCCGATATGCGTTCCAGCGTCCCGATCGCCTCGCGCATCGTCGCTTCCTCCCCACCGCCGACGTTGTAGACGGCTCCTGCCGGCGCGCGCTCCATCGCCGCAATCGTCGCGGCGATCCCGTCGGCGACATACGTGAACGAGCGCGACTGAAGCCCGTCGCCGTAGAGCTCGAACGATGAGCCCCGCGCGAGCGCATCGACGATGCGGGCAAGAGCCATGTCGGGACGCTGGCGCGGCCCGTAGAACGTGAAGTAGCGCAGCACGACCGCGTCGAGCCCGAAGCCCTGCGCATA
>JBBWZE010000117.1:0-2749 GCA_039648845.1 Actinomycetota bacterium | reverse complement strand
TTCTTCGCGATTCCGTCGCTCCTCCTGGTCGTCGTCGGCATCTTCACGCTCAGCACCTCCCCCGGGGCGATCGACAGCCTGCTCTCCGCGCTGCAAGGGGCAGTTCCAGCGCAGGCGCTCGACCTGTTCAGCTCGAGCCTGAAACAGATCAACTCGAGAGCTGACACGAGTGTGCTGTTGATCGCCGTCGGCACGCTCCTCGCGCTCTGGTCGCTGACGGGGGCGATGAGCGCGTTTATGATCGCGATCTCTGCCGCCTACCAAGTCCGCGACCCACGCTCATTCCTCCGCCGACGATGGATCGCATTCAAGCTCGTGCTCTGCTTCCTGCTCGCACTGGTGGTGGTCGGCGGCCTGCTGGTCTTCGGACCCACGCTGTCGGGCTGGCTCGGCCGCGCGACCGGTCACGAGTCTCTCGTCAGCTGGATCTGGTGGGCTGCTCAGTGGCCGCTTCTGATCGGCGCGCTCCTGGCGATCATCACCGTGATGCTCTGGCTCGCACCCGTCGAGCGACCCTCATGGCGTGGACTCCTCCCCGGCGCCTTGCTCGCGACCGCAATCTGGATCGCCTCCTCGGCTGGTTTCGCGTTCTTCACAGCGACCTTCGACAACTACAACAAGACCTGGGGATCGCTGTCGGCGGTGATCGTGACCTTGGTCTGGCTGTGGCTGACCGCGCTCGCCCTACTGCTCGGCGCCGAATTGAACGCAGAAGCGGCGCGGCTTGTGCATGAGACGTAAGACAGCCGATTTCCAGCACGTTCCGATGATGGAGCCAATTAGAGCGTGCTTCCTGCGCGGAGGCTTAACATCATCCGCCGCTAGGTCGGCGTAGAGTGCGTGGTTAGGTGCTGCGCTTGGCAGCAGAAGGGGAGAAAGGGGGTTCGATGATCAGACGGGGAGCATTGAGCGCTTGGTTGTTCGCGCTCGTGGTTTTGGTTGTGGCGCTGCCTGCCGCCCAGGCGACGCCGACGAATGTGCGCCTGACGAACGACAACGGCTCGAACGGCGGCTACGTAAGCGATTACACGATGGTGACAGGGATTCCGTATACGGATGACTTTCTGTCGGCTTGTTCGCAGAGCCGGGGCCGTCAGAACGAGCCGGCGGTGGCCGTCGATCCCCGCAATCCGCAGGTGATCGTCGGCAGCTCGAACGACTACTGCGGTGTGTTCGCGTCGGATGGAACCTTTGTGGGGCTAGGCGACGTCTGGCTCGGTTACTACCGGTCGGAGAACGGGGGCGCGAGCTTTACCAGCTCGATCGTGCCGGGGTATCCGGGCGACAGCTCGCCGTATGCCGCATCGGCTCACGTCCGGACTGCCGATTCGGGCGATCCGGTGTTGGCTTGGGACAACCATGGGCGGTTGTTCGCCGGCTCGGAAAGCTCCGGCGACCCAGAAGGGACGGCGAAGACGTTCGGCGACGTCTGGGTGGGTACCTATGAGAATCCGCAAGGGGTGGACGGGCCAATGAGCCAGGACGGCAAGAAGTTCGTCCGGTCGCTCGACGTCGCGACCGGCTCGGCGGCGCCGAATCTGCTCGGCAAGTTCCATGACAAGACGGCGATCGAGGTCGATCGGACCGGCGGCGCCTGCGACGGGAACGTCTATTTCGCGTGGGCGCGGTTCACGGGTGGGGGCCCGAGCGGTTTCAACTCGAGTGTTTACTTCGTGCGTTCGACGAATCACGGCCAGACGTTTTCCTCCCCGCTGAAGATCAGCCAAACGGTGCATGACATCCAGTTCCCGGACATCTCGGTCACGGGCAATGGACACGTTTACGTCACATACCGGGAGTTCGCCGATGTCCGCAGCAACCAGAAGACGGACCTGATCGCCTATAACAAATCGACAAATTGCGGCGTCACGTTTTCGGCGCCGCGCGAAGTGACGCCGTTCGAGCCGTACGACCCGAACGACATCAGTGGCGGTGAGGTAGTCGGCGAGTGTGGCGATTCCGAGTCGGCCTGCGACTCCGGCTACACGTTCATGCGTGGCGGCACTCAAGTCCGGGCAACGGCCGACCAGACCGATGCGACGCATGACTATATCTACGTCGTCTACGACCCCTCGATTCCCGGGACGGAGGTGCCAAGCGGCACGAGCTATGGGTCGATCGTCTCGGAGGATCTGCCGGTGCAGTACCACCGAAACGTCGGCAGCCAATCTGGGATCTACTTCTTGCGGCTCGATGGCGCGTCAGGCGCGCAAACGACGCCGGTGCTGATCGACGACCGCCGCGGTCAAACGGGGTTGCAGCGTTTCCCGGATATCTCGGTCGACGCCGGAAGCATGCACACGCTCTGGTGGGACAGCCGGAACGATCCCTGCTACAGCCCGACCCGACCCATCGGCAACTGCCTCGGCGGGGGTACGACCGCATCGCTTGACGCCTACGGCGCGTCTGCCTCGACATCGACATTGAGCTGGTCGCCCTCGACGCGGCTGAGCTCAGTGTCGAGCAATCCGAACTACGAGCAGTTCTCCGGACGCACGGTGCCGTTCGGAGGCGACTACCTGTACATAAGCTCGGTCGGAGCATTCTCCTTCGGGACGTGGACCGACTGGCGAGACGTCGTTCCCGGGCTGGACCCGCGAGAGGCAGGCGACAACGACAGCGACGCCGCCGACGTCCATCAATGCCGCACGCAAAACAGCGACGGCAGCTTCACAAGCGACACCTGCCCCTACGCGGGCGGGCTCGACCAGAACATCTACGGCGCAATCACGCCATAAGGCTGGACTGC
>JBBWZE010000036.1:0-7802 GCA_039648845.1 Actinomycetota bacterium | reverse complement strand
GTAGTCGCGCTGGTGTCCTTGACGACGATTTGCGCGGGTTGTTCCGCGTGACGGTGGAGCAGCTCGTTCGGCGATTCCTGATCCCAGGTGAAGCCGCCGCGGCTGCCCTCGAGCTCGAAAAGGAGCTGGTTCTTGCGGCCCGGCTCGAGCGCGCTGAACTCCGCGCTACCGACCGCGCCGTTGTCGAAGCGAAGGAGCAGGGACGCATGATCCTCGAGAGCCCGGCCCGGCACGAAGGTTCGAAAGTCCGCGAGCACTTCGGAGATGCGCGCGCCGGTCACGTGCTCGGCGAGATCGAGCCAGTGCGCGCCGAGGTCGGCGGTCACATAGGTCGGGCCCGATCGTTCAGGCTTGAGTCGCCAGCCCTCGGTGACGAGGAGGGCGTCGTCGCAGACGTAGCGGCCGTGCACGACGCGCAGCTCGCCAAGCCCGCCGTCGGCCACCGTCCATCGCATGTGTTCGACCAGTGGGTAGCCGCGCACGTGATAGGACACTGCACCGATGCGATCGGCACCCTTCACCGCGTCCAGCATGCGACCACTTTCCTCGGTGCTCGTCGCGAGCGGCTTCTCGCACACGACATGCGCGCCGTGCTCCAGTGCGAGAAGCGTCTGCTCGGCGTGCAGCGCATTCGGCGTGCAGACGTGAACGGCATCTACAGCCTCGCTTCGTAGAAGTCCCTCGAGGGAGTCGTACGCAGTCGCGCCCCCCATCTCGTCGGCGAGGACCTGGGCTCCCGTGCGTGTGCGGCTGCACACTGCCACGACCGTTCCACCCAAGTCGCGCACGGCTGCTGCGTGCACCCGCGCGACGAATCCTGAACCGACGATCGCGGTGCGGAGCGGCGTCATCGGACTTAGTGGCTCAGAGCCACTAGGTCGCCGGAGCCCGCTTTCAGAAACATCCGTGTCAAGACGTCCATGTCCAGCCTGGCCTGCTCCGGGGGTGTTCGGGACTCGGTCCCGTTCACGACGCAGTCGTGAAAGTGTGCAAGCTCGCGCTCGAAGCTCTCCTCGTAAGACTCGAACGACTCGGCGACGCGGGCGCCGTCCCTGGCGCGGGAGACCTCGTACACGGTCGGAGACTGCTTGAGCCAGGGCGACGGAAACGTGAGGGAGTGCACCTCCTCGGCGAAGTAGAAGGTCACCGACTCGCGGTACTCGTAGACGTCGAGCAACTGGATCCAGGCGCTGTCCCAACGCGAGCCATTCGCCAGCCGCATCACTCCCGTCACGGCCTGGCCCTCGTTCCACCAATCCCCGTCGATCACCTCGGCGGGCAAAGGTTCGCCGAGACGATCGAGCAGTCCGTGCACGAGGTTCACGTCGTGCACGAGGCTGCCGAGGAAGGCCCCTTCGAAAGCGGTGATCACGGCGGGGCCGTCGGCGCCCACGGCCTTCCGCACCTGCGCGCGCAGCTGCTCGCGCCCTGCCTCGAGCACGTCGGCGGGGATGTCCGAGCCGCGCGCGATCTCCCCCGGTCCGAAGTACGGACCGAACTCGGGGTCGTGCACCAGAACTCGGATGTAGCGAAGCGATTCGGCGGAATCCGGCATCCCCTCGAGCATCCGTTCCCAGGCGCGGTCGAACCGCTTCATGTAACCGACTTGCACGACCTTGCCCGTCTTTCGTCGCGCCTCGATGACACGGTCGGCGTCCGCGAGCGTGACGCACATCGGCTTCTCGACGAAGACGTGGAGGCCGCGGTCGAGCGCGGCCAGCGTCGCCTCTGCGTGGGTCTGCGCCGGCGAGCAGATGACGACGGCATCGAGCTTCGTCCCGTCGAGCAGCTGCTCGTGGTCGGAGTAGGTCGTCTCGAGGCTGTACAGCTGCTGCAGTGCCGCGCGAACCGTGGGGCTGGGGTCCGCCACCGCAACGAGCTCGAAGCGCTCCCGCATGTGCGCGAGATAGTGGAGGTGCATGGCCTGCGCGACGAGACCGCCGCCGACGACGCCGATGCGAAGCCTCACGCGAGGACCTGCTTGGCCACCTTTTCGAACGCGAATGCGATCTCGTCGAGATCCTGCTCCTCGCAGAGCGGGGAGACGTCGATGTGGATCGAGCGCTCCAGCAGCTCCAACGTGCGCGGACAGTCCGGCCGGTCCGCATCGGCGAGCTCTAGCGCGGCGAGGACGGGAGCCCAGAACGGATAGACGTGAAGATCGGGT
The DNA here is from genome assembly GCA_039648845.1 of Actinomycetota bacterium. Taxonomy (GTDB): domain Bacteria; phylum Actinomycetota; class Thermoleophilia; order Gaiellales; family Gaiellaceae; genus 3-1-20CM-4-69-9. The sequence goes on along the minus strand of JBBWZE010000036.1, from coordinate 5,635 downwards.
GTCGCCGGCGAATAGATCTGCATCGCCAGCACGCCTTCAGCGTTGAAAGCAGCCACTGCCTCGGCGGCGCGTTCCGCATCGTCGGCGAATGCGATCAGCGCGATGCCGGCGTCGCCGTTCGCGTCGTTTGCTCGGCGGAGGCTCAAGCCCCGCAGACCGTCGATCTCTGCGCTGAGCCGGGCATGGTTGGCTCGCATCCGCTCTAGCAGGCCGTCGAGCCTCGTCAGCTGAACCCGCGCCATCGCACCCGTCAGCTCGGACGCTCGGAAGTTATAGCCCGCGAATTTTGGCAGCCCGACGCCGCGGCGCACCGAGTTGGCGCAGTCATGAACGTCGAGCGCGATGTCCAGCAAGTCGTCGCGATCGGTGATCAGCACGCCGCCCTCGCCCGTGGTGATGATCTTGTTGAACTGGAGGCTGAACGCGCCCGCGTCGCCAAACGTCCCGAGGCGACGGCCACGGTAAGTCGCACCCGCTGCCTGGCAGACATCCTCGATCAGCACGAGATCGTGCTTCTTCGCAATCGCAACGAGGTCGTCCATCGCGGCCGGCGCACCCCGCATGTGGACCGGGAGAATCGCGCGCGTTCGCGCCGTGATCTTTCGTTCGACGTCGGCGGGGTCGAGCGTCAAGGACTCGTCGACCTCGGCAAGGACCGGAAGCGCGCGCGACGCGAGCACTGCGTTCGGCGTCGCGTTCCACGTATAGGCCGGCACGATCACCTCGTCGCCCTCGCCGACGCCCGCCCCGATCAGTGCACAGATGAGCGCCGAGGAGCCCGCATTGACGCAAAGCCCGTGCTTCGCGCCCATGTGCCCCGCGAACTCACGCTCGAACGAGACGACCTCGTTTGGCCCCTCGCCGACACCGTAGTAGCGGAAGAGATTCTTGCTCTCGATCACGCGGGCGAGGGCCTCGAGCTCCTCCGGCCCGACCTCCATCCCCCCGGGGAACATCGGCGCCTCGAGCCGGGTCCGCGCAGGGGCTCCTCCGTCCCTGGCAAGAGTCAGGTCAGTCCTGGCGCGTGTGGGAGTCGTCATGCCGGCCGCCCATTCTGGACATGAAATCGTTTGCGATCAAGGTGCAAAGCCACTCGAGCGACTTAGTGGCTCAGAGCCACTAAGTCGTGGTTCGGGCTTCCTCGTATGCCTCGCGGGCGGCCTGGACGGCCTCGACTTCAGAGACCTCGGCGACCGGCACGTCCCACCAGCTCTCGTAGTCCGGCACTCCCTCGTAGCGATCGACCTCGATGGCGAACACGACCGTGGAGCTCTCCCCCTTCGCGGCGTCGAGACCAGCGCGCAAATCATCGACCGTCCGGCACCGGATCACCTTGGCCCCGAGCGACTCCGCATTCGCGGCGAGATCCACCGGGAGCAGCGGGGCTGTCGGATCGTCGCTGTCCAGGCCGAGCGAACCGTTCTGCCGGTAGCGGTACTGCGTGCCGAAGCCGTCCGTGCCGAGTGAACGAGAGAGGCCGCCGATCGAGCTGAAACCGTGGTTGTCGACGAGCACGATCGTCAGCTTCAAGCCTTCCTGGATCGACGTGACGATCTCGCTCGAGAGCATGAGGTAGGAGCCGTCGCCGACCATGACGTACACCTCGCGCTCGGGCGATGCCATCTTCACCCCGAGACCGCCCGCGATCTCGTAGCCCATGCACGAGTAGCCGTACTCGACGTGGTAGCCCTTTGGGTCGCGCGTGCGCCAGAGCTTGTGGAGGTCGCCCGGCATCGAGCCGGCGGCGCAGACCACGACGTCGGCGGGCCGCGCCGCATCGTTGACGGCGCCGATCACCTCGCTCTGAGCCGGAAGAGGCCCGTGACCGAGCGCGTACAACCGCGCGACCTCTTCGTCCCACTCCCTGTTCAGCCGGGAAGCCAGCTCGCGGTACGCCGGCTCGACCTGATGTCCCTCGAGCGCAGCCGCAAGCCGCTCGAGGGTGGCCCGCGCATCGGCGACAAGCGCGATCCCGCTCAGCTTCGCCGCGTCGAAGTCGGCGACGTTCACATTGACGAAGCGCACTTCCGGATTCCCGAAGGCGGTCTTGGACGCCGTCGTGAAGTCGGACCAGCGTGTGCCGATACCCATCACCACGTCCGCGTCCGCGGCGATCCGGTTCGCTGCAAATGTGCCTGTCGCGCCGACGGCGCCGAGCTCGGCGGGATGGTCGCACGGCAGAGCCCCTTTGCCTGCCTGGGTCTCCGCAACCGGAATCCCCGTCTGCTCGGCGAGCACACGCAGGGCGCCGGTGGCCTCGGAGTAGATGACGCCGCCGCCGGCGACGATCAACGGGCGCTTCGCGCTGCGAATGAGCGCCGCCGCCTCTGCCAGGCGTGTCGAGTCGGGCTCGGGCCGCGTGACGTGCCAGACCCGGTGCGCGAGGAACTCATCCGGGTAGTCGTAGGCCTCTGCCTGCACGTCCTGAGGGAACGCGAGCGTCACGGCACCCGTCTCGGCCTGATTCACGAGCACCCGCATCGCCGCCGGAGCCGCCGCGAGCAACTGCTCCGGTCGCTCGATGCGATCGAAGTAGCGCGACACCGGCTGCAGCGCATCGTTGACGGAGACGTCGCCCCGCGACGGGACCTCGAGCTGTTGCAACACCGGATCGGGCCGCCGCGAGGCAAACACGTCCCCCGGTAGGAGGAGCACCGGGATGCGGTTGACGGTGGCGAGAGCCGCGCCGGTGACGAGGTTCGTCGCGCCCGGCCCGATCGAGGTGGTGCACGCAAGCGTCGCCAGCCGGTTTTTCATCCGCGCGAACCCAACCGCCGTATGGACCATCGCCTGCTCGTTTCGCGCCTGGTAGTAGGTGAGCAGGTCCGGATGCTGGTAGAGGGCCTGACCGATCCCCGCCACGTTGCCGTGCCCGAAGATCCCGAAGCAGCCCTCGAAGAACCGCTGCTCCACCCCGTCGCGCTCAACGTGCTGCGCGGCGAGAAAACGAACGAGCGCCTGGGCGGCCGTGATCCGAGGCATGGGACAACTCTCTCAAAAAAGGTACGGTCGCCCCCAGCGTTCGAAAGGAGCCTCCATGGCCGTCACCGTCCGTACTCTCGAGAACTTCATCGGCGGCGAATGGGTCGCCTCGACCGGCGAGGGTGCCCGCGCCGTCGTCTCGCCGGTCACCGGCGAGACGCTCGCCGAGGCGCCGGACGCCAGCGCGGACGACATCGCCCGCGCCGTGGCGGCCGCCCGGGCGGCGCAGCCGAAGTGGGCGGCGCTTTCAGCCTGGGAACGGGCGAGGATCTGCCACGCCATCGCCGACCTGATCGACGAGCGGCGCGAGAGCTTCGCGCGCGAGCTGTCGCTCGAGCAGGGCAAGCCGTACGCCGCCGAGGCGCTCGGGGATATCGACGAGACGGCGGAGAACTTCCGCATCGCCGCCGAGGACGTCAAGCGGATGGAGACGGCGATCATCCCGTCTCAAGACCCAGACAAGCGGATCCTCACCTTCCGCAAGCCGAACGGCGTCTATGCGGGCATCACCCCATGGAACTTTCCGACGCTCATTCCGGTCGAGCTGATCGCGCCGGGCATAGCGGTCGGCAACACGATCGTGATGAAGCCGTCGGAGTGGACGCCGATCGCGATGGCGAACTTCATGCAGATCATGGCCGACGCCGGCCTGCCCGAGGGCGTCGTGAACGTGGTCTACGGCGGCGGCGACGTCGGCGAGCGCCTCGTGACGCATCCGGACGTCGATGGCATCGGCTTCGTCGGCTCGCATCAAACGGCTGAGAAGATCGTTCGCGCCGTCGGCCTCAAGCGCTCCCTGATCGAGGCGAGCGGCAACGGGCCGGTCGTGGTCTGCGAGGACGCCGACCTCGAGCGTGCCGCGCAGGGTGCCGTCTTCGGCGGCTTCTTCTGCGCAGGACAGGTGTGCTGTGCGACGGAGCGGGTGCTCGTGCACGAGGGGGTGCACGACGCCTTCCTCGGCGAGGTGCTCGAGGCGGCGGCGGAGTGGCGGCTCGGCGATCCGTTCGACGACTCCACGATGGTGGGCCCGATGAACAACGAGCCGACGGCAGCGAAGATGGATCGTCATCTGGAGGACGCCGTGGACAAGGGCGCGAGCGTCGTGCTCGGGGGTTCTCGCGCGAACCATCACCCAACTCGTCTCTACTACGAGCCGACCGTCGTCACGGGCGTCGGGGTCGACACGCTCATCAACCAGCAGGAGACCTTCGGCCCGATCGTGCCGTTGATCCGCGTGCGCTCCGACGAGGAGGCACTCGCGGTCGCCAACGACTCGCACCTCGGGCTGCAGGCGGCCGTCTACACGTCAAGCCTGAAACGCGCGTTTCGGTACGTCGACGGTCTCCGCGTCGGCAACGTCGTCGTCAACGACTCGACCGACTACTGGGAGGCGCACGAACCGTTCGGAGGTGCGTCCGGCACGCAGAGCGGCTGGGGTCGCATCGGCGGGCGGTACACGATGCTCGACATGAGCGACCTGAAGACAGTCGTGCTCGACGTCGGAGGCCTTGAGTAGGCAACTCGCAGTTGGCGTCGTCGGGCTTGGCAGGATCGGCACGCACCACGTGCAGACGCTCCTCGGCCTCGAGGGCGTCTCCGTATCGGTCACCGACGCTGACTTTCAGCGCGCCCGGCGAGTCGCGGCTGAACTGGGCGTCCGAGCTGTCGCAACGCCCGAAGAGTTACTGGAAGCGGGCGTGGATGCGCTCGTCATCGCAACGTCGACCCCCAGCCACGCGCCGCTTCTCCAGTTGGCCGCCGCCTCGGCGGTGGCAGCGTTCTGCGAGAAGCCGGTCGCTCTCGACCTCGCAACCATCGACCGGGTGCGTGAAACGGTCGACCGCGCCGGCATCGTCGTCCAAGTGGGTTTCCAGCGCCGCTTCGACGCGGGCTATGAGACCGCACGTGCAGCCGTTGCGACGGGCGCCGTCGGGAAGATCCTCGTCATGCGCGCAGCGACGCACGACCCGTTTCCCCCTCCCGCGGAGTACATCGCCGCCTCCGGCGGGATCTTCTCCGATCTCCACATCCACGACTTCGACGCGGTTCGCTTTGTCAGCGGCGAAGAGGTAACCGACGTGTATGCCGACGGCGTCGGACTCGATGCTCCCTGGGTGGACGAGCTCGAAGACGTGGACGTTGCTGTGGCCGTCCTGCATCTGTCGGGAGGCGGCCTGGTGATCGTTTCCGGCACGCGTCGCAATGCGCTCGGCTACGACGTCCGTCTCGAGGTGTTCGGGACGGGAGAAAGCATCGCGGTCGGTCAGGACGCCCGAACGCCGCTCCGTTCGGCGGAGCCAGGCGCCATCAGCCCTTCCCCGGCCGCCTATCGCGACTTCTGGGATCGGTTCGAGCCGGCATATCGCAAGGAACTGGCCACGTTCGTCGAGAACGTCCGCACCGGCGCCCCGGCCCCCTGTTCGCTGGAAGAGGCCCGTGCCGCTCTCGCCGTTGCCCTGGCCGCCGAGCGGTCACGTGCCGACCGGCGGCCGGTCTCGATCGCGCAGTTGGACTAGCGCTACCACCCGCCAAAGGTTGAGAATCGCCTCAGCCAGGCCAACCGGGAAAGGAGAAGCATGGACAAGGACTTCATCGAGGAGGAGCTGACGCAGCTTTCGCGCCGCGGGCTCTTTCTCAAGGGAGGCGCCGCAGC
>JBBWZE010000077.1:0-7718 GCA_039648845.1 Actinomycetota bacterium | reverse complement strand
AGCGTCGACGTCACCCTGGGATCGCGAAGCGTCCAGGCGAGCGCCAGCTGGGCGAGCGTCTGACCGCGGCGCCCCGCGATCTCGTTGAGGGCCCGGATCTTCGCCAGGGACTGGTCGTTGATCAGATCGGGCGAGAGAGAGCCGTGGCGGCTCGCCCTGGACCCTTCGGGAATCCCGTTGAGGTACTTGTCCGTGAGCATCCCCTGGGCGAGCGGTGAGAAGACGATGCAGCCGATGCCGAGCTCACCCAGCGCGTCCAGCAGGTCCGGCTCGATCCAGCGGTTGAGCATCGAATAGGACGGCTGGTGGATGAGGAGAGGCGTTCCGAGCTCCTGCAGGATCGCGTGCGCTTCCCGTGTCTTCGCAGCGGAGTACGACGAGATGCCGACGTACAACGCCTTCCCCTGCCGCACGGCTGTGTCAAGCGCGCCCATCGTCTCCTCGAGCGGCGTTTCCGGATCGAAGCGATGCGAGTAGAAGATGTCGACATAGTCCACGCCCATGCGCTGCAGGCTCTGATCGAGGCTCGCGAGGACGTACTTCCGGGAGCCCCATTCGCCGTACGGCCCGGGCCACATGTCGTAGCCTGCCTTGCTCGAGACGATCAGCTCGTCGCGATACGGGGCGAGGTCCTGCTTCATGAGCACGCCGAAGTTCGCTTCCGCCGATCCGTAGGGCGGGCCGTAGTTGTTGGCGAGATCGAAGTGGGTGATCCCCAGGTCGAAGGCGCGCCGGACGATCGCGCGGCTCGTGTCGAGCGGCCGGTCGTAGCCGAAGTTCTGCCAGAGCCCGAGCGAAACCGCCGGCAGCTGCAGCCCGCTGCGGCCCGAGCGGCGGTAGCGCATCTTCTCGTAGCGCTCTTCGTTGGGGACATAGCTCATTCGGCGCTCCCTTCCTTGGTGAGTGCATTGTCGAGCTGGCTTGGCGTCGCGCCGGTCATGATTGCCACAGCTTCGGGCATGGTGTGCGTCTTCGGCGTCACGACGGCAACTCGACGGCCGAGCCGCATGATGTGGATCCGGTCCGCGAGCTCGAAGACGTGTGGCATGTCGTGGCTGATCAGGATCACCGGGAGCCCGCGCTCGCGAACACGCTTGATCAGCTCGATCACCTGCCCGGTCTCCTTGACCCCGAGGGCAGCGGTCGGCTCGTCCATGATCACGAGCCTCTGCGCCCAGGTGGCAGCCCTTGCAACAGCGACGCCCTGGCGCTGGCCGCCGGACAAGTTCTCGACCGGCTCGTCCATCGACTGGATCCCGATGCCGAGCTCCTCGAAGTGACGCGCAGCTTCGCGACGCATGCCGCGCTTGTCGAGGAGGCGCAGCAGAAACCCGAAAGGGCCTCCCCGGCGCGTCTCGCGGCCCAGGAAGACGTTGGCTGCGATGTCGAGTGCCGGTGCGACCGCGAGATCCTGGTACACGGTTTCGATCCCGGCCCGCCGCGCGTCACGGGGCGAATGAAAGTTGATTCGCTCCCCGCCGAGCTTGATCTCTCCTTCGTCGGGTTGCAGAGCACCCGACAGCGCTTTGATCAGCGTTGACTTCCCCGCACCGTTGTCGCCGATGATCGCGAGGATCTCTCCGGGGTAGAGCTCGAAGTCGGCGCCGTTGAGGGCCACGACCTGGCCGTACTTCTTGACGAGCCCGCTTGCTTCGAGAATCGGAGTGGGCGAGCTCATAGACGGACCTGTGGCCTGACGGGAGCGAGCCGAAGGCGAGCGACGGTCATCCTGCCCGCCGGTGCGTGAGCTGGTCGATCGAGACCGCGAGGATCACGAGAATGCCGGTCACGAGGTACTGGTAGATCACCTGCACGCCGATCAGCGTCAGACCGTTGCGAAACACCCCGACGATCAACGCGCCGATCAACGTCCCGATGATCGTTCCGCGCCCGCCGAACAGACTCGTGCCGCCGAGGACCACGGCCGTGATGCTGTCGAGGTTCTCGGTCGTCTGCCCGGCATTCGGGTCACCGACTTCCGTCCGCCCCACGAGAAGCCAGGCGGCGATTCCGTAGGTGAGCCCGGCCAAGGTGTAGACGGAGAGCAGGACGCGACGGGTGTTGATACCGGTGAGTCGGGCCGCCTCACGGTTGTCCCCTGTGGCGTAGACGTGCCGCCCCCACGCGGTCTGGTTGAGCCCGTACCAGGTGAGCGCATAGAGAACGAGCATCAGCACGACGCCGTACGTGAAGTCCGTCCCGCTGATCGTGAACGTGCGGCCCCAGAACACCTCGAGTTTGGGCAATCCGGTGAAGGTGAGGTCGTTCGAGATGATGTGCGTTAAGGCGAAGGCGATATTCAAGGTGCCGAGAGTGACGATGAACGGGGGCAGCCGGACGCCCGTCACGAGCCCGCCGTGGAGCACGCCGAAGCCGACACACGTCAGGATGCCGAGAAGGAGCGCCGGCAGTGCGGGAACGCCGTTCGCGACTGCGAGCTTCGTCATGATCACCTGTCCGAGGGCCATGACGGTGCCCACCGAGAGGTCGATGCCGGCGGTGAGGATTACGAGCGTCTGGCCGATCGCCAGGACCCCGACGATCATCACTTGCTGCAGCACCAGCGAGAAGTTCTGCGCCTGAAAGAACCGGTCCGTCTTCAGGGAGAAGAACGCCATCGTGACCACGAGCGCGATGAACGGTCCTACCGTCGGCGCCGTGATCACGCGACGGGCGAGCTCCAGTGTCCTCGTCGGTCCCAACGGCCGGATCCTAAGCCCGCACCGGCCGCGACCGGGGGTGAGGAGGCAACCCCCGGTTGCGGTCGATGGGCGGACTAACTAGCCCCAGCAGTTGGCGAGGCCGTATTTGACGCTCTTGGAGGGCACGCCCTTCAAGGGCTTCGCGGCGATGAGGTTCAGCCCGGTGTCCGTGTAGCCGGACGACTTCGCCCCACCGTTCGCGAACTTCACGACTGCTCCGACACCCAAGGACGCCATTCGCAGCGGGTACTGCTGCGACGTTGCGTCGATGACTCCGGCTTTGACGTTGCGCACTCCGGCGCAGCCGCCGTCCACGGAGACGATCGTCACGGCGTTCTTGGTCTTCCCGGCCTTCTTCAGAGCCGTCCAGGCGCCCGCGGCGCTCGGCTCGTTGATCGTGTAGAGGACGTTGATGTTCGGGTTCTTCTGGAGGCAGTTCTCCATTGCCGGCTGCGACTGAGTCTGCTGGCCGCCGCCGTTCGCGATACAGGCGATCTGCTTGTCGTTGTTCTTGATGCCGAACCCTTTGAGGAACCCGTTGTGACGCAATGCGCCTACGGACGAGCCCGCGTGCTCGTCGAGCATCGCGATCGTCACCTTCTTGCCCTTCGTCGCCGCGCGCGCGTACTTGCCGATGAACACGCCGGCGTTGAGGTTGTTGGTGGCGAACAGCGCGTCGACCGCAGTCGTTGGGCTGGTCGGTGAGTCGAGTGCGATGACCAGCACTCCCTTGGCCCTCGCCTGCGCGATCGCCGCATTCTCGGCCTTCGCGTCGGCAACTGTGATCAGGATCCCTTTCACGCCCGCCGTCACCATGTTCTCGATCGCGGTGATCTGGCCGGCGTTGTCGGAGCTGCTCTTGCCGGCGGCATAGATCAGCTCCGCCCCGGCCTTCTTTGCCGCTGCATTCGCTCCGGCGTGCATCTTGACGAAGAACGGGTTGGTGGCATCTTTCGTGATCAGCCCGACCTTGACGGTCGCGCTCTTGGCCGTCGGCTTCGCCGCTGCTGCGGAGACGACGACGACCGTGACGGCCAAGACGAGGAGCGCTGCAAAGAGCCCAAACCTCCACGGACCGCGGCCACCTCCTTGCGGATGACGCATTCGTTCCTCCCTTCCCTCATTGCCCAGATTGTGGTACCGATAACACGGTGGCGGCGGAAAAGTCAAGCGGTCGAGGCAGGACTGACATGAGTTCTAGCCAAAAATCGTGTTACCGATAACAAGAATGAGCCCGAGCAACACGACGATCAGAGACGTGGCCCGCCTTTCGGGGGTCTCCCCGATGACGGTTTCGCGCGTGATCAACGACAGCGAGCGCGTCAGCCCTGAGACGCGGAGACGCGTCGAGCAAGCGATCTCGGAGCTCGGGTACGTCCCGAGCCGCCTCGCCCGCGGGCTGAGCCGGCAGCGGACGGGCACGCTCTCGGTGATCGTCCCGGACGTCGCGAATCCGTTTTTCACCGCGGTCGTACGGGCTGCTGAGGAAGTTGCGCGCCGAGCGGATTACCGCGTGATCCTCTGCGACACGCGGGCAGACCTGGGCGTCGAGCGGGACGTGATCGCAGAGTTGATCGCACACCGCGTCGAGGGAGTGGTGATCGCGCCTGTGAGCGATCGCTCAGCTACGCATCTGCGGCGCCTCACCGAGTTCGGCGTTCCGTTCGTCCTCATCGATCGCACGATCCCGGGCGTCGACTGCGACGTCGTCCTCGGCGACAGCTCCGGCGGTGCGCGCCAACTCGTCGAGCATCTCCTCTCGCTCGGGCACCGAAGGATCGGGTTCATCGTCGAGTCCGACGACGTCTCGACAGCTCGCGACCGGCGAGCAGGCTACGAGGCCGCGCTGACTGCAGCCGGAATCGCACTCGACCCGGCGCTGGTGACGAACGCCGCGCCGGACCCGAGCGGGGGCTCGGCCGGGATGGCCAAGCTGCTCGAGCTCGAGAAACGACCGACGGCCGTCTTCACGGTCAACAACCTCGTCGCGCTCGGCGCAATCGAAGCGGTGCGCGCGGCCGGGCTCGAGGTCCCCGACGACGTCGCGCTCGTCTGCTTCGACGACATCGAGTACGCATCGAGGCTCTATCCGTTTCTGACCGCGATGGAGCAGCCGGCGCAAACGTTCGGCACGCTCGGCACGCAACTGCTGCTCGAACGCATCGAGGGTCGAGGCCCCGACCGGCGGCACGAGGTCGTTCTGCCCGGCGAGTTCATGATCCGAAGATCGTGCGGGGCGAAGTGACTGCCTACGGGGGCATCGAGACCGGCGGCTCGAAGTGGGAGTGTGCGATCGGGACCGGGCCCGATGATCTCCGCGCGACCGCAAGGATCGCGACCACTTCGCCGAAAGAGACGATCGAACGTGCAGTCGACTTCTTCGAGCGCGAAGGACCGGTCGAGGCGATCGGCATCGGCTCGTTCGGGCCGATCGACCAGAAGCTCTCGTCGCCCACGTGGGGCTACATCACGACAACGCCCAAGCCGGGCTGGGCGCACGCCGACGTTGGACAGGAGATGCGGCGACGCCTGTCAGTGCCCATTGTGTTCGACACCGACGTCAACGCCGCTGCGCTCGGCGAACATCGCTGGGGCGCGAGCCAGGGGCTCGACACGTTCTGCTACATCACCGTCGGCACCGGCATCGGCGGCGGCGGAATGGCCGGTGGCAAGCTCCTGCACGGGTTGCTGCATCCGGAGTTCGGCCACATGCGGATCCCCCACGATCGCGTCGCTGACCCGTTCGACGGCGTGTGCCCGTACCACGGGGACTGCTGGGAAGGACTCGCATCCGGACGCGCAATCGAAGCGCGGTGGGGTCAGCCGGCGGTGTCGCTCGACGGCGACCGAGGCGTCTGGGAGCTCGAGGCGCGGTACCTTGCGCTGGGCTTGGTGTCCGTGATGTGCGTGTTGTCGCCCGAGCGAATCGTCATCGGTGGTGGTGTCGCCTATCACGATGGGCTGCTCGCCCTCGTTCACCGCGATGTGCTCGACCTCATGAACGGATATTTCGAGACGGCAGCAATAAGCGACGAGATCGCCGACTACATCACGCTGCCTGGGCTCGGGACACGAGCAGGTGTCCTCGGCGCCATCGCGCTCGCACAAACGATTTAGTCGAAGGCGGCCCTGAGAGCGTCGCGCGAGGCGCCTCCTTCTGCGTAGCGCGACGTGCCCTCTTCTTGGAGCTCACGAGCGCCTTCCAGCAACGCGCCGTAAGCCGCGCTCGCGAGCAGGCTGCCGGTGGACACACGCCGGACCCCGGCAGATTCCAGTTTGCCGAGACTCGGTCCCGATGGCAATGCGAGCACATTGAGCGGCATTCGCACAGCCTCCGCGACTCTTGCGATCTGCGCGAGGTCGGCCAAGCCCGGCGCGTAGACCACGTCGGCGCCTGCATCGCGGTAGGCGATCAAACGTGCAATCGTGTCGTCGAGGTCGTCGACCCCTCTGATGTGGTTCTCGGCTCGTCCCGTCAGCACAAGCGGCTCGTCCTGCTCGAGCGAGGCTGCCGAGGCTTCCGCGACACGCTCCGCGGCTAGTCCGACATCGTCGATGCCGCCCGTGTCCGGGTTGTAGTCCTCGATCGAGAAGCCCGCGGCGCCTGCCTCGGCGAGCAATGCCACCGTTCGAGTCACGCCGCCCGGCTCGTCCGGGTAACAGCGTTCGCTGTCGACGTTGAGCGGTAGGTCCGTAGCGGCAGCGAGCGCCACCACGTGCGCGACGAGCTCGTGGCGGGACACGTTCTGGTCGAGCTTGCCGAGCGACCAGGCGAAGCCTGCGCTCGTGGTAGCGAGTGCCTCGAAGCCGGCAGCTTCGAGCAACCGCGCCGACCCGACGTCCCAGGGATTCGGCATCACGAACAATTGCTCGCGCTCGTGAAGCGCCCGGAACCGGACACGCCGTTCATCGGCCGAGTCGCTCATCGTCGAAAGTGAATCAGGAAACGAGGGCCGCGCTCGCCCGGAACGCGGCCCTAGTCCTTGTACGGATCGTGCACCTCGCGGCCCGCCATCGCGACGCCGAGTGGGCGCAGCGTGTGCTTCACGCGGATCGAGGCTGCGTGCGCGGCAAGAACGTCCGGCAGGCGCTTGTACACCTCCGGCGCCTCGTCGGCGCCGCCGCCGACGAGCACGATCCCCTGCTCGCGGAGTCGCGCCTGCACGGCCGGCCAGTCCACGACGCCCGGCTTGATCTGCTCCTCGACCCAGATCTTCTTCAGACCCGCGTCCGGATGGTCCGGACACGCGCCGGGACCGTCGACGACGCGGTCGCAGTCTCGGCTTCGGCAGGTCCAGCGCTTGCGTCGACGCACGCGGCCCGCCGCCTGCGTGCGGCTCATCACACGACCGGCCCCGTGCACGGTCGAGAAGAGCGACTCCTCGGCGTCGGCGCCCGCAACGCCCTCGAGGATCACGGACTCGTCGCCCATCGAGCCGCCGACGAAGCCCTGCTGACCAGGATGCGCCGGAGTGCAGCCCTTGCGGATCACCCAGTAGGTGCGGCCGAAATGCTCCTCGCGCCACGCGAAGTTGTGGTGGTTGTGCACCTCGTGCACCGGCTCCGCGCCAAGGATCTCGAGCACCTTGCCGACGACGATGTCGCGGCCCGCGTAGGCGTACTCGCCCGCGAGCTGCATTGCCGACACGTAGGACTCACCGAGCTCGGAGCCGACGTCGAAGAGGACGGGCGGCGAGTCCATCTCTCCCTCGGTCGCCCGGCCGCCGAACGGCAGTCCTTGCGCGAGCGCGAGAAAGCCCGACGCCGTCTTGTGTCCGAAGCCGCGCGAGCCGAAGTGGACGCCGACCCAGATGCGACCCTGCTCGTCCTCCATCAGGTTGACGTAGTGGTTGCCCGAACCAACCGTGCCGAGCTGCGACGCCGCCAGCTGGTGCAGCTTGCGCTGCTGGGAGAAGTCCGCGTCTCGAATCTTGTCGAGCACCCGGTGGTCGCTTCGCTCCTGCGCAGGGACGCCCATGCCGAACGAGATCCGGCGGGTGATCTCGCGCATGATCG
>JBBWZE010000067.1:0-2571 GCA_039648845.1 Actinomycetota bacterium | reverse complement strand
GGTCGAAGACCTCGACGTCGAGTTCAGGGCGCACTCGAAGCAGGCCAAGATGCTCCAGCGCGGCGAGCAGCGCGGCGCCGACGTGAACATCGAGGACGCGAAGATCCTCGTGGCCGGCGGCCGCGGCCTGGGCAAGGCCGAGGGCTTCGAGACGCTCGAGGAGCTCGCCAACGCGCTCGGCGGCGCCGTCGCCGCCACCCGCGCGGTGGTCGACGCCGGTTGGTACTCCTACTCGGCTCAGATCGGCCAGACGGGCAAGACCGTGGCGCCGAAGCTCTACCTGGCGGCCGGTATCTCGGGCGCGATCCAGCACAAAGTCGGCATGCAGTCCAGCGAGAACATCGTCGCGATCAACAAGGACTCCAACGCCCCGATCTTCGAGTTCTCCGACCTCGGCGTGATCGGCGACCTGAACAAGATCGTCCCAAAGCTCACCGAGGCCGTGAAGGCGCACAAGTCGTGAGCGTCACGCCGAGCGACTACCCGCCGCCCGTCGATTCGCAGGCCGAGTTCGTCAAGCGCGACATCGACCCCGAAGACGAGATCATCGAGGTCGGCGTGGCGATCGTCGGCGGCGGAACGGCTGGTCTCGCCACCGCCAATCGCCTCCTGCAGCTGCTCGCTGACGACTCCGAGCTGCTGGAGTCACTCGGCGAGGTTCCGGTCGCGATCCTCGAGAAAGGCAAGGTCTGCGGCGCGCACAACCTCTCGGGCGCCGTCATGCGGCCGGAGCCGCTGCAAGAGCTCTTCCCGGACCTGACCCGCGAGCAGTGGCGCGAACACGGCTTCGCGTTCGGCGAGGTGAGCAAGGAAGCCGTCTATCTGGTGCCCAACGCGAAGCGAGCACTGCGCATCCCGACGCCTCCGCCTTTCAAGAACCACGGCAACGAGGTGGTCTCGGTGTCGGCGCTCGCCCGCTTCCAGGCCGAGCAGGCCGAAGCCGCCGGGGCGTACGTGCTCACCGAGACCGCCGCGACAGAACTGCTCGTCGACGACGGTCGCGTCCGCGGCATCCGCACTGGCGACAAGGGGCGCGGCAAAGACGGGCAGCCGTTGAGCAACTTCGAACCCGGTACGGACGTCATTGCCAAGGCAACCGTGCTCGCCGAAGGCTCGTGGGGTCATCTCACGGGCGCAGCGATTCAAGAGTTCGGGCTCGCTGCGGGCCGCGAGCCGCAAGTCTGGGAGCTTGGCGTCAAGGAGGTCTGGCGCGTCCCGAAGCCGCTCGAGCGAGTGATCCACACGATTGGCCCGTGGCCTCTGAAGCTGTCCGCGAAATACGGACAGATCGGCGGCACCTGGATCTACCCGATGAAGGACGAACGAACGGGTGACGACCTCGTCTCGATCGGCCTGGTTGTCGACCTCGAGTACGCGGACGCCACGACGTCAGCGCACGACCTGCTGCAGGCCTTCAAGCTGCACCCGCTCGTGCGGGCGATCCTCGAAGGCGGGGAGCGTGTCGGCTGGGGCGCGAAGGCGTTGCCCGGGGGCGGTTACTGGTCCATGCCGAAGCTGACGATGCCGGGCGCGCTGTTGGTCGGCGACTCGGGCGGCATGGTCGACACGGTCGCGCTCAAGGGCGTGCATCACTGCCTGCGCTCAGGCATGCTCGCGGCTGAGGCGATCTACGAGGCGCTCAAACGCGGGTCAACCGACCTCGGCTCGTACGAGTCCGCGATCGAAGCGTCCTCGGTCGGTCAGGAGCTCTACCGCGTGCGCAACACGCGCCAGCCGTTCTCGCGCGGGTTCCTCCAGGGTGGTCCGCTGGTCAACTTGGCGATTGCCACCAAAGGCAAGCTGCCGTCGGGCCGGCTCCCATGGCACCGCAACGACGATCGTGAGATGTTCGTGGGCGACACCCACGAGCGGTATCCGCAGCCCGACGGCAAGTACACGTTCGACAAGCTCTCAAGCGTCTACATCAGCGGCAACGCGACGCGCGACGACGCCCCGAACCACATCCGGGTACAGCGGCGCGTTCCGCGCGAGCTGGCGGAGACATGGCGCTGGATGTGCCCTGCGGGCGTCTACGAGATCCCCGAAGACGCGCCCGAAAACGGCGCCGTCGACGTGGTCGTGAATTACACGAACTGCGTCCAGTGCGGTGCGATCACCGCCAAGGGCGGTCGCTTGACGACGCCCGAGGGCGGCGACGGACCGCTGTACCGGGTCACGTAGTTCGTCGACTGCCCCGGTTCCGTTCCGCCAGCCTAGGCGAGCGGTATAACTATGCGTATAGTAAGGACGAAGCCATGACGGAAGCGCACGGGAGAACGGTTTGAGCGCAACAACTATCGAGGACCTCGCGGAGATCCGCGCCGAGGCGCGTCGCTTGGCGAACAGCTTCTCGCTCGACTACTGGCGCGAGTGCGACCACACCGGCAACTACCCATGGGAGTTCGTGCGCGCCTTCGCGAAGCACGGCTGGATGAGCATCATGATCCCGGAGGAGTACGGCGGAATGGGCCTTGGCCTGCGCGAGGCGGCCGTACTGATGCAAGAGGTCGCGGCGTCGGGCGCCGGGCTTACGGGTGGGTCGGCGCTGCACTTCTACATCTTCCCGCCGGA
>JBBWZE010000052.1:0-8189 GCA_039648845.1 Actinomycetota bacterium | reverse complement strand
TCGGCGACGTCCTCCGGATAGACGTTGACACCGAGGCGTGTGCGGTCCCGGTAAAACGCCTGGAGGTCCTCTTCGCTGACGCCGTACGTCGTCGCGCGTTCCGCCTTCCAGTCCGACGACCAGATGCCAGAGCCCGCGATGACGGCATCGGGATTGACGGTATTGACCCGGATTCCGTGAGGGCCACCCTCCTCCGCAAGACACCGTGCGAGGTGGAGTGACGCCGCCTTGGCCGACGAATACGCCGCGGCATTCGCTCCCGCGACGAGCGCGTTCTTCGACGCCACGAACACGACGGAACCGCCGCGGCCCTGCTCGAGCAGGACGCGAAACGCTTCACGGGCGCACAGGAAGTAGCCGCGTGCCAGCACTGCGTAATTGAGCTCCCATTCCTCGAGCGTCGTCTCCGTTACCGGCGCGCTCGTCGCGAGCCCGGCCGAGGAGACGAGGATGTCGAGCCCCCCGTACTCGAGCACCGTCCGCCCGATCATTTCGGCGACCGCGGCCTCGTCGGTTACATCGACGTGGGCCGCAACCGCACGGCGGAGACCGCACGCTCCGACTATCTCCTCGGCGACCTCTTCGGCTCCCTCGCGGTTGAGGTCGGCTACGACCACGTGCGCGCCAAGGTGAGCGAGCAAGCGGGCGGTCGCACGGCCGATGCCGCTCGCTCCGCCGGTGATGAGCGCGATCCGGCCTGCGAGCTCCCGGGGTGGCGGGGCCTGCGCGAGCTTGTACCGCTCCAAGGGCCAGTACTCGATCGCGAATGCCTCGCGCTCGGTGAGGGAGCGGAATCCGCCGATTGCATCGGCGGCGTCCTCCACTGCGATCGCGCGATGGTAGAGATCACGAGCCGTCCGCGCCCGTGTCGCGTCGGTGCCGCTGGTGACGATGCCGAGGCCGGGGATCAGAACGACCCGGGGGCCGGCCGGATCCATCGGAAAGGGCCGACTCTCGTCGCTGACATTTCGTTCGTAATAGTTGCGGTACCAGTCCGCGTATGCGGCCACGCCGTCGCGAAGAGCATCAGTCAGCTCCGCGGTTCCATCACTCGACGGATCGAACTCGATCGCCAGTGGCTTGTGTTTCGTGTTGATCAAGTGATCGGGGCACGGTGCACCGACTTGACTGACTTCGGGGGCCCCTACCGAAGAAGCGAATCCGACCGCCTCGGGACTCCGGTCGACCTCGAGCACGACGCCGTCCGCGTCGGCCAACAGCGCTCCGCGGAGTACGGGAAGTGACGCCAGGAGGAGGACCTGAGCGTCTTGCTCACCGCACTCCGCGAGCTTCGGGCCTCCCAGGCCGAAGCGCCCGGCGCCGGCCTTCTCGATCGCGCTCGCGGCACGGGAGACGAACTCGATCGTCCGTCGGTAGCTCTCTTCACCCGACTCACCCCAGGTCACCAGCCCGTGCTTCTCGAGCAGCACCGCGCGGGCCGATGGGTTGGCGTCCAGCAGCTCGGCAATCCGACGTGACATGTCGAAGCCCGGACGCTGGTAATCGAGCCAAACAGCCTCTTCGCCGAATGTCTCTTCGGCCAGCTTGCGCCCGTGCGGCGAGGACGTCAACGCGATGATTGCGTCGGGGTGAGTGTGGTCGACTTGTGGGGCGGCGATGAACGCGTGTAACAGCGTCTCGATCGACGGGCGCGGCTGGTCGGAATCGAGTGCGCAGCGGCGTAGAAAGTCGACCATCGCCGCGTCGTCCATCTCCTCGCGCCGACGAAGGGGCACGATCTCGTCGAGCCGCAGGACGGCGAAGCCGGCGGCGGTGATCGACGCGAGATCGGTGCCAGACCCCTTCACCCAGAGCGCCCGCTGCTCGCGGCCCGCGTGATCGACCGCCGTGCCCTTCGAGGACGTGTTGCCGCCACCCTGGTTGGCCAGAGCACGGTCCGATCCGAGGAGATTCGAGCGATAGACGAGCGCGTCGAGGGAACTCAACCCTGTGGAGCTCGCGTTGTCCCAGCGATCCTCCGGCGCGGGGATCCTGTCGAGCGCCTTTACGACGGTCACGCCCGCACCTCCAACGTGGGCAAGGCGACGGCCCTCCCGAAGCGTTCCCTAGCGTCTCGCCAGACCGCCGTGTCCTGCGGCTCGTAGATCGTCGGTGCGAACGATGCGCGCACGATCTCGCGTCCTTCGCCGATCGACGCAAGCTCGCCGAGCGATATCGCCTGGACGAGGAAGTTGCCGAGGAGAGTCGCCTCTTCGGGACCGGCCAAGACGGGGAGCCCCGCGGCGCCTGCGGTCCAACGGCAGAGCAACTCGTTACGCGAACCCCCACCGACGAGATGAATCTCCTCCGGAGCGGTGCCGGTGACAGACGCGAGTACGTCGATCGTTTGCGCGTGCTTGAGCGCCAGGCTCTCGAGGATGCAGCGGACGACCGCACCGGGCTCGAAAGGCTCGGGCTGCCCCGTGTGAGCGCAAAACGCGCGCACGCGCGCCGGCATGTCGCCCTGATCAGAGAACGCGGGATCGTTCGGCTCGATCAGCGACCGCAGCACGGGGGCTTCCTTCGCGAGCGCGACGAGTTGGTCGAACGAATAGTCATGTCCCTCGAGCGCCCAGGCGCGACGGCATTCATGCAGCAGCCACAGCCCGGTCACGTTGCGCAGGAGCCGGAAGGTGGAGCCAACGCCGCCCTCGTTGGTCAGGTTGGCAGCGAAACTTGCATCGCTGATCACAGGCTGCTGAACCTCCAGCCCCACGAGGGACCAGGTGCCCGCGCTGATGAACGCGGAACTCGGCCGACGGAACGGCACTGCGGCCACAGCCGAACCGGTGTCGTGGGTCGCGACGGCGACTACGACCGCCTCACCGAGCCTCGTGTCCGTCGCCACGCGGTCGCTAAGCCGTCCGAGCTTCGTCCCGGGCTGTACGACGTCGGGCAGCAACCGTGTGGGCACGTCGAGCCGCTCGAGCACGTCGACCGCCCACGTCCCCGTGCGCGGGTCGAAGCACTGTGTCGTCGTCGCGTTGGTGAGCTCAGACGTGCGCGCGCCGCACAGCCAGTAGTGCATCAGATCAGGGATCAAGAGCAGCGTCTCGGCGACCTCGAGCGCCGGGTCGTGTTCTGCAGCCATTGCGCCCAGCTCGAACACCGTGTTGATCGGGATGAGCTGGATGCCCGTGCGCTCGTAGAGATCCCGCGCGGGCACCTCCGCCAGCACGCCTTCCACCGCTCGCGCACGACGGTCGTCGCGGTAGTGGACCGGATTCTGCAAAAGCCGGCCGTTCTGGTCCAGCAGGCCGAAATCGACGGCCCACGAATCGGCAGCAACCGAGTCGACTCGCCCAGCCTCCCGGGCCGCTGCCCGCAAACCGTCGGTCACGTCTTGATAGAGACGAAGGATGTCCCAGTTGAGCGTGTTCCGCGTTCTGACCGGGATGTTCGGGAAGCGATGCACCTCCGAGACGCTCAGACGCTCGCCGTCGAAGCGCCCCACGGCCACCCGCCCGCTCTGAGCACCGAGGTCGATCGCGGCGAACGTCGCCATCAGCCGCCGACCTCGTCGTTGCGGACCGCGCGACGAAGGTCGCGCGGCCGTAGTGGCGGCGGCTCTCGCGGACCCGGGTCGACGGTGAGTACGTCGACGCCCGCCGCACGCCACTCCTCGACCTCGGCGGCGGGCGCGCTCGAATCGGTCACGATCCCGGCCAGGTCCTCGACCCGGACGAATGCGAGCAGTGCGCTGCGATGCCACTTGGTGCCGTCGAAGATCCCATACACCTGCTCGCACGCATCCGCCATCTCTTGCTTGATGCTGACCTCGTCGGGATTGAGGTCCATCAAGCCGCGGGAGATGCTCAATCCACGCGCACCGAGAAAGCCCCTGTTGATCCGCGTCGTTCGCAGGACGTCCGCGCCGAGATCCCCGACGAGAGACATGGCCGAGAGCCGCAGCATCCCTCCCGTCACGAGCACCGTGATTCCCGGCGCATCGGCAAGCGCTGTCGCGACGAGCAGGCCGTTGGTCACGACTACCAGCTCCCGCTTGGAGCGAAGCTCGAGGGCGAGGTAGTAGGCGGTCGTACTCGCGTCGAGAGCGATCGCCTCGCCCTCGTCGACCATCGCCGCCGCGGCTCGGGCGATCGCGCGCTTGCGCTCGACTTCGAGGCGTAGCCGGTGATCGAACCCCACCTCCGACTGCCCCAACTGCAAGGCCCTGACACCGCCGCGGATCCGCGCGACGAGGCCCTGCTTGGCGAGCGTGGTCAGGTCGCTGCGCACGGTCACCTCCGAAACTGCGAAGGCTTCCGAAAGTTCCGCAACCGGAAGGTAATCGCGGCTTTCGAGCAGATGCAAAACGTGCTGCATGCGTTCCTGCTGCGTCAAATTGCGAAGATCTTCCAAGGCGCCGATTGCGCGACCTTACTCCCGCCCGTGTGGGCAAGTCAAGAGATAAGCCCTTGCTGACTTACGAAATGATTCGAAACGAAAGCGGACTCGTAATTCGACCATGGATACGTCAGACTCGCCGCTGATGAACGGCGACGCCGTGTTCTCCCGCCTCGATGCACTCGAGATCGAGACCCCGTCCTGGGGGTACGGCAACTCGGGGACGCGCTTCCACGTCTATCCATGGCCAGGCGCCGCTCGCACCGTCTGGGAGCGGATCGACGACGCAGCGCTCGTCAACGAGTTGACCGGATGCTGCCCGAGCGTCGCTCTCCACATCCCTTGGGACAGGGTGGACGATTGGAGCGGCCTCAGCGGCTACGCACGCGGGCGGGGGATCCGGATCGGCGCGATCAATCCGAACCTGTTCGGTGACGACTCCTATCGTCTTGGGAGCCTCGCCAACCCCGACGCCGCTGTTCGGCGGCACGCGCTCGAGCACTGTCTGGACTGCATCGAGATCGCGCGACAGCTTGGTTCCACGATCGTCAGCCTCTGGCTGGCCGACGGAACGAACTATGCCGGGCAAGACGACCTGCGGGGCCGTCACGCTCGGCTCCTGGCCGGGCTCGAAGAGCTCTACGCCGCCCTATCCCCCGACCAGCGGTTGCTGATCGAGTACAAATTCTTCGAGCCTGCCTTCTACAGCACCGACCTCCCGGACTGGGGAACCGCGGCCCTCGTCTGCCGGCGCCTTGGCCCGCAGGCGCAGGTGCTCGTCGACACCGGACACCATCCGCAGGCCACGAATATCGAGCAGATCGTGGCTCTGCTGGTGGCCGAGGGCCTGCTCGGCGGCTTCCATTTCAACAACCGCAAGTACGCAGACGACGACCTGATCGTCGGGTCCGTCGACCCGTTCGAGCTGTTCCGGATCATGCACGAGCTCGCGCTCGCGGAAGTCGAGACCTCGACCGCATTCATGATCGACCAGTCGCACAACATCGAGGGAAAGATCGACGCGATGCTTCAGTCGGTCATGAACATCCAGACGGCGTACGCGAAGGCGCTCTTGATCGACGACGCCGTCCTTACGAGCTCACAGGAAAAAGGGGACGTTCTCGGCGCGCACCGGGCGCTCACCGACGCGTTTGAGACGGACGTACGTCCGCTCCTCGCCCGGTGGCGGGCGGACAAAGGGCTCGACCCCGACCCGGTCCGGGCGTTCCGGAACGGCGGTTACGCCGAGCTGAGAGCGCGCGAGCGCGGTACCGCTCAAGTCGAGAGCGCCTACGAGAAGCAGTGACCGAAGGTCACGCCGAGCCGATGCGCGTCGGAGCGAAACGGCGAGGCCTACTTTTTTCTCGAAAACCTCTGATCAGGTTCGCGACCTGCAACCGCGGACAGGGGCAATGAGCCGTCGAGCAGCGCGCGGCCGACGACCGCCCCCTCGCAACCGACCGCGGCGACGGCGGCGAGGTCGGACTCGGACCGGATTCCGCCCGCAGCGAGTACCGGCAAGGACGAGGCCTCCCCGACGTTCTGCAAAAGATCCAGATCCGGTCCGCCGAGCATTCCGTCGCGCTCGATCGCCGTGCACAGGATCCGCGCCACGCCGTCCGCCGCGCAACGCCGCGCAACGTCCGCCGCGTCGAGCCCGGTGTCCTGCAGCCACCCGCGCGCTGCGACGTGTCCGCCACGAACGTCGATCGCGACGACGAGCCGGTCGCCCAGCTCTGCGACGAATCGTTCGAGCGCGTCCGGCTCCGCGAGAGCAGCGGTGCCCACGACGACACGGGCAGCGCCTGCCCCGAGCAGCCGCTCGGCGTCGGCAGGAGAGCGGATGCCGCCTGATGCCTGCACCTTGGCGGCTCCAGCGGCCTCTACGAGACGGCCGATCACGTCCTGCCTGATCCGGCCACCACGGGCGCCGTCGAGATCGACTACGTGGATCAGTCGCGCTCCCGCCGCCGCAAACCTCCGGACGAGCTCCTCCGGCTGGGCTCGCACGGCCACGCGGTGAAAGTCCCCCTGCTCCAGCCGTACGGCCTCCTCGCCGAGCAAGTCGACGGCGGGAAGCACCTGGAACGCCCCTTTTGCCATGTTAGTATGCTAATACAGCATTCAATCCGAGCCGGAGAGATCACAGCCGTGGCGGAAGGGTCACATCCCGAATGGGAAACGAAAGAGACACGAGATCTGCTCAAGACGATCGTCTCGCTCCGCAACGTCGACGAGGCGGAGCGGTTCCTCCGCGATCTCTGCACGCTCTCCGAGCTCGAGGCGATGACGCACCGCTGGCAGGCCGCACAGCTGGTCGACCGCGGGATGCCCTACCACGAGGTGAGCAAGAGGACGGGCGCCTCGACGACGACCGTGACCCGGGTCGCGCACTGGCTGCGCCACGGCGAGGGCGGCTATCGACTGATGCTCGACCGGCGGCGGCGCCGGCACGCGCGGACCGCCTGACGATCGCGATCCCCGCCAAGGGGCGCTTGCGCGAGCCTTCCGTTGCCCTGCTGGAGGACGCAGGCCTTGGACCTGAGCAGCCGGGCGAGCGAGCGCTCGCCTTTCCTTGCCGTAATGCGCCGGTCGACGTGCTGCTCGTCCGTGCAGCTGATGTGCCCGAGTACGTGCAGGACGGAGTGGTCGACTGCGGCGTCACGGGAGCCGATCTCGTCCGCGAGCGTGGCGCCGACGTGGAGGAGTTGCTTCGCCTGGGCTTCGGCGCCTGCACGCTCGAAGCCGCAGTGCCCGAGGAATCGACCGCGCGCACGCTCGCCGATCTCGACGGCCTGCGCGCCGCGACGGTCTATCCGCGCCTCGCGAGCGCGATGCTTCGCGCGCACGGCGTCGAGGTCGAGCTCGTCGAGGTCACGGGATCCGTCGAGGTGGCCCCGCGGCTGCGGCTCGCCGATGCGATCGTCGACCTCGTGTCGAGCGGCAACACGCTGCGGACGAACGGTCTGCGCTCGTTGGGCGTGCTCTTCTCTTCCGAAGCGACGCTGATCTCCCGCCCGAACGGCGACGACGATCGCGCCCATCGGCTAGCCGGAATCCTGCGCAGCGTGGTCGAGGCTCGCGCGGCGCGTTACCTGATGCTCAACGCACCCGAGACCGCACTCGACGAGATCTGCGCGATCGTTCCCGGATCGCGAGCGCCGAGCGTCCTGCCCCTCACCGAGCCGGGCATGGTCGCCGTTCACGCTCTTGTTCCGGCTGCCGACGTCTGGCGATTGCTCCCGCAACTCGAAGCCGCCGGCGGCTCGTCGATCCTGCTCCTGCCCGTGGAGAGAATGCTCGCATGACTGTGGAGCGAATCGTGCGCGACGTCCGCGAACGTGGAGACGCAGCCTTGTGGGAATGGACGCTTCGCCTCGACGACGCGGAGCCGGCCCGCGCTGAGGCCACCGGCCTGCTGCCGACCGAGTCGCTGCTCGCACTCGCGGACTCCGTCCGCCGCTGGCACAAGCTCCAGCGACCGCCCGATGTCAGCCTCGAGATTGGGCCCGGCATCGAGCTTGAGCGGCGCTGGGTGCCGCTGCGCTCGGTCGGCATCTACGTCCCGCGCGGTCTCGTGTCGACGCTCGTCATGTGCGCGGTGCCGGCGCAGGTGGCCGGGGTCGAACGGATCGTCGTGATGACGCCGCCCGAGGGCTCGGGTCTCGTCGCCGCTGCGGCCGAGCTGCTCGGTCTCGCTCGAGAGGTGTGGGCAGTGGGCGGGCCGCAGGCCATCGCCGCGCTCGCGTACGGAACGGACTCGATCCCACGAGTGGACAAGATCGTGGGACCGGGCAACGCGTACGTCAACGAGGCCAAGCTGCTGGTGGCAGGCGACGTCG
>JBBWZE010000041.1:0-12643 GCA_039648845.1 Actinomycetota bacterium | reverse complement strand
CCGAGCGAGTAGCCCGCGACCACACCGATCGCAAACACTGCCCGAGCTCCTCCCTGGGTAGCAACCTTGACTGAGATGTCGCCGATGGAGAAGAACAGGCCACCGGCGATGCCTTCGGCGACCGCGAGTGCGCCGAATCTCCGCCCGAGTGCGAGCGCGGCGACCGCTGCTCCGCCCGTCGCTCCGAGCCAGAGGAGGATCTCCGCTGTCGAGCCGCCCGTGCCCTCGCCACTACCGCCCACCAGCGACACAGCCAGTGCGAGCAGCCCGAGCATCGACACGAGCACGCCGGCAAGCTCGTACCGGCCGAGGCGGCGCCGGGTCATTCGGGCAGAGGCGAACGCAAGGATGCCGATCCCTCCCGCGGAAACGCTCTGGACCAATGTGAGCGGGGCGAGAGCAAGCGCAACGACGTAGAGCGCGAAGCCGCCGCTCTCGAGAGCGAAGCCCAACAGCCAGCTGCGATCTGTCAGAAGCACCTGGATCGAGTGCAGCGGCCGGCGCAGCGAAAGAGCGGGTAGAGCGGCGGCGGCATCGTGCTCGCGTAGATATGCGACGTTCGTGAGCGTCGTGGCCGCGAGGGCGAGGAGGAGTGCGATCGCGGTCTCGGCGCTCATAGGCGGGGCAGGCTATTGCCTCGCGCGCCGTCTCGACACGCCTTCCCTGCCTGTGGCTTCTACGATCGGTATCCGCGATCGGACGAGCCGGGCGGGCGGATTGCCTAGGGTCCGCCTCCGCCGCCGGTCGACTTGACCTTGCCGGCGTTCTGGGCGACGTACTTCGCCACTGCAGCGATCTCGGCAGCGCTCAGGGTGCCGGAGAACGAGGGCATTCCCGGTCCCCCGTTCTCGACCTGCTTCTGGACAGTGGCCTGGTTCGGCTTCAGCTGGTCGAGGTTCGGCCCGACCGAACCGGTGGTCCCCGCTGCGCCGAGCGTGTGACAGCTGCCGCAGTTCGAGACGAACACCTGCTTGCCCTGCACGCCGGTCGCGGAAGTAGTCGTCGCTGCAGTCGTCGTCGGCGCGGTGCCGGTCGCGCCGAGACGATAGGCGATGATCACGGGCTGTTGGCCCTTGCTCTGCGGGAAGCTTGCGGCTGTGATGAGCGTGTCGCCGACGATCGCCACGGTCGCGTTGGTACCGGCCGGCATCTTCTTCTGCCAGACGACGTTGCCGCCGTCACGAGCCAGCGCGATCACGTTGCCGTCGAACGTGGTGGTGAAGACCAGGTCGTTCGAGATCGTCGCCGCGC
Organism: Actinomycetota bacterium; assembly: GCA_039648845.1. Lineage (GTDB taxonomy): Bacteria > Actinomycetota > Thermoleophilia > Gaiellales > Gaiellaceae > 3-1-20CM-4-69-9. Next base: position 11,392 of record JBBWZE010000041.1, on the reverse strand, counting down.
CGTACGCGGGTTGTGGGAAGTCGCGCTGCCACTTCACGGAGCCGTCGGCGACATTCAGTGCCACCATTTCCCCGGTGCCTTTCGGGATCTCCAGCTGGAGGTCCTCCTGCGTCTTGAACAAGCTCGGGATATTCACGATCGGCGCGTAGACGACGCCGTCCGCGAGCGCCATCTGCGTCTCGACGCCACCGAGGGCGCCGGGCAGCACCGTGACCGGGAGCTTCGGCATCTGGTCGTACTGACCCTCGAGTGCGAGCTCGTTGTCGGTGTCGTGGCCGTTGTGCTGGCCGACGGGCTTCTTCCAGACGATGGTGCCGTTGCCCGCGTCGACCGCATAGACGTAGCCCTGCTTGCCGGAGACGATCACGAGATCCCGGTCGCCGTCCTTCGTGAGTATCGGTGGCAGCTGCAGGTCCCAGTCGTAGACGTCGTGCGCGAGCACCTGTCGCTCCCAGATGATCTTCCCGTCCTCTCGGTTGAGCTTGACGAGCGTGTTCGAATGCGGGTTCGGCCCCGGCCGGCTCGAGCCCCAGGGAAGCTTGTTCGTTCCGGGCCACGGCGCCGGGTTGGCCACGTCGACGTAGACGTCCCCGTTGTCGTCGAATGCCGGCGGATGCCAGAGTCCGCCGCCGCTGTTGATGTCCTGGTGGGCAGGGCTCCAAAGGTTCTCGGGGACCGTGAAGAATTTCCACTTCTCCTTGCCCGTGTCCGCATCGAGCGCCCAGAGCACACCCACGCCGTTGCCCTTGTAGAAGGATTTCGCGTTCCCTGGCACCGTCGAGACATAGACCGTTCCATCGAAGACTCCGGGCGCCATGTCGATGCCCTCATTCGCGTTTCGGGTCAGTTTCTGTGAGCGCCACATCTCCTTGCCGGTGTCCTTGTCGAGTGCGAAGGCGAAGTCCGATGTGGCGCCGTAGATTTTGCCGTAGCCGATCGCGACGCCGTTCGGGCCGACGTCCGGTGCGTTGTAGTCCTTCGTCCACTTGACCTGACCGGTCTGGAGATCGATCGCCTTCACGTTCGAGGTCAGGTCCTGGGTGTAGACGACGCTGTCCGCGACGATCGGGGTCGACGCATAGTTGCCGAACGTGCCGCTGCCGCTGATCGGAATCGTCCATGCGACTCCGAGCTGGTTGACGTTGCCGGAGTCGATCTTGCTCGTCGCGACGCGGCGGTTACCGAGGTCCTGGTTCGGTGCCGGCCACTCGCCTGAGAAGCTCGAGAGTTCGCTGGGTGCTCCTTTCGGTACGCCGGACTTGTTGCCTCCACCGCACGACACGAGCACGAGCGCCAAACCGCTGAGGAGGAGGACGCGACGCGAAAGCCTCATCGCCGTTGACGTTACCTACGGCCGCAGGTACTACGCGGTTCCCAGATTGGGATCTCGGGCCCGTCGATCGGCCGAGCCAACCACCCGGCGCTCTGTGGGCATAACCGCGCGCACTAGAGTCCTGGCCAGTGCGGGGAAAAGGGAGGAGGTCTTCGGAGTGACGAACGCGAGTGTCGAGCGGGCAACGCCGTTACCCGCCGGGACGAGGGCGCCTGAGTTCGAGCTTCGCTCGACGCCCGACCAGACTGTGTCGCTCGCGGAGTTCCGAGGCCGGCCCTTGATCCTCGTCTTCTACCCGGAGGACTGGAGCCCGGTCTGCTCCGATCAGCTGGCCCTGTACCAGGAGCTGCTGCCCGAGTTTCAGAGGGTCGACGCCGAGCTCGTGGGCATTTCGGTGGACGGGGTCTGGTGCCATCTCGCTTTCGCCAAGGACCGGAACCTCCATTTCCCTCTGCTCGCCGACTTCGAGCCCAAAGGCGAGGTGGCGCGGGCGTATCGCGTCTACCGCACCAAAGACGGCACGAGCGAGCGAGCCCTGTACGTGATCGATGCAAACGGCGTCGTGCAGTGGAGCTACGTGTCTCCTGTCGGTGTGAACCCAGGCGCGGACGGGATTCTCCGCGCTCTCGAGAACCTGGGGAAGGAGTGAGTCGATGAGCACGACCCAGTGGGGGGCCGCACTCACGATGCCGGTCTCCGAGGAGCGGGACCACATCCAGGGGCCGGCGGAGGCTGCGGTGACGCTCGTCGAGTACGGCGACTACGAGTGTCCGTACTGCGGTGCCGCGTATCCCATCATCAAGGAGCTGCAGTCCCGGATGGGGGAGAGGCTTCGGTTCGTGTTTCGGAACTTTCCGATCACGACCTCGCACCCGCATGCCGAACAGGCCGCAGAGAGCGCCGAAGCCGCGGCGATCCAGGGAAGCTTCTGGCAGATGCACGACCTTCTCTACGAAAACCAGAGGCGCCTGCGCGCCTCGGACCTCCGCGACTACGCCGAGAGCCTAGCGCTCGACGTCGAGCGGTTCGACAGAGAGATGGCCGAGCACGCCCACGCGACGCGTGTCCGGGAGGACTTCATGAGCGGCGTGCGGAGCGGCGTGAACGGTACGCCGACCTTCTACATCAACGGCGCGAGGCACGACGACTCGTACGACATCGAGACGATGCTCGCCGCTCTGGAACGAGCAGCCGCGTGATGGCGGGACGCATGTGTTGACGCAACGGTGGCGGCCGAAGGCGTAGAGTCGACTGAATCGACGAAGGAGGCTGGCATGGCGCTCGCACGGGTTGTGAACTTCGAAGGAGTCAGCAAGGACCGGATGGAGCAGATGGACCGCGAGATGAACGAGGGACAGCCGCCGGAGGGATTCCCGCCGGCCGAGCTGATCGTGCTCCACGACCCGGAGGCCGAGACATCTATGGCGATCGTCATCTTCGACACGGAGGACGATTACAAGCGTGGCGACGAGATCTTGGACGCGATGCCGGCGGGTGACACCCCGGGACAGCGCACGTCGGTGACGAAGTACAACGTCGCTACCCGCATGAAGAGCTGAGATAACGCCGACCGGCGGTCGGCTACGTCACCAAGAGCGCGGCCTGGACGCCGCCGGCGGCGAGCAGGGTCTCGACGAGCCGCTCGGTCGTGAAGCGGCTCGCGTCGAGGACGAGTGAGAAGAGCCGCGCGTCGTCGATGTCCACGTGGTAAAGCGACTTCACCCATGCCTGCTGACGGTGGTCGTCGCGCTTGAGCCCCTTTTCCGCACAACGGCGGTTGACGATGTGCTCGCGCTGGTAGGCCGCGATGCGCCAGTCGAAAGGCGCACGGACACGCGCGTGAACCGCCGACGGATGTTCCGTCAAGGCAGCGAAAGCAGCAGGAGCGTAGATCACAGCTGGTGAGCGAGCCGCCTCGGCCACGACGGCGCGCCCGATGGCGGGAAGCTTTTGTCGCAATTCGATCTCGCGGACGGCGTCGGCCGAACCTGCAGTGATTGCCGTGCTGAGAGCCAGCGTGTTGAGGCGGCCGCCGAGGCGTCCCTCGAGCTCGTCGAGCTCCGGAAAGTCGGGCTCTAGCCGATGGGCGAACTGGACAAGCGTCTTTCGATCGAGAAGCGACGCGCCCGCAGCTTCGGCCAGCGCAGCGGCGAGGCGGGCGCCTCCCGCGCCCTCCTGAGCCGCAATCGTCCACACAGCCACCGCCGGCACCTCGTCTGCTAAGTTGACGTTAACGTTAAGTGTAGACATTTGGAGGATGTGTGCGGCTGGGCAAGCTCGAGTACAAGTGGGTGGCGTTGTCGAACACGACCCTCGGGATGTTGATCGCGACGATCAACGCCTCGATTTTGCTGATCGCGCTCCCGGACATCTTTCGCGGCATCCAGATCGATCCGCTCGCACCCGGCAACACGAGTTACCTGCTCTGGTTGATCCTCGGCTTTCTCGTCGTGATGGCGGTGCTCATGGTCAGCCTTGGGCGTCTGGGCGACATCTATGGGCGCGTACGAATGTTCAACCTCGGCTTCGCGGTCTTCACCGTCTTCTCGATTCTGCTCTCGATCACCTGGATGCACGGCAGCGCCGGTGCGCTCTGGTTGATCCTGATGCGGGTGGGTCAGGGTGTAGGAGGCGCGCTTCTGTTTGCCAACTCGAGCGCGATCCTGACCGACGCCTTCCCTCGAAACCAGCGCGGGCTGGCGCTCGGCGTGAACAGCATCGCTGCGATCGCGGGCTCGTTCATCGGGCTCGTACTCGGCGGCGTGCTCGCGCCGGTCAACTGGAGACTCGTATTTCTCGTCTCGGTTCCGATCGGAGTGATCGCGACGTTCTGGGCCTACCGGTCGCTGCGGGAGCTGGGCGAGCGCCGAGCGGCGAAGATCGACTGGTGGGGAAATGCCACTTTTGCACTCGGGCTTGTGGGCGTGATGATCGGGATCACCTACGGGATCCAGCCCTACGGCGGCCACACGATGGGGTGGACGTCGCCCTTCGTGCTTGCGACCCTCTTCGGCGGCGTCGCTTTCCTTGTTCTGTTCTGCCTGATCGAACTGCGCGTCGAGGAACCGATGTTCCACCTCGAGCTTTTCCGGATCCGCGCGTTTGCTGCCGGCAATCTGGCCGCGCTGCTCGCTGCAATGGGCCGCGGCGGCCTCCAGTTCATCCTGATCATCTGGTTGCAGGGAATCTGGCTGCCCGAGCACGGATACAACTTCGCCCAGACGCCGTTCTGGGCGGGCATTTACATGCTGCCGCTGATCGCCGGCTTCCTCGTCGCCGGTCCCGCCTCCGGCTACCTCTCTGATCGCTTTGGGGCTCGTCCGTTCGCGACCGGCGGAATGATCCTCGCAGCCGCCAGCTTCCTGCTTCTGATCTTGCTGCCGGTGAACTTCTCCTACACCTGGTTCGCGCTGATCCTGGTCCTGAACGGCGTCGGGATGGGACTGTTCTCATCCCCTAACAGCGCCGGCGTGATGAACTCGCTCCCGAGCTCCCAGCGTGGCGCTGGAGCCGGCATGCTCGCCACCTTCATGAACACCGCGAGCGTGCTCTCGATCGGTGTCTTCTTCACCCTGATGATCGTCGGGCTCTCCGCCGGCTTGCCGCACACGCTCCAGACCGGCTTGGTCGCACATGGCGTGCCGGCAGGCGATGCGGGCCGCATTTCGCAGCTGCCACCTGTTGCGACGCTCTTTTCCTCCTTTCTCGGCTATAACCCGATGGCGACGCTGCTGGGCCCACACGTGCTCGCCGGACTTCCGTCCACACAGGCTCACGCACTCACGGGGCGCAGTTTCTTCCCGCACCTGATCTCGGGTCCGTTCCACACTGCCCTCGTCTACGCCTTCGTCTTCGCGATCGTTGCCTGCCTCGTTGCCGCGGTCGCCTCGTTGCTGCGCGGCGGGAAGTACCACTATGTGGATGCGACGTCACCGAGCGGGGCGCCGACGGGATTCGAGCCTATCGAGCCCGACGTGCCGGAGGCGGTTCGCCTCCCCTCGCATCGGACCGCCGAGGAGACGGGATGAATACGCAGACGCAAGAGCGCAGCTACCGGATCGGCGAGGTCGCCGAGCGGGTCGGTGTCACGACCCGGACGATTCGCTACTACGAAGAGCTCGGGCTGCTCGGAACCGCCGCGGGACGCAGCAAAGGCGCCCACAGGCTCTACGATGATGCGGACATCTCGCGACTCGAGGAGTTGATCCGCCTCCGCGACCTCCTCGGGCTTTCGCTGGAGGAGCTCGTTGCGCTCACTGAGGCAGAGGAGGCACGGGCTGCACTGCGCGACCAATGGGCCGAGAGCGCAAACGATGCCGAGCGTGTCAGGATCGTCAGGGCGGCGATCCCGCTGATCGAGCGGCAGCTCGAGCTCGTCCGTGGGCGCCAGCAGAAGCTCTCCGAGTTCGCCGACGAGTTGTCGGCGAAGTTACGGTCGCTGCGCGATCGCCAGGCCGAGCTCGAACGGAAACGAGGAAGCGGGCGACGACGATGACGGCGCCTCACAAAGAAGGAGACAGTCGATGCATATCCGTTGGTTTGGCCAATCAGCCTTTCTGATCAGCGGCGAGCGGACGGTCTTCATCGATCCGTTCGGCGTCATGGATGGACTTGCAGACCGGGGGATGCAGTTCGACTATCCGCCGATCGCGGACGTCGGAGCGGATCTGCTGCTTGTGACGCACGAGCACAGCGACCACAACGCGGTCGAGGCCGTCGCCGGCTCGCCGCTGATTCTGCGCTCGACGGCCGGTACGTTCGACTCGCCGGTCGGCGAGGTGATCGCCGTCGCCTCCGAGCACGACGACGCCGCCGGCACGAAGCGCGGCTCGAACACGATCTTCTGCTTCACGCTCGGCGGACTGCGCCTCTGTCACTTCGGGGACTTCGGCCAGGCCGAGCTGCGTGCCGAGCAAAGGCGGGCGATCGCCGACGTCGACGTGCTCTTCCTTCCGGTGGGCGGCGGTCCGACCGTCGGCGGCGAGCCGGCGGCTGCGATCGTGCGCGCGCTGCGGCCGCGGCTCGTCATACCGATGCACTACCGGACAAAGGCCATCAACTTCCTCGACCCTCCGGACGCCTTCTTCGCTGCGCTCGGCGCCGGCGTCGAGCGTGTAGCCGAGAGCGAGCTCAGGGCTGAGCAGTTTCTCGGCACCACCGACGAACCGACCGTTGCACTGCTCGCGGCACCTGCTTCGAGCTAGTGCCAGCCAGAAGCAGAGACTTGCGGGTGGGCTGTGCACGCCTTGTGGGCCTCGGGCCTCTATGCCGCCCCACCAATGATCGCGGCGTAGATCGTTTTCGCCGTCGGGACGTCACGAGCTAACCGGGCCGTAGGCGGCCGCTCGAACGCCGGCTTCCGCACTGGAGCCGGGCTATCCCAGCCAGCCTGTAAGCGCGAATTCCCGTCAATGGGGGTGGTGAATGGGCGCTGGCCATGAAGACCCGGACGGCCCGCAAAGGCGATCCTCATCGGAATGAAGCGGAACGCAAGCAGGCGACGGTCCGCCCAGTTTGCTTCCGGCCAACCATAAGGAGGCTGACGTGGAAATTCCGGAACGAGACATCATGCAGACGACCGAACAATCCGAGCACGTGACCAGCCGGCGTTCGTTCCTGATCAAAGGGGCCACGGTCGGAGCAGGAATTCTCGGCGCGGGGGCGCTGCTGACCGAGGCGTCACCGGCGCGCGCGGCCGGCGGCCTCACCAAGGGAGACGCGGCGATTCTTCGCTTCCTCGCTGCGGCCGAGATCATCGAGACCGATGTGTGGCAGCAATACAACGAGCTCGCCGGCATCCAGGACAGCGAAGTTCCCGGCGGAAGCGGGAATCCGGCCTATGCCGAGGCGGTTGCGGTGCTGGACGAGGACATGGATCAGTACATCCACGACAACACCGACGACGAGATCAGCCACTTCACCTTCATCAACGCCTATCTGAAGGCGCATGGCGTGCAAGCAGTCAACCTCGACAGGTTCCGCACGCTTCCCAGCAGCAAGGCGACCGGCGCCCAGCAGATCGGGCGACTCACCAACCTGATGCAGCTGACCGTCGACACGAGCTTCTGGACGCGCTACCGCAGTGACTCGCAGAACCCCGACTTCGGCGACACCCTCCCGCAAGCCGTCCCAGGTCTGGCTGGCGGTCAGTTTCCGGCGATTCCCCGCAGCGACGACGATCTGACTCCGGGCGATCACCTCCAGGCGATCGCGAACACAGCCGGCTACCACTTCGCCTTCATCGAGCAGGGCGGTACCAGCCTCTACCCCTCGCTTGCCCAGCGAGTCACGCACCCTGAGGTGCTGCGGATCCTGCTCAGCATCGGCCCCACCGAGGCGATGCACTTTCAGACCTGGCACGACAAGGCCGGCAACGCGCCGCCGCTGACCGACCCGACGAACGGTCTGGTCTTCCCCGACCTCAACGCCGACGGTGAGCTGACCCAGACCAACCTGATCATGCCCGAGCCGACGATCTTCCTCGAGCGCAAGTTCCCGATCGTCTCGATCGTCCGACCCACCCAGACAAAGGGAGCGGCGATGGGCGCGGTCAAAGCCCTGACCGACGACGGCTTGTTCATCGGCCAGCCACCAGAGTTCTTCACCGTCCTCACGGATCTCGCAAAGGCCGCAGACGCAGCCAAGCACGGATCATGAGCGGCGAGACGAGTACAACCATGGGACGTCGTAGGCCGCACTCGATGCTCAGGATGGGTGTGCTAAGCGTGGCCGTTGCGATCGTGGCGCTGCTGGCCGGATCCGTCGCGGCTGCGCCGGGAGACAACGCCTTCACCGTCACGAATCTGGTGGCGGACAGCGGCTCGTCCGCGGGAACCGACGACGCGTCGCTGGTCAACGGCTGGGGGCTCTCGGCCGGCCCGACGACGCCGTGGTGGGTGTCCGACAACGGCACCAATTTGTCGACGCTCTACAGCGGCACCGGTGCCAAGGTGGCGCTCACGGTGACAGTCGCGGGCGGACCGACGGGCACGGTCTTCAACGGGAGTGCGACGGATTTCGTCGTGACTCAGAACGGCAAGAGTGGCGCGGCCCGCTTCCTGTTCGCGACCAAGGCCGGCACGATTCTCGGCTGGACACCAACCGTCAACGCAACGACCGCCATACCCGGTGTCGATCGCTCCGCGCAGAAAGCTGTTTACACAGGCCTCACGACCATGAACGACCGCCTGTACGCGGCCGACTTCCATAACAACCGCGTCGACATCTTCGATGCATCGTTCAAGCCGGTGACGTTCGCACGTGCTTTCCGGGATCCGAAGCTGCCGAAGGGCTACGCGCCGTTTGGCATCCAGGCGTTGAACGGCAACGTTTTCGTCACCTATGCGAAGCAGGACGCTGCCAAGAAGAACGACGTCCCAGGCGGTGGCCGCGGCTTCGTCGACGAGTTCTCCACGACCGGAAAGTTCGTGGCGCGCGTCGCGTCCGGAGGAAGGAAGAACGCACCTCCGAACGCTCCTTGGGGACTGGCGCTTGCCCCGTCGAGCTTCGGTCCCTTCTCCGGCGACCTGCTGATCGGAAACTTCGGCAACGGCCGCATCAGCGCCTACCAGCACCGAGGCGCCAAATGGATCTACAAAGGACAGCTCAGACGGGGCGACGGGTCGCTGATCGCGATCGACGGTCTCTGGGCAATCGCGTTCGGGAACGGCTCCGCAGCAGGACCGACGACGTCGCTGTACTTCGCCGCCGGGCCGGGCGCGGAGACCCAAGGGCTCTTCGGCTCGATCACGGCCGGCTGACACGAACCCAGACCGCCGGAGCAGCCGTGTGACCGCGCGGCGCGGTCATACCGCGGGGAGGGGCTTTGCCCCTCCCCGCAGCACGACCTCCCTGCTTACCAGCCGGACGGCGGCGGAGGAGGAACGACCGCCGGCCGGTCGTCGCAGGTGATCGTGTTCGGCAGCTCCCACGACGCGAGCCAGGGACCGGTAGTCCCGCCACCGTCGTTGCCGCCGAGGTCGGTCACCACGAACTCCGAACCTGCCGGAGTGAAGTTGAAGGAGCCGCAGTTGTTGATTCCCACGGCACCGACGTTGCGCGCATCGACGTTCTCGAACGTCGCGCCTCCGGCGGAGCGCGCACTCAACACCGAGGTGCCCGTCCCGTCGACATGGATGTCCTTGAAGTGCACGTTCGAGATCGAGTACTGATCCTTCACGGGGAAGTCGGACACGATCAGGATGGCGTTGTACGTGTTCTGCAGGAAGTTGTCGCCGGTGGCCTCGATGTTGGCGGTGAGGGAGCCTTCGAGTGCGTAGAGCCAGATCGCGCCCAGGCCGATCCTCCAGTTGAGCTCGAACGAGCCGGCCCGCACCGTCGTGTTGTTCGTGAATCGGAGATACCCGGCGAACAGGGTCGAGCCGAACCGCTGTCCTGCATGGAGGCCGCTGCCCTCGCGCACGGGGTCGGCCACGACGTTGTTCGACACGGTGTTGTTACGGCCGCCGTAGACGGCGATTCCATTTGCGAGCGTCGGGCCCTGAATCGTGTTGTGGTCGAACGTGTTGTTTGCGTTCTCCATTGCGGGCTGCGCGGCGACTCCCTGCGACCACATCGCCATTCCATCGTCACCCGTGTTGCGGATGAGCGAATTGACGACTCTCGAGTTCGTCACGCCCTGATGGAAGTTGAAGCCGTCCGCGATCTGGTCCGTGATGACGGTGTTCTCGACGGACACATTGTTCATCGGCCCGTCGAGCCAAACGCCGACCTTCGTATGCTGGATGTAGAGGCCGTCGATCGTCGAGTCGCTCAGCGCCCCGCCGATGCCGTTCACCTGGTCGGTGTCGATTCGCTCTCGCACGTCGCCCTCGATCGCGAAGTTCGACAGGTGCACGTCGTGACTCCCGCCGTCGGCCGCGTATTCGCCGTAGAAGCCGACGCCCGTGTGCAAGGAGCCGTCGGGCGCCGGTGAAGCGAGAGTGACCTGGTGGCCCTTGACGATCGACCACCAGCTGCCGGCGCCTTCGATCGTCACGTCATCGACGAGGATGTGCCTATTGACCCGGAACGTGCCGGCCGGGACATAGACGGTCTTGCCTGAGAGCCTTGCCGCCTGGATCGCCTGAGCGAACGCATCCGCGGAGTCGCGGGTGCCGCGCGGGTCGGCGCCGAAGTCGGTGACCGAAACGGAGTTTCGCGGCCGCGGCGTCGGACCTTCGACGTTCTGGAAGTCGGCGAGATCGATGACCGTCCATGCCGCGTTCGTACCGGCAGGGACGCTCAGGTGGACGACGTCGCCTGCACGATAGGTCTTGTCGAGGAGAACGCGCTGCTCGTCATAGAAGCGCATGGGCCTGAACGGGATCGACACGGTCGGCGGCGGTGTCGTCGCCGCTGGGACGCACGAGCACTCGGTGATCCACCAGTCCGGGTGCAGCACGCCGGCTGTCGGGTCGTTCGTGAACGGATAGAGGTTGTAGAGATACGAGTACTTCGACGTCAGCGTGATCGTCTGCGGATGCGTGTTCCCGTGGCTGTCGGCATGGTTGTCGACGCTCACCGTCAGCGGGGCATCGATTCCGCCGCCGGCCGGGGCGTCGGGAATCGAGTACCGGATCGTCAGCGCATTCGCCGGCTGGGTGAGCGTGAAGGCGACGTGCTGGCCGGGTTCCAGCTTCACGGCCTGCCGGCCTGACGCCTCGCCCGACAGCGTGTAGGCCGACGTGTCGAACGGGAGGATCGTGCCGTTCGTCGCGCCGTTCTCGGCCTCCTGCTCGACGATGCCGAGCTGGGCGCCGCGGCCGACGACGAGCGACGGGTCGAGCGCGGCAACCGTCTCGCGCGGGGACGCGTGCGCCCTTCCAGCGCTCGCGACGCCCGATGCGGTGATCGCGAGCGCAGCCAATGCTGCCGCCGCGAGGAGAAGCGTTCGCCTGCGGGATCCCGAAGGGGCCATCGGCGGCCGTCCTTTCAACGTTGGATTGCAGCGTCGAATCAACTATTTGCAGCCTTCGGTGCAGATTCTTGCAATTAGCTGTCGGCTATCTAACGCCCCTCACCGCCGAATGTCAAGGCTCCGCCCGTCTGTCGCTGAGG
>JBBWZE010000038.1:0-24745 GCA_039648845.1 Actinomycetota bacterium | reverse complement strand
CCTCGCCTACACCGCGGGTGAGTCACTGCCCCTCGGCCCGATCGCCGCAACCAACCTGGAGACGGCCCGGCGCGCGCTCGAGATCCGTTTCTGGGGCGCGTATGCCGCGGTCAAGCACGCCGCGCCGGGTCTGCGCCGGGGCGGCTCGATCGTCCTCAGCTCCGGCATCGCGAGCGCCCGCCCGCAGGCGAACTGGACCGTCGCGTCGAGCATTTGCGGCGCTGTCGAGGCACTCACGCGGGCGCTCGCCTTGGAGCTCGCACCGATCCGCGTCAACGCTGTCGCGCCCGGTGTCGTTCGCAGCAACCTCTGGCGCGACATGAGCGAGGACGACCGCTCGGCCATGTACGCCTCACTCGCCCAGGCACTCCCGGCTGGTCGGGCGGGCGAGGTCGGCGACGTCGCCGAGACCTTCCTCTACCTGATGCGGAACGACTACAGCACCGGCACGGTCGTCACGATCGACGGCGGCTCGGTCTTGGTCTGAGATGTCGAGGATCTTGATCACCGGCTCGGCCGGCGGACTCGGCCGCGAAGCCGCCAGACTCCTGGTTGGCGCGGGCCACGAGGTGGTCCTGCACGCCCGCGACCAAGCACGGACGCGGGAGGCGCTCGCCGGCGTTCCAGGCGCATCCGCAGCCCTCGCGGGTGACCTCGCCTCGATCGCACAGACGACCGAACTAGCGCACCGAGCAAACGAGAGCGGCGCGTTCAACGCCGTCATTCACAACGCCGGCATTGGCTACCGGGAGCCCCGCCGAATCGAAACCGAGGACGGCCTGGCGCACGTCTTCCAAGTCAACGTGCTCGCTCCCTACCTCCTCACCGCGCTCGTGCGCCGTCCCGCCCGACTCATCTACCTCAGCTCCGGCCTACACCGCGCCGGCAACCCGGGCCTCGACGACCTCCAATGGGAACAGCGGCCGTGGAACGGCTACCAGGCCTACGCCGACTCCAAGCTCTTCGACGCCGTTCTCGCCACCGCGGTCGCGCGCCGCTGGCCCGACGTTGTCAGCACCTCGGTCGACCCGGGCTGGGTCAAAACGAAGATGGGTGGTCCTAACGCCCCCGGCGAAATCGGCCCAGCGGCCGAAACACAGGCCTGGCTCGCCGCCAGCGACGAACCGCGTGCGCTCCGAAGCGGCGGCCACTTTCACCACCGACAACTGCGACACACGCACCCGGCGGTTTCCGACCAGGCAGTCCAGGACGGCCTACTCGCGGCCTGCCAGGGCCTCACCGGCCAAGCACTCATGACGAATTCGCCGCGAGCTGACCATGAAACCGAAAGGAAGCGACACTCACATGCCTCGTGAACCGCTGATCAAAGGCGGCCATGTCGTCACCGTCGACCCCGCTGTCGGAGATATCCCAGACGGAGACCTCCTCGTCACCGACGGCGTCATCACCGCCGTCGGATACGACCTCGAGCCAACCGCCGCGAAGCGAGGAGGCGGATGACCGCTCAAGGAGATGCTGCTCCGTCGGCGGCGCACTGGGGTCGTCCACGAGCGCGACGCGGACGCGCCTAGCCGTTCTCGTCCTTCCTCGTCTAGCATCGTGGCCGGCGTGTCCGTACGACACGGAAAGGGGAAAGTAGATGACACTGCGGCAAACAGGAGTACTGCGTTGGGTGGCCCTGATCTCGGCCGCTCTCGGCATGTTGCTCGTACCGACGGCGGCCCAGGCTGACCCGAACTTCTACGCGAGCCCGCTCTTCGGGATCGCGACCACCCCGAACGGGAGTCTCTTCGTCGCCGACGCGGGTCAAGGCATCGTGGACGCGGACAGCGGCGCGCTCGTGGCCGCGCTCCCCGGCGTGAACGACGTCGCCCCGATCGGCGAGGGCGAGTTCATGGCCGTGGCGACGGCGGAATCCTCGGGCGTCTGGCGGGTCTCGCGCGGACGCGCGCAGATGGTGGCCGATACGGGGGCGTTCGAGACCGAAGTCGATCCCGCGGGCGACGGCACCGACGAGGGTTCGAATCCGTTCGACCTCGCGCGCCTGAACGGGCACCGGACACTCGTCGCCGACGCAGCCGGGAACAGCCTCGTCGTCGTAGACGAGAAAGGGAGCATCGACTGGGTCGCAACTTTCCCAGAGCACGACGGCGCTCAAGCGGTTCCCACGTCGATCGCGATCGGCCCTGATGGCGCGTACTACGTTGGGGAACTGACCGGATTCCCGTTCCCGACTGGAATCTCACGCGTCTGGCGAATCGAGTCCGGCACACGCCATGCGGCCTGTGGAACGAGTCCCGCCTGCTCGATCGTCGTTACAGGTCGCACGGCGGTCATCGACCTCCAGTTCGGACCCGACGGCAGGCTGTACGTCGCCCAGCTCGACGACGCGGGCGTGGGTGCTTTCGAAGACGGGACTGGGGTCGGCGGTTCCGTTCACGCGTGCAACGTGACGACGGGCGCCTGCGAGGAGATCGTCGCCGGTATACCGATGCTCACGGCGATCGCCTTCCGCGGCACCGAGCTCTGGGGCACGATCTGGTCGCTCATCCCCGCGGAGGCGCCGCCGCCGTTCTCGGCGGATGTCGTTCCACTCACGCCGTAGCGATCGAGGGGCAGACCCCGGTTAGGGGTCTGCCCCGTCCTTGAACTACGGGCGGCTCACCTGCGTGGTCTGCCGATCACGGTTCCCGCGAGGACGTGCATGATGGCGAGCCGGCCCGGCGAACTCGCCGTTGCGTTACATGCCGGCGCGCCCGAGACAGCGGTGTCCTTATTGCGAGCGGCGACTTTCAGTCACTTCTTAGCTGGCGTTCAGCTCCCGCTTAGTCGCGGCTGGTGAGATGAGTTCATCAGCCAGCGAAAGGACGAGCCGATGAACGACCAGCAACCAGCGACGAGCGGCGAGCTGCCCGAGCCGGGCGTTTCGAGCAGGCGCATTGCCGGAAGCGTGGCACCTCTTGCGATCATGCGGCACCTCCACGTCCGCGCCGCGCTCGTCGCGCTCGTCGCCCTCGTCGCGATCGGTGGCGGCACAGCCTATGCGGCAACGCGAACGGCGAGTCGTCCGATCGGCACGGGCGTCGTTGTCATCGACACGAACCTGGCCTACCAGAGTGCATCCGCGGCGGGCACGGGGATCGTGCTTACTTCGTCCGGAGAGATCTTGACGAACAATCACGTGATCGCCGGTGCGACGACGATCCGGGTCGCCGTCCCGAAGACGACGCACACCTACACTGCGCGGGTCGTCGGCTACGACACGACCGCAGACGTCGCCGTGCTGCAGCTGCAGAAGGCCTCGAACCTGAAGACGGTGACGACCGGTAACGCCTCGAACCTCAAACTCGGAGCACGCGTCACGGCGGTCGGCAATGCCGGCGGCACGGGCACGCTCACGTCTTCGAGGGGCGCCGTGACCGGGCTGAACAAGTCGATCACGGTCCAGGGCGACAATGGGACGATCGAACAGCTCACCGGGCTCATCGAGACGAACGCAACGCTCCAGCCGGGAGACTCCGGCGGGCCGCTGCTGAACAGCGCGGGCCGTGTGGTTGGAATCGACACGGCCGCATCGAGCAGTTCCCCCTTCCCCGTCTCCGCCTCGAGCGACGGCTACGCAATCCCGATCGGGAAGGCAACGACGATCGCAAAGCTGATCGTTTCAGGTAAGTCGTCGGCCACCGTGCACATCGCGCCACCGCGTTCCTGGGCGTGGAACTCGGGAACACCCCGTCCTTCGCGGGTCAGGGCGCGACCATCGTCGGCGTCGTCCCCGGCGGACCGGCCGCAACGGCGGGACTCGTTCCCGGCGATGTGATCACCGCGGCCGCGGGGCGAGCGGTGACCGGCCCGAGCGACATCGAGCCGATCATCCTCGCGCACAAGCCCGGCGACAGAGTCACCATCACCTACACCGGCCCAAGTGGACAGAGCCAGACCGCGAGCATCACGCTCGCAAGCGGCCCACCGCAGTAGGCCGCGCTGAAGACGACGAAAGGAATCCCATGTTCTCCCGAAAACTGAATAAGCCCATCGCGCTCGTCGCCGCGGCCATCGCGGTCGGGGGTGGTGCCTACGGCATCATCGGCGCAACCGCCGGCAACGGCTCTGGCGCCGCGACAACAGCCTCATCCTCCTCGGGAACCTCAGCGCAACCCCTTGCCGGCCGCGGAGGAGGATCCAACGCTCGGTCCGGACCGGCTGCAGGGGGATCAATCGGCACGGTCAACAGCGTGTCCAAGTCGAGTTTCACACTCTCGACCTCAGCTGGTCAGAAGGTGGCCGTCAAGAAGGTCTCGTCCACGACATACAAGAAGGGGACAAGCCCGACCTCGGCGAGTGCCATCAAAAAAGGCGTAACCGTCCTAGCGCTCGGGACGACGAACGGAACGACCATCACGGCCAGCCAGGTCATCGTGCAGCCGAACGGAAGCGCCGCATCTGCAACCTTCCCGGTGACACCGGTGGCCCCCTTCCAACGTGGCGCACCGTCCACGTCACAGCAGGATGGTCAGATCCCAGCGACCTACAGTCAGGGCTCCGGGACCATCGTCAGCGGAACGAAAGCGTACAAAGCGACTAAAGCTGCGTTGGCCGTCTACCCGGGAGGCGTCGTCGACCGGGTTGTGAAGCTGAGCGACGGCGAGTACGAGGTCCACAACATCGGCGTCAACTGGCCGCACCACATCTTCGTCGACCAGAGCTTCAAGGTCGTCGGCGCGAACTAGCCCCTAGGTTCGCAATGCCGTTCCCACGGGCGGCGGGAAATTAGATCGGTCGCGATCGATCTGAGCGTCGCGACCTGCGCAGTGGAAGAAACAACAGAGCCGCCACACCTGCAAGGAAAGCGAGAAGCAGGGCAAGCACTCCGACGAGATCGGCATCGATCTCGTGACCTCCGACGGTGACGTATGAGTCGCCACCACCGCTGTCTCCCCCGTAGAGAATGGCGAACAGCCCGTACAGGCCGACAAGGATCACTACAAGCAGGAGACCTAATCCGAACAGAAGCTTCACGACCCTCGCCATGTCGGCCCCCATAGCCTTCGTGGTACCTGAACTTTCCCGCGTAGAGGAGAATCCAATGCCGCTTCGTTTCGGTTTGATAGCAGCGATAGCTGGGCTGCTTGTCCCCTCGGTCAGTGCGTCCGTTGCAAGCGCGCCGCCCGTCGGCCCTCTCCCACCGGGCCAGATTACGACGATCTCAGCGGCGCGAGGCACGCTCGTCGCCGTGGCGCTGCCCGGGCAGCCGGCTTCGAGCGGCCTCGTCTGGCGCCTGGCTCGGACCGTCAACGTCAAGGTGCTGCGTCAAACCTCGGAGCGCAACATCGGCCGGGACGTGATCGTCGTCTACAAGTCCGTTTCGGCTGGAGACGCGACTGTCGCCTACGGGCTGACGAAGGGCGAGAGGCGGAAGGCCTACAAATCCGTCACGTACAAGGTCCACATTCGCTGACACGCGTGCGGAACCGTTTGGCAAAACAAGCGTTTTTGCTACGGGGTCCAGCCGCCGGTTAGCGGCTCGCCGATCCGTAGCCCGAAGCGTTCGAGCAGTCCCGGAACCGACGCCGGCTGCATCTCCAGGCCGTAGCGCGCGTTTAGCTCTGCGAGCTGCTCGGGATCCGCCTTGAGGGCACCGCCGAGGTCGGAGAGCTCCCCGAAGAAACGCTCGAACCCGGCCGGCGAGATGATCTCGAGGATCCGGCATGGCTCGTCCCCCGCATTCCAGAACGTGTGCCACTGACTGCGCGGCTTGAAGACCAGGTCGCCCGGGCCGGCCTCGACTACGTCGTCGCCCAGGAGAGCGCCCATCCGGCCCTCGAGGACGAAGCTGTACTCGTCCTCGCGCGTGTGCAGGTGCAACGGCGCGGCGAGCGCGCGCGGCGACATCGGATGCTCGACGAGCGAGAAGCGCTCGTCGGCCTCGGAGCCGTCAACCATAAAGCGCACGCCGATGCTGCCGAGGAAGCCCTCCCTGCCTTTGTCCGGAACCACGATCTTCACGCCGGTAGCTGCTGTCGTCTCCATCGGTGCCCTCCTTTCATGAGACAATGGTGTCTTATCAAAGATGACAGACCTCCGTGGATCTGTCAATATTGGTCGGACTGCGATGTCCGTTCAAAAACGTCCCTACCGGATGAGGCGGCGCGCGCAGCTCGAGGAGCTGACGCGTCGACGAATCACCGAGAGCGCGGTCGAGCTGCACAAGGAGCTCGGACCCGCGCGAACTTCGATCGCGGCGATCGCGGAGCGCGCAGGCGTGCGCCGCTCGACGGTCTACCGCCACTTTCCAACCGAGGACGCGCTCTTCGACGCCTGCTCGTCGCACTGGCGCGCTGCGAACCCGCCGCCGGACCCGTCCGCCTGGGCCACGATCAAGGACCCCGCGAAGCGAACGAGCAGCGCGCTTCGCGACCTGTACGACTTCTACGGACGCACGGAGGCCATGTACTCGAGTTTGCTCCGCGACGAGCCTCTCGTCCCGCCGGTGCACCGCCGGCTACGCGACTTCTATCGCTACCTGGACACGATCGAGGATGCCGTCGTGGCCGGCCGCGGCCTGCGCGGGCGGGCGGCACGGCGCGCACGCGCCGCTATAGGACACGCACTCGCCTTCACGACTTGGCGCTCGCTCACACACGAGCAGGGACTCAGCAATACGGATGCCGTCGCCCTTATGTGCATGCTTGTCGAAAATGCCGCGCGGACGGTCGACAAGCGGTCGATCGCATGACAGAGTGCGCCATCAACCCAGGGGAGGGTGACGCATGCCGGACGACATGAGAATGCGGCGCGGAGAGTTTCTGACTAAAGGCGCCGCGGTGGTGGGAGCGGTGGTGGCCGCTCCGCTCGTCGGCGCCGCCGGCGCGCAGGCCGCCGCCGAGCGGGCGCTCGCGGGCCTCGGGCGCGGCGAGCTGGGACTCGTTGGCCTGGACCACGTCGGGATCACCGTCCCCGACATCAACCAGGCGATCGAATGGTTCGAGGACATGCTGGGCGCAGTCGCGCCACTCACTTTCGGTCCGTTGCCGGCCGGGCCGTTCGTGGCGAGCGTCGTCGACGTCGCGGAGACGGCGTCGATCGACCAGATCACCATGCTCCGCATCGGCCAGAGCGCCAACATCGAGCTGTTCAAGTACACCGCACCGGACGGGCAGCGGCATGACACGCCGAAGAACTCCGACTGGTCAGGCCACCACGTCGCTTTTTACGTCACAGACATCGATACGGCGGTCGAGTACATGGTGGAGAAGGGCGTGCGCAAGATGCCGGCAGGCCCGTTCACACTCACGCAGGGACCGGCGGCCGGCCAGACGATCCAGTACTTCCAGATGCCGTGGGGCGGCTACATCGAGTTCATCAGCTACCCCGAGGGGATGGCGTACCAGGTGCCCAGTGTGAAGCCGCTCTGGTCGCCCAAGGTGAACGGCACGGAGTCCGTCGTCACGAACGTGCCCGGGTTGCTCGGCATCGACCACATCGGCCTCACCGTTCCGAACATCGACGTGGCGGCCGCGTGGCTCGAGCAGAAGCTCGGCTTCATCAATCCGCTCACATTCGGGCCGTTTAGCGATCCGACGGGCGATTTCATGACGCAGCTCGTCGACGTGCACCCCCGCGCCGTCGTGCAGCAAATCCGAATGCTCCGCGGCGGCGACGGACCGAACATCGAGCTCTTCCAGTACACATCCCCGGATCAGGATCAAACGTTTCGGCGGAACTCCGACTGGGGCGGCCACCACGTCGCCTTCTACGTCCGCCACATCGACAAGGGCGTCGAGTACCTGCAGACGAAAGCAGAAACGAAGCTGTTCGGCCCGGTCACGCTGACGGAAGGCCCCGCGGCTGGGCAGTCGATCAACTACTTCCACGACCCGTTCGGAACGGACGTCGAGCTGATCAGCTACCCACAGGGAATGGCATACGAGGAGACCGCGGCGATCCCACTCTGGGATCCGCGCGACAACCACCCCTAGTCGCTCCTTTCGTCGAAAGTCCGGCCCGCTCCACGGGGCGATGATGACTCTCGACGATTCGCGTTTCGATCCGCTGCGGAAGTGAGCCGCGGCCGCGCATGTCGGCCGCAGCGGCGCAGCTTCACGAGCTGTGGCTGATGTAACGAGGCCCAAAGGGGGTAGACACAGCTCGTTTTCTCATTACGATCCGACGCCTAAGAACAGGCCTAGGGCTGCGCGATCTCTTGATTCGCGGCCCGTCGTTCTCACTCCTCCGTGCCGCCCCCCTTCCGCAGCCCTCTGCTGGCGTTCGCTCTTGCCGCGTTCGTCTTTGGCTGTGCTGCCGCAGGCCTGCAGCAGGATGCAGCGGCGGCCGTCGCCGGGCAGACACCGACTCGCCATGGTCCAGGCCGCGCCGTCCCGGAGCCGACCTTCGGCGAGCGCGCGGCCGCGATCGCTGTCAGAGAGGTTGGCGTGCCCTATCGATGGGGAGGCTCCTCGCCCGCCGGTGGCTTCGATTGCTCCGGACTCGTGTACTGGACGTACAGTCGACTGGGTATCGAACTCCCGCACAGCTCGTACGCGCTGTACGACCAGGGCCGTCGCGTAGCGCGATCCAGGATGAAGCCCGGGGACTTGCTCTTCTTTTCAGGACTCGGACACGTCGGCATCTACATCGGCCGCGGGCGAATGGTGCACGCACCGCATACCGGCACGCGAGTCCAAGTCGTCAGGCTGGGCCGCTCGTCTTACGGGGCGCGACTCGTAGGCATTCGGCGCGTCATACACACGTAGTCGCCTCACTCGAGCACCTCAGCGACTCGACCGGAGTCGGCTGTGACCAACGTGCGCAGAGATCGCGCCGAAACGTGCACGGACTCTTTCGCTCGCTTCCGCTCCGAGCTATCACGGAGGGATTCGTTCCTCAACGATCGGAGCACACATGTCAAGAGCCCTGCTGCTCGCACTCGTCGCCGCAGTGCTTCTCTTCCCTACCGCCGCCGGTGCCGGTGCGTCAGGTGTCGTGGTGAGCCAGATCTACGGCGGCGGAGGAAATGCCGGCGCCACATTCCGAAACGATTACGTCGAGCTGTTCAACACCGCATCCAGCGCGGTCGACTTGTCCGGCTGGACGGTGCAATACGCAACCGCCGCCGGAACATCCTGGCAGGCGACTGCACTTTCCGGGACGATCGCGGCCGGCCGCTACTACCTGGTCCAACTCGCGTCGAACGCAGACGTCGGCGCCGTCCTTCCGCCGGCGGACGCGACCGGCACGAGCAACCTCGGCGCCGCCGGCGGGAAGATCGCGGTCGTTCGTGGTGCTCCTGCACTCACGTGCGGCGCTTCGGCAGGAAGCTGCTCGGCCGATCCGCTCGTGGAGGACTTCGTCGGCTACGGCAGCGCGAGCGATTTCGAGGGTGCGGGTTCTGCGGCGGGGCTCTCCAACACTTCGGCCGCGCTACGCGCGAACAACGGATGCACTGACACCGGCGACAACACGTCGGACTTCGCGGCAGCGGAACCCGCGCCGCGGAACTCCGCCTCCCCACAGCACTCGTGCTCGGGCGCGCCTTCTCCCGGGCCGAGCGGCTCCGTCAGCGTCAATCTCGACGTAGCTTCCGTCCTCTCCGTGTCGCTCGACCGCCCAGCACTCAGCTTCGGTACATTCACGTCGGGCGACAGGCCGGCGCCACTTCCGGAGCGGGTCAACGTGTCGACCAACAACGCGGCCGGCTACTCGCTAGTCGTCGCTCGGACAGCTTTTGCTCCGGCCGACCTTCCGCTGGCGTTGTCGGCAACCGCACCGGCAGGCGGGACGCTCGGAGGCGCGTTGACGGGCGGCGCTCTCGTTCCGATTCCGATCAGTCCGGCGACAGGCTTGACCGTCGGCACGAAGGCGGCGTCGAGCGCAACGGGCGGAGACGTCTGGGCGACCAACATCGGCTTCGCCTCCCCGCTGCCGCTCCTCGCGACCGGCCACTACACGGCAACCGTGACATTCACCGCGATCGCTCGATGAGAACGGCCCGCGCGCTCGCGGGGTTCACCGCGCTTGTGCTGGCGTCCGCCCTTTCTGCAGAGGGGGCGGGCGCCGACCGGCCTCGAGTCGCACTCTCAGTCTCACCCGCACGGCTCGCACTCGCGGCGCCGGGCTCGAGGACGATCAAGCTGCGGAACGATGGTGCCGAGCGGGTCGTGGTCGACGCTACGCGACGGACGCTCGGCCGGCAACCTGCGGCGAAGAGGTGGCTCCAGATCACGCCCGCACGCTTATTGCTCCGGTCTGGCGAGAGCGCGATCATGACACTCCGCGTAAGGCCACCCCGCCGCGCGGAACCGGGCGACCACCACGTCCTAGTCCTTCTGACGACACGCCCATTGCGCGGCGATCGCATCAACGCGCAGGTCCGCCTCGGCGTCCGGATCAGAATGGTCGTGCCCGGGCGTGTCGTGCGCCGCGTCACACTCGGCGGTCTCCGCATCCAACGGCGGCGCGACGCGCGGTTCATGTTCGTCTCGGTCGCGAACCGCGGCAACGTGACCGTCCAACTCCGCGGCCGCGTCACTGCGTTGCTGTTGCGACGCGGTCAACGGCAGGCGCGGCTCAGCCCTCGCGCCCGCCGTGCGCTTCTCCCCGGAGCCCGCGCCGTTCTCGCGCTGCGCTACCGCGGCCCCGTGCGCGGTCTGCTCACTGCGGTCGTCCGGATCCGGCTCGCTTCCGGCATTCGCCTCGTCGAGCGCCGATACCGAATCCGTCTGTGAACGCTATGACGTCCGCGTCGTGTGCGACTCGAGCGCGACGCGAAGAAGCCAGGCTCTTACCGCCTCACCCACCGCGGCGAGATCGGTGCGCAGGCTATGGTCACCCGCCACCTGAACCACCGTGCGCGACTCCGTGGCCGGCGGAATGCCGAACGGATCTCGCGTCCCTTGCACGACGAGCATCGGGACGGTCACCGCATCGAGTTCAGAGAGACGGCTCTGCGCGAGCATTGCGCCTGATCGGCGAGGCGGCTGCAGCGGGAATGCGAGGCAGAGGACTCCGATTGCGCCCACGATCTCCGCAGTTCGGCAGGCGACACGCGCGCCGGCAGACCGCCCACCGACTACGAGCGGCAACCCGTGCAGCTCGCCTGCGACCAGGTGGTCGATCGCCGCCGTCCACGCTGCGTCGAGCTGATGCGCGGGAGCGGGAGAACGCCTACCCGCGACCCGGTAGGGCTGCTCGACGAGCGCGACGCTCATTCCCACCGAGTGTGCGGCGCCGGCCGCGGCGGCGATGTCTTTCGCCTGCACCCCGCCGCCGGCGCCGTGACCGAGGACCAGCGCGGCACGCGGCTCAGCTGAAGGGTTCAGGTACGCGTTCGCCGTGCCGGAGGGCGTCTCGATCGCGAGCGTCTTCACCGAGATGATGGTGCCACGTCGTATCAATCCGGGAGGAGTGGCACCGTGAATCCCTGCTCGCGGCCGAGCAGAACGGCCCGCGTCACCGCCGTCGATCCGAATCGCCGGCGCACCTCGTCGAGCGCGACGTCGAGGGCGCTGCCACTGAAACGGTCGAGCGGGAGCAAGAGCTGAAGGGCACTGTCGTCCTCGAGGTTGGCGACGGCGACGCCCACGAGTGTCAGGCCTCGACGTTCGATCTCCGGCATCGCAGCCGCCAGCAGCCAGCGAGCGGTGAGCAGAATCGTCTGCGTGTGTGCAATCGGCTGAGGCAATGTGTGCGACCGGGTCGCCCGCGAGAAATCGCCGAAGCGCAATCGCAGCACGACCGTGCGGCCGACGCGTCCGGCGATGCGCATCCTGCGAGTGACACGGTCGACGAGTGAGACGAGGACGGCGTCGACGGCCTCGGGCGTCTTCCGGGAACGGCCGAGCGCACATTGCGAACCGATCGAACGTCGGCGGCGACCGACGATCACCGGCCGGGGATCACGGTTGTGAGCCAGCGCGTACAGATGCCGGCCCGCGGCCCGGCCGAGGATGGTCACGAGCACCGTCTCGGGTAGCCGGGCCACGTCGCCGACAGTCGAGATCCTCCGCTCGTGGAGCTTCCTGGCAGTGGCCGGCCCGACGCCCCAGAGACGCTCGACCGGCAGCGGGTGGAGAAAGCTCAGCTCGCCGTCGGGAGGCACGACCAGCAGGCCGTCGGGCTTGGCAACGCCGCTCGCCACCTTGGCGAGGAACTTCGTCCTGGCGACACCCACCGTGATCGGCAGGCCGACGCGTTCGCGCACCTCTCGTCGCAACCGCGCGGCGATCTCGATAGGCGGCCCCGAGATTCGCTCGAGCCCGCGAACGTCGAGGAAGGCCTCGTCGATCGATAGCCCTTCGACGAGCGGCGAAGTGTCGTCGAAGACGCGAAAGGCCGCCTTGCTCGCCTCGGCATAGGCCGACATCCGCGGCGGGACGACGACCGCGCTCGGACACAGCCGCCGGGCCTGCCTGCCACCCATCGCGGTGCGCACCCCGAACGCCTTGGCCTCGTAGCTCGCAGCCAGCACGACGCCCGCACCGACGATGACCGGGCGGCCACGCAGACGCGGATCATCTCGTTGCTCGACGGACGCGTAGAACGCGTCGAGGTCGGCGTGAAGGATCGTCGCGAGACCCACAACGAACATATGTTCGCACGAGGAGGCCGGACCTCGAAGCCCTCAGCGCCGGCGGGTCGGGCGCGGCTCTTTGACCGCTTCGAGTCCCCCACGCAGGAATGATCGCCGGGCCGATCAGCGCCGCGACGTCGGCGGCACCCTTCGGGTGCAGATGCACAACTTCGCCGCAATCGTCCGGCTGGTGCTGGTCGACGGCGTACTGAATCGTGCGACACGGCGAGGCCGTGCAGCGACGGGCTACCGGTTACCAGACGCGGCGCGAGCGCACGAGCTCGGCGGCATACCCCGAGACCGAGATCGGCGACATCAGCAGCTGGTATGCGAGCACGTACAGGAGAAAGCCGGCGAGATTCCGCCGCACACGCAGGTCGAGCGCCCGGAACACGGAGCGCTGGCGAAGGTACATCGTCAGGGCGATCGTCAGGCTGATTGGGAGCACGGCCGCGGTCATCGGACCGACGATGAGGAAGTTGCCCCCGAACGCGAGGACGAGGCCGACCGGCAGCGCAATCGTGTAGACGGTGTCCAGGTAAGGGAAGAGGCAATTCGCGGCCACGGCATGAACATGTAGCCGGCGCCCTCGAAGCAGGCTCGGCCCGTGCTCCCGGAGACCCTCGATCATCCCGCGTGCCCAGCGCCGCCGCTGGCGGACGAAATGCCGGAGCCGCACCGGTGCGTCCGTGAATGCGATCGCCGTCGGCTCGAAGATCGTACGACCGCCGTTTCTGATCAGCGCCCAGGTGAGGACGATGTCCTCACCGATCTTGTTGGGCCAGCCGCCCGCGCGCCGCACGGCCTCGGTGCGGTACACGCTGAACGCGCCCTGGGCCACGAGCGTGCCCTGGAAGAGGGCCTGCTGCCGCTTGACGGATGCGATCGCGAGGAAGTAGTCCCACTCCTGCACACGGGCAAGCAGGTTGGCGCGGGAATTGCGGACGAGCACCGAGCCGGCGACGGCGACGGTGTCGGGAGGCGAGGAGAGCATTCGCCCGACGGCACGCTTGAGGGCGTACGGCATCAGCAGTGTGTCCGCATCGATCGTCGCTATGACGTCTGTTCGAACCGTCAGGAGCGCCGTGTTCAACGCCTCCGACTTGCCGGCATGCATCGTCGTCACGACCCGAACCCGGGCGTCGTCGGCAGCGATCGCCGCGGCGATCTCGGCAGTGGCGTCCGTCGAGCCGTCGTCGGCGACCACGACCTCGAGCCGGCCGGGGTAGTCCTGCCCGAGTGCGTAATCCAGCGTTTCCCGAATGCCGGCTTCCTCGTTGTAGGCGGCGACTAGCAGCGTGACGTCGGGGTAGTCCTGCGCGAAGTCGATCGGGCGAGGGCGGTCGAAGAGGAGCGACGAGACGAGCTGCACGTTGAGGTAACCCGGGAGGATTGCGATCCCGGCGATCAGCGCCACAGCCACCGGAAGGGTGATCACTTGGGCCAGGTCGTGGATCCAGCCGAGAGCGATCCAGGTCGAGAGGCCGGCCCAGACGAGCCCTGCGACGACCGTGAGGGCGAAGCGGGTGCGGACCCGCAGGTAAAAGCGAAAACGGCCGAGTTTCCAGGGTGGCGCGCTCGGCGGCGGCAGCATGAGCTGGACCGTTGGAACGGTCGGTTCCGGAAGGAGTGTCTCTTGCCGCAGTTCCATGGTCGCTCGCACGCCGAAGCGCGCAGGCCGCAGATGCCTGATCGCACCGTAGGCGGGAGCCGACGCAGCGCCTCCCCCGCCCGAGGGTTTCGCGCCGTGGTCCTCGAAGCGCCATTAGCCCCGGCAAAGGTAGATTCGGTGCACCCATGGCCGTCTTCCGCTACCTGGTCGGCGATGTCGATGCGGCGATCGCGTTCTACACCGGAAATCTCGGCTTTGGGCTCGAACAGCAGATGGGCCCCGCCTTCGCGATCGTCTCTCGCGACGATCTCTCCCTCTGGCTCAGCGGGCCGCAGAGCTCAGCCGCCCGGCCGATGCCCGATGAACGCCGGCCGCAGCCAGGCGGCTGGAATCGCATCGTCGTCGAGGTCGACGACCTCGAGAGCAAGGTCGCGGAGCTCAAGGAGGCCGGCCTGAGTTTCCGCAACGAGATCGTCACCGGTCCCGGCGGGAAGCAGATCGTCCTCGATGACGACGACGGCAATCCCGTCGAGCTTTTCGAAGCTCGCCGGTAAGCATCAGACCAGGTCGCAGTCAAAAGGGGCCGAGCACACGGCACCGCAGGGGTCGAACGAACAGGAATACCTCCCCCTGACGCTTCCCCGCCGCAACTGCTCGGCCCTACTTCTCATATAGGCGAAATGCGCCCGCCGCGCCAGTTACTCCCCGATCGCCGACCTGACTTTCTCGATAGCACCGCTCTCCGCATCCTCGCCGCCGCCCGCGGCGCTCGCCACGGACTGAGCCACCTCGACGACGAACTGCCGGTACGGCTTCAGCTCCTCCGGTGCCTTCGTTTCGAGGGTGGTCTTCGCCGACTGGAGCGCCTCGAGGGTCTCGTGCTCGACCTTGTCCGGCGACGAGGTGAGGCCGAAACCCGCGCCTCGTACGTCTGCGAGCTCCCGTACGAGCTCACTCGTGCTGCTTTGCTTCGCGGCGACGACGTGCTTGCTCAGCGCGCCCGCCTCCTTGAACGTGTCGAAGAAGCTCCTGTCGCTCAAAGACACGAGCAGCCCGGCACCGACAACACCCTTGTGCAGTGATTCCCATTCCTGCTCGGTGAAGTCCGATTTTCCGGCCATGACTCCTCCTTGTCGTGGTTGGGACCTCTGGCTTCCCGACCTTAGACGCTGCGCGCCGTCAGCCGACGGCGTCCTCACCGCCGACGAGCACGCGCACGATCTCGAGGCTTTCGTCGAGCACGACTACATCCGCCCTCGCCCCCGGCTGCAGCTTTCCGAGCTCGGGACGACCTGCGATGCGCGCCGGAACCTCGGTCGCGGCGGCGAGCGCGGCGTCGACCGGTGCTCCCAACGCGACCAGATTTCGCACCGCCTCGATCATTGGCACCGTGCTGCCGGCGAGGACACGATCGGCCCGGCGCGCGACCCCGTTCTCCACGTCGAAGTCGACGCCGGCCAGCGTATAACTGCCGTCGCCGGCGCCCGCTGCCGCAATCGCATCGGTCACCAGAGCCACCCGTCCGGAAGCGACCTGCCAGATCAGTCGCGCCGTGTCGTCCGCCAGATGCACTCCGTCGAGGATCACCTGCACGACGACATCGTGGGAAAACAGGGCGGCGCCGGCAAGCCCAGGCTCGCGCGCTGCGAATGGGCGCATCGCGTTGAAGATGTGGGTCACCGTCTTCACTCCCCGTGCGAAGGCCTCGCGCGCTTCTGCGGCCGTGGCATTCGAATGACCGCACGAGATGGTTACGCCGCGCTCGCGCAACAGATCCATCAGCTCGGATGCACCCTCGAGCTCAGGAGCGAGCGTCACATGGCTCACCGGGCCGGCGTCGAGAAGGCGCCCCAGCAGCTTGCAGTCCGGGTCGCGCCTCGACTTCGCCGGATGCGTCCCAAGGCGCTCCGGGGCGATGAACGGACCTTCGAGATGGGCGCCGATGATGTGCGGGTCGGAACCGTTCTGTGGAACCTCGCGCAGCGCCGCCGTCAACTCCTCCTCCGGCGAGGTGATGAACGTCGGCTGATACGCGGTCACGCCGCACTCGAGCAGGGCTTCGCCGGCCCTCCGATAACCCTCTGCGTCGGCCGAGAAGAAGTCGACGCCCGCGAAACCGTTGACCTGCAAGTCGACGAAGCCCGGAGCGGCGATCCCGGTTCCGTTCGCCGAGCTCAGCCCGACGCTCGCGATCTGGCCGTCGGCAATCTCGACGTCACCGCGAACGAGGCTGCCCTCGACGAGCGCTGCCCCGACTCCCAGGCGCACGACTACCTCGCGACCTCGGCGGCGACAGGCACGTCCACCGTCGGGATCGCAACCCCGGTCTCCAGATCGAAGAAGTGGAGGAGTCGGGGGTCGATCGCCACCTCGACCGCTTCTTCCGGCGCGAGGAGGAGGTGCCGGTCGAAGCGGCCGAGGAGCGTCACCGCGCGCTCGAGGTCGTCGACACCCAGGGAGGGCCCTGGGGGCTGGGCGGCGGTGTCGACGAGATCGGAGCGCTCGAGCGGCGTCGCCTCGATCTCGATGTGGACGAGCTGTTCCGAGCCGAGGGACTCGACGAGCAAGATGCGACCGCGCAGACGGGCACCATCCCAACCGGACGCCTCGCGCACGTCCTCGGGACGAATGCCGACGGCAACACGGCGGCCTGCGTAGTTCCCGAGCGACGGGCGCTCCGCGGCGACGTCGGGCGGAAGCTCCAGCTCGGTGTCGCCGACCTTGCAGACGACCCTGCCATTGTCGCGGTCGATGACCGCCTCGAAGAGATTCATGGGCGGCGATCCGACGAAGCTCGCGACGAACAGATTCGTCGGCGCGTCGTACAGGCGCTGCGGCGTGTCCACCTGCTGCAGCTCGCCGTCGCGCATGACGGCGACGCGATGGCCCATCGTCATCGCCTCGACCTGGTCGTGCGTGACATAGACGGTCGTCACCTTGAGCGACTGCTGGATGCGCGCGATCTCGGCCCGCATCTGAACACGCAGCTTCGCGTCGAGGTTCGACAGCGGCTCGTCCATCAGGAACGCCTTCGGCTCCCGCACGATCGCGCGTCCCATTGCAACCCGCTGGCGCTGCCCACCGGAGAGTTGCGCGGGGCGCCGCTGGAGCATGTCGCCGAGCCCGAGGATGCGTGCGATCTCCTCGACGCGCCGCTTCTGTTCGTCCTTCGGCACCTTGCGCATACGCAATCCGAAAGCGAGGTTCTCGTAAACGCTCTTGTGCGGATAGAGCGCGTAGTTCTGGAAGACCATCGCAATGTCACGGTCGCGAGGCGCGAGGTCGTTGACGACCTTGCCCCCGATCCGGATCTCACCCGACGTGATCTCCTCGAGCCCGGCGATCATCCGGAGCGCCGAGGTCTTCCCGCAGCCCGACGGGCCGACCAGCACCATGAACTCGCCCTCGGCAACGTCGAGGTTCAGGTCGCGCACCGCAGTAACGTCGTTGCCGTAGACCTTCGAGAGGTGGGCGAGCTCGATGGCCGCCATCAGCCTCGAACGGCCCCCGCGGTCAGACCAAATGCGATCCGCCGCTGCACGAGCAGGAAGAAGACGACGACCGGCAATGCGCACAGCGTTGCGCCGGCCATGAGTGGCCCCCACTCCGTTCCGCGCAGCGTCGTGAACGACGCAAGCCAAACCATCAGCGTCTGCTTCTCGGGTGTGTGCAGGAACACGTACGCGATGATGAACTCGTTCCAGGCCTGAATGAAGGCGAAGATGGAGGTCGCGACCAGCCCAGGCCCGACAAGTGGCAGGAGCACCCGCACGAAGGCGCCGAAGCGTGTCGCGCCGTCGACCATGGCGGCCTCCTCGAGCTCCTTTGGGATGCCGAGCAGGAAACCACGCATCGTCCAGACGGTGAACGGCAGAACGAACGTGAGGTACATCGCGATCACGCCGGTCAGCTTGTCGACCTGCCCCAGCCGAGACATGAGGATGTAGAGCGGGATGATCAGGGCTGCGAGCGGCACCATCTGGACGCCGAGGATCAGCACGATGAACGCCTTGCGGCCGTAGAAGTGGAACTTCGCGAGCGCGAGCGATGCGAGAAAGGCGAGCACGACCGAGAGCGCGACGACTGCGCTGACGATGATCAGACTGTTCTTCACCGCGTGCCAGAAGAAGGGTTGGTCGATCGCGTCCCTGAAGTTCGACAGTGTCGGGTCGGTCGGAAACCACTGCGGTGTGTAGCTGAGGATCTTTTGTCCCGGCTTGAACGCCGTCGCGACCATCCAGTAGACCGGGAAGACCATCACGACGAGCACCAGCAGGCCGAGCACGTTCCAGCCGAGTTGGCGAGTCCTGCGGCGGCGTGCGCGCCGGCGCGGCGCAACGGGGGCAACCGGCGTCGGCGCGATCTGGGTGACCGAGCTCACTGCACCTCTCCCGTTCTCAGCATTTGCCGGAGATAGACGAGGGTGGCACCGAACATGAACAGCACCATCACGACTGCGATTGCAGCACCGAGCCCGTACTCGCTGATCTGGAACGACTGGTGGAAGGCGTAGATCGCCATCGTGTAGTAGTCGCTGGTCGGCCGGAAGTCGAGCATCACCCAGATCTGCTGGAAGACCTGGAAGTCCCAGATGATCGACAGGCTCGTGAGGATGACGAAGATCGGCATCAGCAGCGGCAGCGTGACCTCACGGAACACCGCCCACGGCCTGGCGCCGTCGATCGCCGCCGCCTCGAGCAGCTCCTGCGGCACCTGAGCGAGGCCGGCATACACCGTGATCGTCACGAACGGGATCGCGCCCCAGACGATCAGCGCAGTAATCACGGCGAAGCCGGTCCAGGGATTCGCGAACCAGTCGTGCCTGACCAAATTGACGATGTGGAGCTTCGTCAGCGTCCAGTTCGCGACGCCGAACTCGTAGTCCACCATCCAGCGCCAGATGTCCACCGCGACGATCACCGGCACCGACCACACGAGAACAAGGCCGGTGGTGAGCGCGACGCGAAGCCACCGCGAGACCTGCAGCAACAGCAACGCGATGCCGGTGCCGAGCACCATGGTCAAGGTGACGTTCACGACGGTGAACAGAATCGTCCGGAGCAGCACGTGCCAGAACTGGCCGTCGTGAAGGATGTGAGCGTAGTTCGCGGTCCCGATCCAGCGGCCCTTGTGCCGGATCAACTCGAAGAGGCCGTACTTCTCGAACGACATCTTGACGAGCAGGTAGAGCGGGTAGCCGAGGATGACGCCGATGGCCGTGGCCGCCGGCGCCAGCAGGGCATAGGGAGCAAGCGCGCGCCCGATTCTCTGTCGTGTGAAGCGGCGCCGCCGCCGAGAGGCGAGTGGAAACTCGCTCTCGGCGACGGACGCCACAGTTGCTCCTTCGGGCGCGAGGCGACTCACGCGCCGGTGTTCAGGATCCTTGTGATCTGACTGCTGGCGCTATTTGCCGCTGCCTTCACCGACGCGCGGCCGGTGAAGATCTTGACGAGCATGTCTTGCAGCACGTTTGCATTCTCCACGTTGGCCCAGTTCGGGCTCGTGGGGACGAACCAGCTGTACTTCGCCGCCCGTGCGAACGGCGCCAGCTTCGGGTTAGACGCGTTGAACGCGAGGAGTGTGGTCGTGTTGGCGATGTTGCCGGCCTTCGCGATCTCGCTCTCCGCGGCACTGCTCGTGAACGCCTTGATCCAGTCCACGGCGAGGGCCTGGTTCTTCGTGGTCACGGGGACCGCGAGATCCGAGCCGCCGAGGAACGTCGGCATGAATTTGCCCGGAGTGTGACTCGGCATCGGATAGGCGCCGACCACAGATGCAAGCCCTGGGTTACCGAGCTTCTCGTCGAGAGCGTAGGGCCACTCCCAACCGTTGCCGATGAACGACCCGACCTTGCCCTTGGCAAAGACGAGCGCCTGTTGCGGGTTCGCTTCATCGGTCGTTTTGCTCGCCCGCGTCAGCGTCTTCGAGATCAGCTTGACCTGATTGAGTGCGGCAAGAGCCTGTGGGGAATTGAGCGCGCCCTTCCATTTACCGCCGGAACGGACCGCGATCTTTCCGCCGTAGTCATAGACAAAGGACATCGCGGCGTACCAGTACTTGCCGGGGAAGTAGACGGCCGAGTAGCCGCCGTCCTTGCCGTAGGTCTTCATCAGCTTCCTGCCGTTCGCGATGAACTGCTGGAGGCTCTTCGGCGTCGACTTGATGCCGGCCTTGCTGTACTGGTCCTTGCGGTAGATGACCGCACGCGCGCCGGCGTAGTAAGGGACGCCGTAGAGCTTGCCGTTGTACTGGCACGAACCCTTGAGGCCCTGCAGCCACGTCTTGTTGTTGGGGAAGGCCGATTGCGTCAGCGCCTTGAAGGCACCTGCAGCCATGTACTTCGTCATCTCCGTATTGCCCAGCTCGATCACGTCTGGCGCGTCGCCACCCACGAGCCCTGCATCGAATTTCTGGAGATGGTTGCCCCACGATTGATACTGGACATCGACGTCGATGTCCGGATGCTGCGCCTTGAAGTTCCTGTTGGCGAGGGCAACCGCCTCCGGCCAACCGTTCTGCGCATCGTTCTGGAGCCAGACCACGATCTTGCCGGCCTGGGCCTTCGAAGTCCCGCCGCTTGCGGTTGTAGCCGCAACGGCGAGGATGGCAGCGAAGACCGCCGCCACGAGGAATCGAGCTTTCATGTCGCCTCCCGGAGCAGGGGGAGCCATCCTGGCTTCCCCGATTGGTTTAGACCACCAACCACGGCCGAGAGATTGGCACAGACCAATCTTGGTGTCAAGGGGGTGAATTCTCCGCTGATTGCAGTGGAGTGGTCTTGACCACGTCTGGACACCTGTGCTTCCATAGGGAGCGCTGTGAGCAAACAGGTCTTGACCAGGCAGCGAGTCCTCGAGCTGATCGACCAGCTTCACGTCGGTGAGGCAATCCCCTCGGAGCGGCGACTGAGCGGCGAGCTCGGGATTTCCCGCCTGACGCTCCGGGCGGCGCTCGACGACCTCGTTCGCGATGGGTACCTCGAGCGGCGGCACGGAAGCGGCACCTTCGTCAGCGAGCCGAAAATCGCGCAGCAGCTGACGTTGACCTCCTTCAGCGAGGACATGCGCCGCCGGGGCATGACCGCCGGCAGCAAGACGATCGAGCTGCGCGAAACGCACGCCGGCGCCGCCGTCGGGCGCGCGCTCAACGTGTCGCCGGATTCGCGCGTCGTCCTCATCCGGCGCCTACGCCTCGCCGACGGAGAGCCGATGGCGCTCGAGACGCTGCACGTGCCTGCCGATCGAGTCCCGGGCCTGTCGCGTGAGCTGCTCGAGAATGCATCCTTCTACGAGTTGCTCGAGAGAGAGTACGGCGTCGTGATCGCGAGCGGCATGCAGTCGATCGAGCCGACCGTGACGAACGAGGAGGAGTCCGAGCTGCTGGGTGTGCCGTTGCATTCGCCCGCGTTCCTGTTCGAGCGGACCTCGCGCACTGCGGCGGGCGAAACGGTCGAGTTCGTCCGCTCGCTTTACCGGGGCGACCGCTACCGACTCGTCGCCGAACTGTCACAGCGACGCGATCGCCCTGTTGCGGCGACCCCTTTGTTGACGAGCGCCGTCGCGGAACCGACTCCATGATGCGCGCGGGCGTCTCGTACTTCGGCGTCCGCATACCCCGTCACGCTCGCCGCGACCTCGAGGACATCGCCGGGCGCGGCTACACCGCGGTGTTGCACACATTCTCCGAGAACGACCTCGCCTACTACCGCGGCACGATGGCCGAGATCGTCGCGTCGTCGCACGAGCTGGGTCTCGAGGTGCAGATGTGCCCATGGGGCGTCGGCAGGACGTTCGGCGGTGAGGCCGAGAGTCGTTGGGTGACCATGCATCCGGAGGCCTGCCAGATGCTGGACGACGGGCGCCCTGTTGCAACCGGCTGCCTCAACAATCCTGCGTACCGCGCGTTCTGCAAGGAGTGGGCGGATGCCGCCCTCGAGGCCGGCGCGGACTACGTCTTCTGGGACGAGCCGCACTGGACGGTCCCGGAGCACGTCGGCGTCGACGATCCCCGGCGCTGGGCCTGTGTGTGCCAAGTCTGTGTCGAGCTGTCGGGGCTGGACCTGTCGCAGGGTCTGACCCCGGAAGTCGAACAGTTTCGTGAAAGATCGATCGTCGATTTCCTCGGCGAGGTGACGGCGCACGTTGCCTCGCGCGGCGGCAAGAACACGATCTGCCTGCTGCCGCTGACCGATGGGCCCCACGGCATCGGCGACTGGGATTCGGTCGCGTTGCTGCCGCATCTCTCGGTGCTGGCCACGGATCCGTACTGGAAGAACTTCGACGAGTCGGCCCACTCCTTCGTCGGCCGCTTCGCGCGGCTGCTTGCAGAAACCGCGGCCCGGCACGACGTCGATGCGCAGATGTGGCTGCCGAGCTTCGGGCTGACACGCGAGGACATTCCCGACCTCGAAGCGGCGATCGCAGCGCCCCGCGCAGCGGGGATCGAGGACGTGTGGACGTGGGGCTTCGAGGCGTGCGGCCACATGACGCGGCTCGCAACACCGGATTCGCCGCTCGTCTGGGAAGCGGTCACCACGGCACTGACCGGTGGGGAAGTGGCTGCAACCGAGAGGCGCCGCGTCGACCTTCGCGACCTCGACCTGCGGCCAACTGCTGAGCTCGTCCGGCTCATCAACGACGAGGACCGAATAGTCGCGGCCGCCGTGGCAGACGCCGCAGAGTCGATAGCGGGAGCGATCGAGTCGATCGTCGAGCGGCTCGAGGCCGGCGGGAGGCTTGTCTACGTCGGTGCGGGCTCGTCGGGACGCGCCGCTGCCGCCGATGCGGCGGAGTGCGGGCCCACGTTCTCGACTGACCTGATCGTGGCGGTGACGACGGAGGAAGAGGCTGCCGAGGATGACACAGAGGCAAGTGCGAGCGATCTCGCAGCGCTGGACGTCGGTCCGACGGACGTCGTGCTCGCCGTCAGCGCAAGCGGACGCACGCCGTACACGCTTGCCGCACTCGAGCAAGCGTCGACGGCCGGCGCGTACACAATCGGGCTCGTTTGCGTCAGCGACTCCGAGCTGGCACGTCGAGCCGCTCAGGCAATCGAGGTCGAGGTTGGCCCAGAATTCATCGCCGGCTCCACGCGGATGAAGGCGGGGACGGCGCAGAAGCTCGTCCTGAACACCATCTCCACGATCGCGATGGTGCGGCTTGGGAAGACGTTCGGAAACCTGATGGTCGACGTGCAGGCCTCGAACGAAAAGTTGCGTCAGCGAGCGCGGCGCGCCGTCGCCATCGCGACCGCCGCGCCGGAGGACGAGGTTGCGAACGCAATCGCAGCCGCAGACGGCGACACGAAGGTGGCGATAGTCTCGCTGCTCGCCGGCGTCGACGCGCAGGCGGCACGGTCTCGACTCACCGCCGCGGGCGGCGTCATCCGCGAGGCGGTTGCCGATGTCGTGGGTTGAGGCCGAGCTCGGGGAACAGCCGGTTGCGCTCGAGCGCTTCCTCACGGCCGAGTCGGCGCACGCACGCGGAATCGTCCGGGCCCTCCTGCGAGACGACGTCCGTTATCTCCTGATCGTCTCGCGTGGCAGCTCGAGCAACGTCGCCAGGTACATGCAGTACCTCTTCGGCACGGTCAACCGCCTCCCCGTTTCATTCGCGACGCCGTCCCTGTACACCGTCTACGACGCGCCCCCGGAGCTCGGGCCGGCCGCAGTGATCGGGATCTCTCAGTCGGGCGCATCACCGGATGTCGTCGCCGTCCTCGATGAGGCGCGCAAGCAGAACCGCCCCACGCTCGCGATCACCAATGACCCGCAGTCGCCGCTCGCACGTGCGGCCGACTGCATCCTCCAGCTGCACGCGGGCGAGGAACGAGCCGTGGCGGCGACGAAGACATACCTCAACTCGATCGCCGCTGTCGCTTTGCTGTCGACGGCGGATGATCCCAAGCGTCTCGCCGACCTGCTCGAGATGCCCGAGAAGGTCCGCCTGCAGATCGAGCAGTCGCTGGCCGCCGCCGGGGCCCTGGACGGCTATCGCGAGGTGGAGGGCGGGAGCGTTGTCGCACGCGGGGTCAACTACGGCGCCGCGTTCGAAATTGCACTCAAGATCCGCGAGCTCTCCGGCGCGCAGTTCGAGGCGTTCTCCTCGGCGGACTTGCTGCACGGACCGATCGCGGCGCTGAAGTCCGGCCGCCCCGCGATCGTGATCGCCCCTACCGGCCGCACCCTTGCGAGCATGAGCATTGCACTCGAGAAGGTGCGCGAGCGGGGCGCAGAGGTGATCGCGATCAGCGACGACGCGAAGTTCCTCGCCGAGGCCGACACGGCGCTGCCGCTGGTCCCGGGAGTGCCCGAGTGGCTGACCCCGCTACTGACCGTCGTGCCGGGCCAGGTCGCGGCAGTACGGCTCGCCACGCTCCGCGACGCCAATGTCGACAGTCCCGTCGGGCTGACGAAGATCACGCTGACTCACTGAAACTCGATGGAGCTCGTTCTCACGAGCTCCATCGAGCGAATTCTCTATGCGCCGTCGAACGCTAGGAGGACTTCATCGGATCGAGATAAACATCGTCGATCCCCGCAGCGCCGTTTACCGCTGTGAAGCGGAACGAGACTGAGCTGGTCAAGAGCGGCAGCACCCCGCCAA
>JBBWZE010000025.1:0-3715 GCA_039648845.1 Actinomycetota bacterium | reverse complement strand
CCAGCAGGCCGGTCTCGGCACCGACCCAGTCGTTCTCCACGCGTGAGCAGAGCTTCGCCAGCTCGCGCAGGTCCTCGGGCGGTCGTTCCCCGGCCATCGCGAGCAGCGCAAGCCCGAGCGCGGTCTCCAGTGCGGCGGAGGAGGAGAGCCCGCTGCCGCGCGGCAGGTCGCCCGTGATCTCGAGATGCGCCGGCTGCAGCTCGTAGCCGGCCTGACCGAGCTCCGCGATCATCCCGCGGTGGAACGCCTTCCATCCCTTCGCGCGCCCGGGGGTCACGAAACGGTCGCGCTGGTTGAAATCGAGCGCGTCGACGGTCCAGCTGTCGGCGGCGGTCGCGGTGACGGTCACGCCGCGCTCGATCGCGAACGGCATCGCGAGCCCGTCGTTGTAGTCGGTGTGCTCACCGATCAGGTTGACGCGACCGGGGCCGAAGGCGCGCACCGTCACGCGTGCGCCCGGTTTCGATTCCCCGAGCCAGGGGGTAGCGACGCGCCATGGGGGAGAGCCGCATGAGCCGGCAGCAGTTCCTGTTCGCGTGCGCCGCGCTGCTCGCCGGCTGCGGTGGCGCCTCGCGCCGGCCGACTGCGAGCTTCGGGACGGGCACCGGCTACGACGGGCCGCCCGTGACGCTCGACTTCTGGAACGGGTTCACCGGTGGCGACGGCCCGCAGATGCTGGCCCTCGTCGAGGCGTTCGAGAAGCAGCACCGCAACGTGCGCGTGCGCATGGTCACGTCGCGCTGGGAGGACTTCTACACCAAGCTGCCGGCGGCTGTGGCGAGCGGGCAGGGTCCCGACCTCGCACTCATGCACGTCGACCAGATTCCCACGAATGCCGAGCACGGCACCATCTTGGCGCTTGACGACCTGGTGCGCGATCTGGGGCTCCGGGAACAGGACTTCGCGGCTCCGGTCTGGCGGGCCGGCGCGTACCAGGGCCGGCGCTACGGCGTGCCGCTGGACATGCACCCGATCGGGCTCTACGCCAACACGCAGGTGCTCGAGAAGGCGGGGCTGGACCCGAAGCGGCTGCCCGAGACGCGCGACGAGTACGAGGCGGCGCTCGAGGAGCTCAAGGGCAAGGGCATCCAGGGCCACTGGGTGACGCCGTTCTTCTTCACCGGCGGTCACCAGTTCATGTCGCTGCTGTGGCAGTTCGGCGGCGAACTGACCGACCCGGCGGCGACGCGGGCGACGTGGAACTCCGACGCGGGAGTCGAGGCGCTCGAGTGGCTGCGCAGCCTGATCAAGCGCGGGTACAGCCCGCGCAACGTGGGCCAGGACGCGGATTCGATCGCCTTCAAGAACGGCCAGAACGCGTTCATCTGGAACGGCGCATGGGCAATCGGCGACTACGGCTCCACCGAGGGGCTGAAGTGGACGCTCGCCCCGCTGCCACGCATCGGGAGCGAGAAGGCGGCCTGGTCGAACTCGCACAACTTCACCGTCATGCGTCAGTCCTCGCCGGATGAGAACCGGCTACGCGCGGCCAAGGTCCTGATCGACACGATCACGAAATCGCCGGCCTGGGCCGAAGCGGGCCAGATCCCCGCGCGCCGCAGCGCGCGCGAGAGCCCGGCCTTCCGGAAGCTCGAGGCGCAGTCGCGCCTGGCCGAGCAGGTCCCCGATCTGCGCTTCGCGGCCGCCGCGCCCGGCCTCTCCGACGTCCGTGAGGCGACGCTCGACATCGCGATCGCGCAAGCCGTCAACGGCTCACAGACCGTTCGCCATGCGCTCGACGACAGCGCACGCAGGGCGAACGAGCTGCTGCGCCTCAACCGGGAGAAGTACGCGACCTAGCCATGGGCACCGGAGCACTCGAACAACTCAAGGTCCGTCCGCCGGCCGCCAAGCGCATCGCCGTGCGCGGAGTCGAGCGGGGCATGCGCTCATGGACTCCGTGGCTCTTCCTCGCGCCGTATCTGGTGCTGTTCACGCTGTTCGTCGCGATCCCGGTCCTCTACGGGCTGTGGATGTCGCTGCACAATTGGGACCAGTTCCTCGACGAGAAGCCATGGGCGGGCCTCAGCAACTACACGGAGCTCTTCAGGCCCGGCTCGGCGAAGGCAGGGCCGTTCTGGAGCGCGATGCGCGCCACCGGGATCTTCACCGTCTTGAGCGTGCCGCTGCTCGTGATCCTGCCGCTGGGTGTCGCGATGCTGCTCAACGAGCGCTTCCGGGGCCGCAGCTTCTTCCGGGCCATGTACTTCGCCCCGTACGTGCTCGGCGTCGTCGTCGTCAGCATGGTCTTCCGCTTCCTGCTGGACCCGAACATCGGCGCGCTCAACCACCTGCTCGGCAGCACGACGCCGTGGACGACCGCACTGCCGTGGGCGTGGATCTCGCTGGTCGGGATGACGGTCTGGTGGACGATGGGCTTCAACGCGGTCATCTACCTCGCGGGGCTCCAGGACATCGACAGCCAGCTCTACGAGGCCGCGAAGGTCGACGGCGCGAACGTCTGGCAACGCTTCTGCAACGTCACGCTCCCGGCGCTGCGGCCGGTGATCGTGTTCGTGGTCACGGTGACGATCCTGGCCTCGGCCAACGTCTTCGGGCAGTCGTATCTGATGACCCAGGGTGCACCGGAGAAGAAGACCCGCACGGCGATCATGTTCATCGCCGAGGAGGGCTTCCAGGACTTCAACCTCGGCTCCGCGGCGGCGATGAGCTACGTGCTCGCGCTCTTCCTGATGGCGCTCAGCGCCGGCGTGTTCTTCTTCTTCCGGCGCGGGGAGGACAGGCGATGAAGGCGCGCCGGACGCTGCGCTGGGCGGCGCTGATCGCGCTGACCGTGCTCTATGTGGCGCCGATCCTCTGGATGGTGCTGACCGCGTTCAAGACCGAGGAGGAGTCCGCGGCGTCGCCGCCGACCTTCCTGCCGTCGCAGTGGTCGAGCGAGGCGCTGGACACGATCTTCGCCTCGTCGGCTCAGACGCCGGTGCTGCGCTGGTTCCTGAACTCGGTGATCGCGGCGCTCGGGACGGGCGCCGTCGTGCTCGTGACGGCGGCTCCGGCGGCCTACGCGCTGGCCCGGATGGAGTTCCGCGGCAAGCGGCTCGTGTTCGGCGGGATCGTCGCGACGCTGTTCGTGCCGCCGATCATCTTCCTGGCGCCGAACTACGAGATCGTCGAGGCGCTCGGCTGGTTGGACTCGCTGCCGGCCGTGATCTTCCCCGTCGCGGCGGGGGCGTTCGGCGTCTTCTTCCTGCGCCAGTTCTTCATCGGGCTGCCGCTCGAGCTGGAGGAGGCGGCGCTGCTGGACGGCGCGAGCCGCTTCCAGGTCTTCACCCGGATCGTGCTCCCGCTCTCCAAGCCGGCGCTCGCGACGCTGTTCCTGCTCACCGTGCTGACGAACTGGAACGACTTCCTGTGGCCGCTGTACGTGCTGTTCAACCCCGAGCACCTGACGCTCTCGCCCGGGCTGGGCCTGCTGCAGGGCGCGAACCAGACCAACTACGCGTTGCTTATGGCCGGCGGACTGGTGGCCAGCCTGCCGGTGCTCGCGTTGTTCGCGGTCGCCCAGCGCTACATCATCGAGGGCGTCTCGCGCAGCGGGCTCAAGGGCTGATGGGCCCGGCTTACGCGGGCTACTTCGCCGATCCCTTCGTGCTTCGCACCGGGGACGGCTACGTCGCCTACGGAACGGGCTCGACCGTCGAGGGGCTGATGTTCGAGGTGCTTCGCTCGGACGATCTGTCGCGCTGGGAGCGGG
>JBBWZE010000010.1:0-13886 GCA_039648845.1 Actinomycetota bacterium | reverse complement strand
ACGAGCTGGAGGCCGGCGTTGTCGACGAGCATGTGCTCGAGCCGCACGTCCGAGTAGTCGCCCGCGAGGCCGGAGACCACCTCGCGCCACAGCCGTGACGTCTCGAGCACGTTCGCTTTGTCGACCGAGGTCACGAACGAGCGACGAGTGCGCGCCAGCTCGAACGCACGCTGCGCAATCCGTTCGATCTCCGCCGGCGTGTATTCGCACGTGTCGAATGCGGAACCATCGGCACGCCTGCCGCTCGCTCCGAAGTAGAGGCCGCCGACGAGCTCGCGAACGATCAGTAGGTCGATGCGGTCACCCCGGGCGGGGCGAAGATTCGCGTAGACGTCGAGCTCGCCCCTTAGGCGGATCAGGCCTTGTTCAGGCCGCACTGCCGCGCCGTCGAACTCAGGTAGGCCGACCGCGCCGAGCAGAACGGCGTCGGCTCCTCGGCAGGCCGCGAGCGTCTCTGCCGGCAGCGGGTCGCCGTGCACGAGAATGGCATGGCCTCCGAACGAATGCTCTTCGACCGTGAGCTCGAGCGGCAGCGCAGCAAGGACTCGGACCGCGGCGTCGCACACCTCGGGACCGATCCCGTCGCCGGGAAGGGAGACGACGCGGAGCATCTAGTCCAGCTCGCGCTTGGTGAGGTCGAGCAGTGTCGTCAGGAGGTTTCGCAGTCCTTCGTCGCTCAGCCGCCCGCGGTTCGCACGGCGCAGATGCTCGAGGAGCCACGCTTCACGCTCTAGATCGACGAAGGCGACACCGAGCTCCGCCTTGCGCTGCTTGATCTGGTCGACGAGCTCGAGCCGACGATTGACGAGATCGAGCACGGCGATGTCGTTGACGGCGAGGAGCCCGCGCAAACGGGCCAGCGTTGCGTCGATTGTCGGCTCTGCGGACATGTGCTCGCCTGAGGTTAGACAGCTACTCCGAGCTCCGCGAGCAGCGCGTCGGCGTCGGCCGGGATGTCGATCGGGGCGAAGCGGTCGGCGACCGGGCCCGGCGTCTTCAGTCCGTCGCCGGTAACGAGCAGAACGACCTTGTCGGCGGGACCCACCTGGCCGCGTCGGATTGCTTCCCGGAGGGCCCCCAGCGTCACGCCGGCGGCGGTCTCGCCGAAGACGCCCGCAGTCTCCGCGAGCAAGGCCATGTTCTCTCCGATCTGCTGCTCGGGCACGGCGTGAATCGAGCCGCCGGACTCCCGGGTGGCCGCGATCGCCGCGTCACCGTCGGCGGGGCTGCCGATCGCCAGCGAGCGGGCGATCGTGTCTGGCCGGACCGGCTTCACGGGGCGATCCTCGGCGAAGGCGGCAGCAACCGGCGAACAGCCCTGAGCTTGGGCGCCGACCAGCCTCGGGGCCGGGCCGCTCACGAGCCCGAGCTCCCGGAAGTCGCGAAACCCGCGGCCGACCTTCGACAGGAGCGAGCCCGAAGCAATCGGGCAGACGACCACGTCCGGCTGCTCCCAACCGAGCTGCTCCGCAACCTCGTAGGCGACCGTCTTCGAGCCCTCGGCGTAGTACGACCGCAGGCCTACGTTGACGAAGCCCCAGGGGAGCTCGAACGAGAGCTCGACCGTGAGGCGGCTGCAGTCGTCGTAAGTTCCCCGGACGGCGTAGATCCGGGCTCCGTACGCCGCAGTCGCGACGAGCTTCTCGCGTTCGAGGTCGTAGGGGCAGAAGACGACGGCGTCGAGGCCTTCGACTGCCGCCCGTGCCGCCACCGCGTTCGCGAGATTTCCGGTCGACGAGCAGGCCAGCGTTTCGAGCCCGAGCTCCTGGGCTTTTGCACACGCGACCCCGACGACGCGATCCTTGAACGATTGCGTGGGGTTGGGGGTGTCTAGCTTCAGATAGAGCTCGGCCAGGCCGAGCTGCGCAGCGAGGCGCGTCGCGGGCACGAGCGGCGTCAGCCCCGGCGCGAGCCGCGGCTCATTCGGCACTTCCACCGGCAAGAGCGCTGCGTAGCGCCAGAGTGAGGGCGGACCGGCCTCGATGCTTTCGTGCGTCAGCGTTCGGCGGAGCTCGTCGATGTCGTAGACGGG
Organism: Actinomycetota bacterium; assembly: GCA_039648845.1. Taxonomy (GTDB): domain Bacteria; phylum Actinomycetota; class Thermoleophilia; order Gaiellales; family Gaiellaceae; genus 3-1-20CM-4-69-9. Next base: position 11,854 of record JBBWZE010000010.1, on the reverse strand, counting down.
CTCGAGGGGCCCGAAGCAGCGCGGACAGGCGCCGACTCCTTCGAGTTGCAGCTCGTTGCCGCAGCGGGTGCAGGACAGGTGTGTGGCGGGCATGGCGGTCTCCTTGTTGGCTTCGCTCTACATCGTCCGAGCACTAGTCGCTCTGCTCGGCCGGCTTGGCACCTTGCGGACGCCGCAGGTTGCCGAGGCTTCATCGGGCCGGTTCCCTCAGCCTCTCTTGATGCGGAGCGGGCAAGCCCGCCCTCTGATCGCGCAGTATAAAGTAAAGCGACGGTCGATATAGCTGGGAATGAAACGGCACTTCGCCTCGTCGAGACGGAGGCGGACGCTGCGCGCGCGGCTCTGGCGGGTCTCGATCACGGCCTCGTCGACGAGGCGCTACGACGGGCCGCCCAGCTCTTGCGCGAGCGCCGCGACGTCGTCCTCGACGCCAATCGCGCCGATCTCGCGGAGGGCTCGTCGCGCCTGGACAGCGGAGCCCTCGACCGGCTGCGGCTCGACGAAGAACGAATCGAGGCGGCCGCGGCGGGGCTCGAGGCGACGGCCGCCCTCCCTCCGCTCGAGCGGGAAGTTCGTGCGTGGCAGCTTCCGAACGGGCTCGAGGTCTCTGAGCGGCGTGTGCCGATCGGAGTGATCGGCGCAAACTTCGAGGCCAGGCCGAACGTCGCGATCGACATCGCCTCTCAGATCCTCAAGAGCGGGAACGCGGTCGTTTTGCGCACCGGCGGCTCAGCGTTGGCGACGGTCACGGCGCTCGTCGACGCGGTGCTCCGCCGTGCATTGGAAGAGACCGGCCTGCCGCGCGAGGTCGTCGGGCTCGTTCGCACGCCCGAGCGGGCGGGCGCCGAGGCGCTTGTCTCCTTTCCCGAACTCGTGCCGCTCGTGATCCTGCGCGGCAGCGGGCCTTCGACGGCAGCGCTCGCGCAGCGGGCCGCGCTGAACGGTGTCCGGACCCTGGCTCACGCCGAGGGCGGCGGCATTTTGTATGTGCACAGCGGCGCATCCCACGAGCGTCTCGTCTCCGTGGCGCGAGCGAGTCTCGACCGCCTCGGCGTCTGCAACCGTCTCAACCTTGCCCTTGTCGACCGTGGCGCGCTCGTGCTCCTGCCGACGCTGCTCGCCGTCTTCGCGGAGCACGGTCTCGACGTACGCGGTACAGAGACCGCGGCCACTGTGGACGGGGTGCTGCCGCTGAGCGATCCCATCGGGCACGAATGGGCGGGCGATCCCGAGCGGGTCGCGACGGTCACGCTGCACATCGTGGAGAGCGTCGAAGAGGCATTGGCGGTCGCTAACGACGAGACCTCGGGCCTGGCCGCGACGATCGTGACCGAGGAGGAGGATGCGGCGCGGACGTTCCTGGACGGCTACCGGGGCACCGCGGCCCTCTGGAACGCCACCACGAGATTCACCGACGGCTTCGCACTGCTCGGTGTCCCCGAGACCGGTGTCAACGTCGACTTCGCGCCGGGGCCGCGCGGGCCGGTCACGTACCTCGATCTTTGCCTCCGGCAGTACCGCATCGTCGGTGACGGCAGCCAACGGCGATGACCGTCGTCGTCAAGCTCGGCTCGACGCTCGTCGTCGACGACAACGGCCGCGTGCGCCGCACGCTGCTTCGGGCACGCGCGGCCGAGGTCGGGCACCTCGTCCGTGGCGGCGAGCCCGTGTGCGTCGTCTCGTCCGGCGCGATCGCGCTCGGCCTGCTTCGCCTCGGGTTGACGCGGCGACCGGCGGCCACAGCGAGGCTCCAGGCCGCCTCGGCGGTGGGACAGTCGCGGCTCCAGGCCGCGTGGGACTCGGCGCTGCGCGCGGCGGGGGTCGAGGCCGCGCAGGTCCTGCTCTCGGCGCCGGATCTCGCCGAGCGCGCGAGCTACGTGAACGTCCGCAACGCGTTCGACACGCTGCTGAAGCTCGGTGTCGTTCCCGTCGTGAACGAGAACGACGCTACAGCGACCGACGAGATCACGTTCGGCGACAACGATGCGCTGGCCGCGCAGGTTGCGGTGCTGACGCGCGCGCGGCTGCTCGTCCTCCTGACCGAGGTGGACGGCGTCTACGCGACACACCCCGCCGCGCCCGGCGCGGAGCTGCTCGCCGACGGCGACGCCGCGACCGAGGCGATCGTCCGTGGAGGCAGCACGCTGGGCCGCGGCGGGATGGCCAGCAAGATCGCGGCCGCCAGGCTTGCCGCTGCCGCCGGCATTCCATCCGTGATCGCTTCGGGCCTGCGCCGCGAGGTGCTCGGTCCGATTCTCGCCGGAGAACGTCGAGGCACGCGCTTTGCTCCGAAGGACGTCGACGGGAGCACTGCCTTCAAGCTCTGGCTGCGTTACGCGAAGCCCGCGGTCGGCCGTCTCGTCGTCGACGAGGGAGCTCGAAGCGCGCTGCTCGTGCAAGGGCGCAGCCTGCTCGCAGTGGGTGTCGTGCGCTGCGAGGGCGCGTTCGCGCCCGGCGCTGCCGTCGAGCTCGAAGCGCTCGATGGGAGCGTGTTCGCGAAGGGCCTCACCAGCGTGGGCGCCGACGAGATTCGTGGCAGGCCTCGCGGCGTCGAGGTCGTGCACCGCGACCGGCTCGCTCTCTACGACACAGGCGGCTGGGGTCAGACCCTTGCCGTTCGAGACGTGACACCAACGACGTAGTTCCAAAGAGCTGGGGTCAGACCCTTGCCGTTCGAGACGTGACGCCGACGACGCAGTCACAAAGAGCTGGGGTCAGACCCTTGCTGTAACGGGCTCGGACGAACGTGGTCGCGTGATCGCGCCGTCCGAAGCGGACGAGACGAGCGCTGCGTACTTCGCCAGCACACCTGACGCGTAGCGCGGCGGCGGCGGCGTCCAGCGCACGAGCCTGCGCTCGAGCTCGCCGTCGGGCAGCTCGACGCGCAGCTCACGCGCGTCGACGTCGATCACGATCTCGTCACCGTCTTCCAACGCAGCCAGTCCTCCACCACGGGCAGCTTCCGGCGAGACGTGGCCGACCATGAGACCGTGTGTCGCGCCGGAGAAGCGCCCGTCTGTCACCAGCGCAACCGCGTCGCCGAGACCCTCGCCGACGAGCGCAGCGGTGACGTGGAGCATCTCGCGCATCCCAGGGCCGCCTGCCGGTCCCTCGTACCGGATCACGACGACGTCACCCGCCACGATCGAGTTCGCGGCGACGGCGGCGAAGCACTCCTCCTCCGAGTCGAACACGCGCGCCGGGCCGGTATGCAGCCGCCGTTCGTGGCCGACGAGCTTCACGATCGCGCCTTCGGCCGCCAGATTGCCACGCAGCACGGCGAGGCCGCCGGTCTCCTTCAGAGGCCGGTCGATCGGGACGACTACCTCCTGGCCCGGCCTCTCCTGCGCGGCGGCGGCGATCTCCGCGAGCGTGCGGCCGTCGACGTTCACCGCGGATCCGTCGGCAAGGCCGGCGTCGACCAGCTCGCGAGCGACGAGAGCGACACCGCCCGCGCGATGGAGGTCGGTGGCGACGAAGCGCCCGCCGGGCTTCAGGTCGGCGACGACCGGCGTCCGGGTCGCGATCTCGTCGAAGTCGTCGAGCTCGAGCGGCAGGCCGAGCTCGCGCGCGATCGCGAGCAGGTGGAGGACGGCGTTCGTCGAGCCGCCGCTGGCGGCGACAGCGGCGATCGCATTTTCGATCGACGCGCGGGTGAGGATCGTGGAGGGGCGCACGTCGCCGCGGACGAGGTCGAGCGCAATCCTTCCGGCCTGTTCGGCCGCTTGCGCCTTCGCCGGATCGAGCGCCGGGATCTCGTTCAGCCCGGCCGGGCTGATTCCGAGGAACTCGAGCGCGAGCGACATCGTGTTGGCCGTGAACTGGCCGCCGCACGCGCCCGCTCCGGGACAGGCGACGCCTTCGAGCTCGTGCACATCCTCTGCGCTCATCGTGCCCGCGGCGTGCGCGCCCACCGCCTCGAAGACGTCCTGGATCGTCACGTCGCGCCCTCGAAAGCGGCCCGGTGCGATCGAGCCGTTGTAGAGCACGAGCCCCGGCAGGTCGAGACGGGCGAGAGCCATCACCGCCGAGGGGATCGTCTTGTCACAGCCGACGAGGCAGACGAGCCCGTCGAAGAGGTGGCCGCGCGCGACGAGCTCGATCGAGTCCGCGATCACTTCGCGCGACACGAGTGATGCGCGCATTCCCTCGCTGCCCATCGAGACGCCGTCCGACACCGCGATCGTGTTGAACTCGATCGCCGTGCCACCAGCGGCGCGAATGCCACGCTTGACGTCTTGCGCTAGGCGCCGCTGGTTGAGATTGCAGGGCATCGTCTCGATCCACGACGTCGCGACTCCGACGAGTGGACGGGCGAGGTCGTCGTCGTCGAAGCCCGTTCCCTTCAGCATCGCGCGCGCGGCAGCGCGGTCGACTCCGTCGGTGAGTGCTGCGCTGTGGCGCTTTGCCGGATCGGAAGGACGATCGTAAGGATTGCTCATAGCTGGCCTGCTCCTGTCGGTGAGATCGAGAGGTGGAGGACGTCAGTCTCGGGGAAACGCTCTGTCAATTCGGCCGCACATGACGTTGCGCGTTCGCGCCGTGCCCAGACGATCACGGTCGGGCCCGATCCCGAGAGCGTTGCGGCGAACGCCCCGTCCGGGAGCCGGTCGCGCACCGCGGCCAGCACGGGAGCGTGCTGCGCGCGATACGGCTCGTGCAGTCGATCGTCGGCCGCTGCAGCGAACAGCTCGGCGGAGCCGGACGCGACCGCCGCGCCGAGCAGTGTCGCTCGTGCGGCCGTGAACGCAGCATCGGTGTGCGCGATCGTTTCAGGCAGCGCCGCGCGTGCCACGTGTGTCTCGACCTGCTCGCGGGGGACGATCGCGATGGGCACCCCCGGCGCATCGTCCGCGATGCGCGCGACGCGGCCGTCCCAGGTCAGGCAGACCCCGCCCGCCAGGGCAGCTGCGAGATTGTCCGGATGGCCTTCGAGGTCGAGCCCGAGTGCGAGCAGCTCTTCCGAGTCCGTTGCGCGATCCGCCACGATCGCGCCGGCCACCAGCCCGAGCGCGATTGTCGCCGCACTCGACCCGAGACCACGGGCGCGGGGAATGCGTTCCGTGAACGTGAAGCCGAAATCGTCGGGTGACGCGAGGCGCGCGAAAGCACGGACGGCGAGGTGGTCGGCGTCGGCTTCTCCAGCGTCCTCGCTGAGCTCGACCTCGTTCCAGAGATCGAGAGCGGCACCCGCGCAGTCGAAGCCGGCCCCGAGGTTCGCGGTAGTGGCGGGAGCGCGCACGTGGATCATGACCCCACCCCCGGCAGACGGTCGAGCGCCTCAGGATCCTTGAGCCCGTGACCGGTGAGCACGAACACCACACGCGTGCCCTCGCCGAGGCTCCGGAGGTCGACCCCTGCGACTGCGGCTGCGGACGCGGGCTCGCAGAAGATGCCTTCCTCTCGCGCAAGCGACCTCCACGCCAGGGCGATCTGGTCGTCGGTGACGGAAACGATTGAGCCACCGGAGCGGGCGAGGACCTCATCCACTTCGGCACGGTGGACGGGACTCGGAATGCGAATTGCAGAGGCGCCCGTCGTGGCTCGGTCGGCCGCTTCGACCGGAACGATCTCGAGCGTCGGAAACCCCGCCTCCAGGAATCCTCTCGCGTACGCAACCGTGTTGCCGCCGCCGCCGTACGGCAGAGCGAGGACGTCCGGTGGCCCATCGAGCTGCTCGAGGATCTCGAGTGCTGCGGTCTTCTGCCCTTCGATCCGATCCGGGTTCGTCGAATTGACGATGACCGCGCCCTCGCGCCCGGCGAGCTCCTCCGCGGCGGCAAAAGCGTCGTCGAAGCTCCCGTTCACCTCGACCAGGCGCGCGCCGGTCACACGCACCTGTGCGAGCTTCGAGCTCGCAGGCCCGCCGGCCGCGTGCACGACGACAGCCTCGATTCCCGCCCGTGCGGCGTACGCCGCAGCAGATGCGGCCGTATTGCCCGTCGATGCGCACACGATGGCACGCGCGCCGGCCTCGACTGCCTTCGCGACCGCGAGCGCCATGCCTCGGTCCTTGAACGAACCGGTCGGGTTGGCTCCCTCACACTTCAGCCAGACCTCGACGCCCGCCGCAGCAGAGAGACGCTTTGCTCGTAGCAGCGGCGTCGACCCTTCGCCGAGCGTCACGATCGGAGTCGACGGTGACACCGGCAGCGTGTCCCGGTAGAGCTCCAGCAGCGCCGGTCTCAGGTCAAAAGCCTCGTTCGGTGATCATTCGCAGCGCCTCGGGTCGAGAGCGTACCTCCACCAGTGCTGCCGCAGAGCTCAGGGCTGCCTCGACACGACCCGCGGGAGCCTCGTGCGTGACGAGATCGAGTGCGGCGGTGCCGTTGACGAGGTGTTGTGCGAGCTGCGCGATCGATACGTTCTGCTCCGCGAAGCAATCCGCGACCCGTGCAAGCACGCCGGGGCGGTCGTCGACCTCCAGGTGGACGTAGAACGCACCGGGGAGATCCCCGGGTGGCAACTTGGCGAGCGAGCGCCAGCAGGCGTCGTTCTGGAGAAAGCCGGTGCCCGTCGTTCCGAGCACGCTGACCATGTCGGCGACGACGGCCGAGGCGGTCTCGATCCCTCCGGCGCCGGGCCCCTCGAGCGTGATCTCGCGAATCGCGTCGCCCTGGAGCATCACGGCGTTGAAGGCGCCCACGACGGCGGCCAGTGGATGATGTCCGTCGACGAACGCCGGCCCGACGCGCACGTCGACAGCTCCGTCGACGAGCGTCGCGGACCCCACGAGGCGGACGACCGTTTGCAGATCGCGCGCAGCCGCGACGTGGTGAGGCTTGATGTGCTCGATCCCCTCGTAGGCGACGTCGGAGAGCTCGACGCGGGAACCGAAGGCGACCGTTGCGAGCACTGCCATCTTCGCTGCGGCGTCGGCACCCGAGACGTCGTCGGTGGGATCGGCTTCCGCGTAGCCCAGTCGCTGGGCCTCCTCGAGCGCGTCTTCGTACCCTGCGCCCTCCTCCATCCTCGTCAAGATGAAGTTCGTCGTCCCGTTGACGATGCCGAGCACGCGGTGGACGTTCGTGACGACGAGCGACTCGCGCAGGACCTTGATCACCGGGATCGCTGCGCAGACCGACGCTTCGAAGCGGAGCTGAACACCTCCCTCCGACGCGGCGGCGAAGAGATCCGCGCTCCGCCGCGCGAGCAGCTGCTTGTTCGCGGAGACGACAGGCTTGCCGGCGCGAAGGAGATCGAGAACGTAGCCGCCGGTCGGCTCGATGCCACCCATCACCTCGGCGACAAGTCCGATCGAGTCGTCCTCGAGAACCGATCGGAAGTCGGTTGTGAGGACTCCGTCGGCAACGGCGTAGTCACGCTCCTTGCCTGTGTCGCGGACAAGGGCGCGCGTGACTCGCAGCCTGTGACCGGTAGCCCGCTCGATCTCGTCGGCGCTCTCTATCAGGAGTCGGTTGACGGCCGCGCCGACCGTGCCGTAACCGAGTAGCGCGACGGGGACGTCAACCGACGCCATGTACGTCCGCGCCGAGCAGGCCTTCCTTGCCCGCGAGCGCGCGCAACTCCGATCCGATCTGCTCGAGCTGACCGCCGGCGTTCTGCCGGCGTAGCTCCTCGAACTGCGGTCGCCCCGCCTCGTCGTCGGCGAAGAGCTCCCGCGCGAACGTACCGCTACGGATCTCGTCGAGCAGAGTGCGCATCGTCTCTTTGACGCGTTCGTCGACGACGCGCGGGCCGCGTGTGAGATCGCCGTACTCGGCGACGTCGGAGATGGAATACCGCATGTACTCGAAGCCGCCCTCGTAGATCAGGTCGACGATCAGCTTCAGTTCGTTCAGGCACTCGTAGTAAGCGATCTCGGGCTGGTAGCCCGCCTCGACGAGCGTCTCGAAACCGGCCTTGATCAGCGACGTGACACCGCCGCAAAGGACGGCCTGCTCGCCGAAGAGGTCGCTCTCGGTTTCCTCGGCGAACGTCGTCTCGAGGAGGCCCACGCGCCCGCAGCCGATCGCAGTTCCGTACGCGAGCGCAAGCTCGAGCGCCTGGCTGCTCGCGTCCTGATGCACGGCGACGAGCCCAGGTGTTCCGGCGCCCGATTCGTAGAGCTCGCGGACACGGTGTCCGGGCGCCTTCGGCGCGACCATCACGACATCGTGGCCTGCCGCAGGGACGATGCGGCCGAAGTGGACGTTCAGACCGTGCGCGAAGAGCAGGGCAGCGTCGGGCTCGAGGTTCGGCTCGATCTCCTGCTCGTAGACGCCCTTCTGCACGTGATCCGGCACGAGGACCGCGACGACCTGCGCTCCCTTCGTTGCGTCGCCGACCGTACTCACGGTCAGGCCGGCTTCCTCGGCTGCGTCACCTGAGGGGCTGCCCGCGCGGAGGCCGACCTCGACCTCGATGCCGGAGTCACGCAGGTTGAGGGCGTGTGCGTGGCCCTGGCTGCCGTAACCGATCACGGCGACCTTGCCGGTGAGCAGGTCGACGTTTCCTTCGCGATGGATGGTTGCCAACGGGAACTCCCTTCCTGTCAGCGCAGCACGAGCTGGCGGCGCCTGATTGTCGACTTGGAGGATGCGCGACTGAGGCCGACGCGTCCAGTGCGGACGAGCTCCTTGACGCCGTGAGGCCGGAGAAGCTCCTCGAACGAGTCGATCTCCTCGGGCGCGCCCGAGAGCTCGAAGACGATCGAGTCCGGGCCGAGGTCGGCGACGCGCGCCTGGAAGACCTCGCCCAGCGCCATCAGCTCCGTGCGCCGTGCGGGCGGCGCGGTCACCTTGATCAGGGCGAGCTCGCGCTCGATCGAGTCACCCGGGGTGAGCTCGGTGATTCGGAGCACGTTCACGAGCTTGTGCATCTGCTTCTCGATCTGGGCCAGTGAGGTGTCGTCGCAATCGACTCGCAGCGTGACGCGCGAGATCTCCGGCCTTTCGGTTGTCCCGACGGCGAGGCTCTCGATGTTGAAGCCGCGGCGCGCGAACATGTTCGAGATCCGAGCGAGGACGCCCGGCTTGTTCTCGACGAGGACGGCCAGCGTGTGCTTCATGTCGGCACCGAGTCGGATTCTCGCTCGCCCGGGAACTCGACCAGGTCGAGCGCCGCGGCGCCGGCGGGGATGATCGGGAAGCAGTGCTCGTGGGCGTCGACACGGCAGTCGACCACCGCCGTGCGGCCGCACGCGATCGCCTCGGTGAGCGTCTCCTCGAGATCCTCTTCCTGGTCGACGACGAACCCGCGGCCGCCGTAGGCCTCTGCCAGCGCCGCGTAGTCGGGCAGGTGATGTGTGAGCTCGATCTGCGAAAACCGCTCCTCGAAGAACATGTCCTGCCACTGCCGGACCATTCCGAGGTGGCCGTTGTTGATCAGGACGACGACGATCGGCAGTCCCTCGAGCACGGACGTCGCCAGCTCCTGCTGCGTCATCTGGAAGCAACCGTCGCCGTCGACGCAGATAACCGTGGCGTCCGGCCGTGCGGCCTTCGCTCCGATCGCGGCAGGAATCCCGTAACCCATCGTGCCGAGGCCGCCCGAGGTGATGAACGTGCGTGGTCGGTCGCAGAGGAGGTACTGCATCGCCCACATCTGGTGCTGCCCGACGCCGGTCGTCCAGACGATGTCGTCGCGGTCGGCCGTCAGCCGCTGCAGCGTCTCGAGCACGGGCTGTGGCTTCATCTGGTCACCGCCCTTGCCGTAGCGAAGAGGCGCCTCTTCGCGCCAGTAGCGCAACTGAGCAAGCCATGGCTCCGTCGCGTCCGGGCGAGCGAGCTCGCGCAGGTCGCGAGCTAGATCCGCCAGCACGCTCTTCAGCGGACCCACGACGGGCACGTCGGCGTGCCGAAGCTTGTCGATCTCCGCGGAATCGATATCGAGATGGACGACGGTGGCGCCCGGTGCGAACGAGGCGAGCTTGCCGGTCACGCGGTCGTCGAAGCGCGCTCCGACTGCGACGAGCACGTCGCACTTGTTCAGCGCCCAGTTCGACCACTTTGGCCCGTGCATCCCCGGCCAGCCGAAGTGCAGCTCGTGCGTCTCGGGAAAACCGCTCTTCGCCATCAAAGTCGTCACGACGGGCAACCGCCCCTGCTCGGCGAGCTCGAGGAGCTCGGGACACGCGTCGGCGTTCAGCACACCGCCGCCCACGTAGAGCACGGGACGCTCGGCGGCTGCGATGCGGGTCGCAGCCTCGCGGATCTGACGTGGATGACCGCGGCGCGGCGGCCGCCAGCCCGGAAGATCGACGGTGTCCGGATACTCGAAGTCGAGCTCGGCCTCCTGCACGTCGCGGGGGATGTCCACGAGCACGGGGCCGCAACGGCCGGTGCGGGCGATGTGGAACGCCGCCTTGACCACGTGCGGAAGTTCCTTGACGTCTTTCACGAGCCACGAATGCTTGACGATCGGGATCGTGATTCCCGTGATGTCGCACTCCTGGAAAGCGTCTGTTCCGATCAGATGCGAGCGCACCTGGCCCGTGATGCAGACGAGTGGTGTGGAGTCCATCCACGCATCCGCGATCGGTGTGACGAGATTCGTTGCACCCGGCCCCGAGGTCGCGATTGCGACGCCGACGCGGCCGGAAGCGCGCGCATAACCCTGCGCCATGTGACCGGCGCCCTGTTCGTGCCGGGCGAGGACGTGGCGAATGGTCGTCCCGCGCGCGAACGCGTCGTAGGTGGGAAGGATCGCGCCCCCGGGAAGCCCGAAGACGACCTCGACGCCCTCGGCCTCCAGTGAGCGGAGGAGGGCGTCGGCACCGTTCATCCGCATGCTGCCTCCCGGTAGAACTCGGCGTTTGCCGCAGTGACCGGCAGGTGTGAGAGCACCAGATCGGCGTGGCCTCGGGTGGAGGGACGGCGTGCATCGTCGCCACCGGCGAGGCCGACGGCTCCGGAGAGTGTCGCTGCGCCACTGCGTTCGCCGAGCCCCTCGGCCAGCATCAGGGCTGCGGCAAGCAGCATGGAGCTCGGATCTGCGACTCCCTGGCCGGCGAGCGTGTCGGCGGCACCGTGGGCTGGGCCGAAGATGCTGGGTGCGGTCGGGGCAAGCCGTCCCCAGGCGACAGTCCTGCCGTCGGCCAGGCTCGCGGCGACCTCGACCGCGGTGCGGGAGAGCTCGGGCGGACAGACGACGACGTCAAAGCGTTCCGGCGTGAAGATGAGCGCTCGGATCGCGTCATGCGGCGTGAGCCGCTCGATCTCGAGCCCGTCATGCTGTAGTTCGAGCCGTGCAGCTTCGCTCTTCCAACTCTCGTCGACGCCGACGAGGCTGATCCGGCCCCTGCTCCCACACGCGAGCCTGAAGGCCCGTTCGAGCGTCCACTCCCACGCATCGGCGCCGAGCGGTGCGAGGATCGAGAGCTCTGCGCGACCCTCGAAGCGAACACGAGAGATCGACGTACGGAGATCGAGATCCGCTTCAAGCGCGGTCAGCGCCGCGTCGCTCTTCGCGGCGACGAGCACCGCGTCGGCTCCGAGCAGCGCGCTTCGGGACGAAAGCGGAAACGAGCGGCCGAAGCGCGTCAGCGCGTCGGCTCCGAACGGGACATGGTGCTCGTCCACGTGGAAGCCATGCTGGAGCGAGACGGCGGTCAGCGCGCGGCTGGCCTCGGCCATCATCTCAGGGCCGATGCCGTGTCGGGCCAGGCAGACGACCGTGTGCGTGCGGCGGCTTCTGCGGCTCACGCGGCACTCACCTCCACGAACAACACGTCGAGTGACACATGTTGTCCGGTATCGGCAAGCGCCTTGAACCGCATGAATGCCCGGTTCAGCAGTTCCTCGTCGAGCTGCAGACCCGCGTCGGCGCAGGCCCGTGCAAACGCGTGCCGGCCCGAGTGCTTCCCGAGGGGCAGGGTCATCGCGAGGCCCAGGTCCTTCGGCTCGATGATCTG
>JBBWZE010000337.1:0-14487 GCA_039648845.1 Actinomycetota bacterium | reverse complement strand
GTGGGCGGGCCGCAGGCCATCGCCGCGCTCGCGTACGGAACGGACTCGATCCCACGAGTGGACAAGATCGTGGGACCGGGCAACGCGTACGTCAACGAGGCCAAGCTGCTGGTGGCAGGCGACGTCGCGATCGACCTCCCCGCGGGGCCCTCCGAGGTCGTCGTGCTCGCCGGAGCGGATGCGGACCGGCACGTCGCCGAGTTGGAGCTCGCAGCGCAAGCCGAGCACGGACCGGACACGATCTGCAGGCTCGTGGACGTAAACGGCGACATCGAGCTGGCACTCGAGCAGATCGAGGCGCTCGCGCCAGAGCACCTCGTCTTGCTGGGAGCAGAGGCAGAAGCGCTCGCTCCGCGCGTCCGCAATGCGGGCGCCGTCTTCGTTGGACCGTGGTCCGCCGTCGCCGCCGGCGACTACGCGACCGGGGGAAACCACGTCCTCCCCACGGGCGGGTGGGCGCGCGCGGTCGGGGGCCTGGGGCTCGAGGCTTTCATGAAACCGGTGACCGTCCAGCGGCTGACACAGGCCGGCCTCGCACGAGTGCGACCTGTGGTCGAGGCTCTGGCGGCCGCCGAGGGAATGACCGCACACGCCGAGGCGATGAACAGGTGAGAACGTTGCCGGCCGCGTTCGCCGCCTACAAGTGGGCGCCGTCGACCGATGAGCTCGCGCGCAGGGTCGGCCTCGATCCGGTCGATATCGTGCGCTTCGACGGGAACGTTCCCGCGTCACCTCCCGCGTCCGCGCGTCCTGCGACCGTGGCCGCCGCCCTCGCGCGCGTGAACGAGTATGCGCACGGCGGCTACCCCGAGCTGCTCCGCGCGATCGCCGACTACGCCGGCGTCGAGCCGGAGAACATCGTCCTAGGTGCCGGTGCCGACGATCTCATCCTGCTCTGCGCGCGCGCGTTCGCGGGGTCCGGTGACCAGGTGGCGATCGCAAACGAACCGACGTACCCGCTTTTCGCCATCGCCGTCGCGCTCGCGGGCGCAGAGCTCGGAACCGACGATCCGGTCGTGACCTTCTGCTGCCGCCCGAACAACCCGACAGGAGCGCTCGACCCGCTTCCTGCTGCGCGGCCGCTCGTCGTCGACGAGGCCTACTGGGAGTACGCCGGCGAAACGGCGGCCGGGTTGATCGACGACGGTGTGATCGTCCTGCGAACCTTCTCGAAGGCATTCGGGCTTGCCGGTGCGCGCGTCGGCTACGCGATCGCCGACACCGAAGCGGCAGCCGAGCTGAACCGTCGCCAGGCACCGCAACAAGTGTCCGCGATCTCTGCCGCACTCGCGCTCGCGGGACTGGCCGACCCACCCGACGTCAACGATCAGATCGAAGAGCGAGACCGAACGGCGCGAGCGCTGCGCGCACTCGGGCTCGAGCCGCTGCCGTCTCGAACGAACTTCCTCTTCGTGCCGGTCGAGGAGCCGGAGAAGATCGGCGAGGCTTTGCTGCGCCGCGGGCTCGTCGTTCGCGTCTTCCCGGACGGAATCCGGTTCAACGTCCGCGACCGAGAGGACGACGACCTCCTGCTGGAGGGGCTCGCTCATGCGCTCGACCGCCCTGCGCCGGTGGCACCTGCCGGCACGCGAAGAACGCGGGTGCTGCGTGCGACCGCGGAGACCCGCATCCGCGTACGCCTCTCGCTCGACGGTGCGAGCCGCGTCCGGATCGCGACGGGCGCCGGCCTCTACGACCACCTGCTCGAGCAGCTCGCGTTTCACGCGGGCTTCGACCTGGTGCTCGAGGCGGTCGGCGATCTGGAGACGGGACCGCATCACACCGTGGAGGACGCGGCGCTCGCGTTCGGCGAGGCGCTCGATCGCGCGCTCGGCGACCGGCGCGGCATCGCCCGCTACGGCGACGCGGTCGTTCCGATGGACGATGCACTCGCGCGCGCTTCGATCGACCTCGGCGGACGCGCGTGGGCGGACGTTCGTCTCGAGCGCGAGCCCGGGCTCGCCCAGCATGCGCTCCAGAGCCTTGCGCAGGCAGGACGTCTCGCGTTGCACGTCGAGTCGACCGGCAGTGACGAGCACCACGTTGCCGAGGCTGCCTTCAAGGCGGTCGGCCGCGCGCTGCGCACGGCTGTGCGCGCCGAGGGGACGGAGATTCCTTCGACGAAGGGCGTCCTGTGAAGGTCGCCATCTGCGACTACGGGGCGGGCAACGTTCGGTCCGTCCTCTCGGCGTTCGCACGACTCGACGCGGACGTCTGCGTGGCCGACACTCCTGCTGCAATCGCGACGGCCGATCTCGCCGTCCTGCCAGGAGTGGGCTCTGCAGCGAGCGCGATGGCCGTCCTCCGGGAGCGCGGGCTCGACGAGGCTCTGCGCGCCCGGATCGACGGGGACGGACCGACGCTCGGTATCTGCCTTGGGCTGCAACTGGCGCTCGATCGAAGCGACGAGGACGGCGGAGTCGAGGGCGTCGGCCTTCTTCCGGGGCGCGCCGTCTTGCTGCGCGAGGGGCGGGTGCCGCGGATCGGCTGGGCGCGTGTCGAGCCCGGCGGCGAGGCGTATTACTTCGCGCACTCATACGCCGCAGAGACTCCTGCCGCGTCGGCAACATCGGAGGGGATCGTCGCCGAGGCACGGTTCGGCAGCTTCGTCGGCGTGCAGTTCCACCCCGAGAAGAGCGGAGCCGCCGGCGCGCGGTTCCTGAAGCGATGCCTCTCCCCCGTCTGATCCCCTGTCTGGACGTCGCCGCGGGGCGTGTGGTCAAAGGCGTGCGCTTCGAGGGCCTCCGCGACGCGGGTGACCCCGTGGAACTCGGGGCGGCCTATTCCGACGCCGGCGCCGACGAGCTGGCCTTCCTTGACGTCAAGGCGACCCTGGACGGACGCTCCGCGCTGCTCGAGCTCGTCGAACGCGTGGCCGAGCGGCTCGCGATTCCATTCACGGTCGGAGGCGGCGTGCGCAGCGCGGCCGACGGCGCCTCTCTTCTGCGCGCAGGGGCGGACAAGATCTCGGTCAACACGGCCGCGCTAGCGCGGCCAACTCTGATCTCCGAGCTCGCGAACCTGCTCGGCTCTCAGGCCGTTGTCGTGGCGATCGATGCGGCTGCAGGAGAAGCGCGTGCCCGGGCCGGGACCGAGCCGACCGGACGGAGCGCCGTCGACTGGGCCGTCGAGGCGGAGGAACGTGGCGCAGGCGAGATCCTGCTGACCTCCATGGCCGCCGACGGCACCCGCGCGGGCTACGACCTCGAGTTGACGGCTTCCGTCGCAGCTGCCGTCTCCGTGCCTGTGATCGCGTCCGGCGGCGCCGGCGGCGCACGACACGTCGCCGCTGCACTGGGGGTTGCGCAGGCCGCACTGCTCGCATCGATCCTGCACGAACGGCCGGACCGTCTGACATCGCTGCGACAGGAGCTACACGGGTTGGGGGTCCCTTTGCGAGATGCAGCGTGAGCTCCGCGCGGCGATCGTCCAGGATGCGGAGAGCGACCGCGTGCTGATGCTCGCGTGGATGGATGACGAGGCGCTTCGCCTCACCCGCGAGCGCGGCGAGGCTCATTTCTTCAGTCGCTCCCGCGATCGTCTGTGGCACAAGGGCGAGACGTCCGGAAACACGCTCGCCGTTGTCGAGTTGCGAGAGGACTGTGACGGCGACGCGATCCTGCTCCGCGTACGGCCTGCCGGTCCTGCTTGCCACACTGGGTCGATGTCGTGCTTCGCACCCTGGCTCTGGCGGGTCGTGGCGGAGCGCGCCGCGACGAGACCCGAGGGGTCATACGTAACCGCGCTCCTCGACGAAGGCGCGGGCGCAGCCGCGCGCAAGGTCGGCGAGGAAGGGCTGGAGACGGCGCTCGCCGGGGCCGGAGAAAGCGACGAACGACTCGTCTCGGAGCTGGCAGACCTCTGGTTCCACAGCTACGTCCTGCTCGCTGCGCGCGGGCTCGATCCCGCTGCTGTCGAACGGGAGCTCCAAATGCGTCACGAAACGGCACAGTCATCGTCGTGACCGCCGATGCACGTGCGGAGGCCGACGCCCCGCTACGCCGCAACGTTCGGCTGCTCGGCGCAGTACTCGGCAAGGTGCTCGTCGAGCAGGAAGGGCACGAACTGCTCGAGGCCGAGGAACGAATTCGGTTGCGCGCCCGCGATGCCCGGGCAAGCGGCGACGTCGACGCCGTCCGGGACGCCGTGCGGACGCTGTCACCCGGCGACCAGACCACGGTCCTGCGAGCGTTTGGTCTCTATTTCCAGCTCGCGAACATCGCCGAGCAGCACCACCGTCTGCGTCGCCGGCGGCAGTACGCCGCGGAGGATCAGCCGGCGCGGCGCGAGTCGCTTGCGGCTGCATTCGAACGTCTCCGCGAAGTCGACGACCCCGACGAAGTTCGTGCGCGCGCTTCTCGACTCTCGCTCGAGCTCGTCCTCACCGCGCATCCGACCGAGGCGACAAGGCGGACGATCCTGCTCGCGCACCTGCGTCTGGCCGAGCTGCTCGGGGCGCTCGACGGCGCAGCTTCCAGGCAGGAAGAAGAGCAGATCGAGAACGAGCTCGGCGAGCAGATCACGATCCTCTGGCAAACCGACGAAGTGCGTCACGGGCGGCCACGCCTCACCGACGAGATCCGCCACGGTCTCTGGTTCTTCGAGCACAGCCTGCCCGGGGCGGCGGAGCGGCTGCTCGGCGAGCTTCGGGTGCGACTGCCGGACGCACCGTCCCCGCTTTCGTTCGGAACCTGGATCGGCGGCGACATGGACGGCAATCCAGCCGCGGGCGCCGACTCGATCCGGGAGGCGCTCGACCGCGCCCGCGAGCTCGCGCTGGGGCGCTACCGCAGCGACGTGCGCGAGCTCGCGGTCGCGCTCGCGATGCACCGCTCTCTCGTGGAGATCTCGCCGGAGCTGGAGCAGTCGATCGCGCGGGACGAGCGCGACCTGCCCGACTATGCGGAGACGATCGGGCGGCGGAGCGAGCTCGAGCCCTATCGGCGAAAGCTCTCGTTCATCTGGTGGCGGCTCGGAAACGACGGCTACGAGCGTCCGGTCGAACTGCTCGCGGATCTCGACGTGCTCGCCCGCAGCCTGGCTGCCAACCGTGGCTCGCGCATCGCCGCCGGTCGGTTGGCGGCCCTGCGGCGCCGGGTCGAGATCTTTGGCTTCCACCTCGCAAAGCTCGACGTACGGTTGCATGCGAACGAGCTACGTGAGTCGGACGCCCGGGCGCGTGAGGCGCTGACCGCCGTAGCCGATGTCAGACGGCGGCACGGCCCGGAGGCGCTCGACACGGTGATCGTCTCGGGCACAACCTCACCCTCCGACGTGCTGGGCGTCTTCGACCTCAGCGAGGAACCTCTCTCCGTCGTCCCCCTGTTCGAAACGATCGCGGACCTCGGTCGGGCCCCGGCCATCGTTCGGGAGCTGCTCGACGACCCGCGTTTCGCACAACGGATCGAGCAGCGTGATCGCCGCCTCGAGGTCATGGTCGGCTATTCCGACTCCGGCAAGGACGGCGGTTTCCTCGCGGCTCAGTGGGCGATCTATTGCGCGCAGGAAGGGCTCGTCGAGGTCGCTCGCGAAGCCGACATCGAGCTGACGATCTTCCACGGCCGCGGTGGCAGCCCCGGTCGCGGCGGCGGGCCGACACACGCGGCGATCCTGGCGCAACCCGCCGGGCATCCGCCCGGGCACCTGAAGCTGACCGAGCAGGGCGAAACGATCTCGTTCAAGTACGGCCTCCCCGGCCTGGCCCACCGCAACCTCGAAGCCGCGTTGGCCGGCACGCTTCTCGCCGCGTTCCCGGAGGTCTCCGCGCACCCCCCGACGGAGGAAGAGCGGGCCACGCTCGACCGGCTCGCCGAGCTGGCGGAACTGCGCTACCGCGCTTTCGTACATGACGAACCGTTGTTCGTGGACTTCTTCCGCGCTTTTACTCCCGTAGACGAGCTCGCCCTGCTCGAGATCGGATCGCGGCCGTCGCGACGGCCGGAGAACGTCGACTTCCTCGGGTCGCTGCGTGCGATTCCGTGGGTGTTCGCGTGGACACAGAACCGAACGATCCTGCCGGCCTGGTTCGGCTGCGGCGCCGCCCTCGGCAGCCTGGTCGAGGCCGGAGAGGCCGACGTCCTCCGCGGGCTCTACGCTCGCCTACCGTTCTTTCGCTCACTCGTGGACACACTCGAGATGACTCTGGCGAAGTCGAGCCTCGAGATCGCAGGGCAATACGTTGAGCTCGTCCCGGCGGAGCTCGACCCTGAGCGCCTCTACGCCGAGATCGGCTCCGAGCACGAGCGGACAGTTGAAGCCGTGCGGGAGACGCTCGAAACTCGCACGCTCCTCGAACGCCAGCCGGTGCTGCGCCGCTCGATCCAGCTGCGCAATCCGTACGTCGATCCGATGAACGCGATCCAGGTCGAACTGCTGCGCCGCTTTCGCGGCGGCGACGACGAGGCGCGGCTGCCCCTCATGCGGTCGATCGCCGGCATCGCGGCGGCCTTGCGGAACACGGGGTGAGCAACGGGTGTTTGCGTGTGGCGCCGACGTGGAGTACGGTTGTCGGCTCGATGGCGCGCGCGATCCTTCTCTGCCTCACCTTTATCGCGCTTGTGCGCCCGCAAATGCGCTAGCCGGCCCTCCGCTTCCCCCGCCCCGCCGACTAGCACCAGCATCAGAGGTGGGGGAATGAGTCGCACCGCGCTGCGCTGCCGTCTCTGCGAGCGAACGCAGCCGCTCTCACCGCGCTCGACCTGCCCGGCGTGCCAAGGCCCTCTCGACGTCGAGTACGACCTCGAGCACCTTGCGCTGAGAACGCAGGGCGACCGCGCCCCGCGCTCGATGTGGCGCTATGCGGAGCTCCTCCCGCACGTTCCGGGCGACGTGTCGACGCCCGGGCTGACGCCCCTCGTCGAGGCGCCGCGACTGTCGAAGGCGCTCGGGATCCATCTGCTGCTCAAGCTCGAGGACGCCAACCCGACGCACTCATTCAAGGACAGGATCGCAGCGAGCGCCATCGCCGCTGCCCAGGCGTTCCACTTCGAGACGCTCTGCTGCTCGTCGACGGGAAATCTCGGCGAAGCGCTCGCCGCGCGTTGCGCGAGCGTCGGTCTCGAGACAGTGCTTCTCTGCCCGGCGGGCGAACCGCCGACGGTCGCGACCGCGACCTACGGCGCGAAGATCCTCAGGGTCGCGGGCACATTTGACGACTGCCGCGCGCTCGAGCGGCGCCTGGAGGGGCTCTTTCCGTGGGGTTTCGTCGAGGGCAACCTGCATGCGCTCGCCTCGGAAGGGGCGAAGACGATTGCTTACGAGGTCGCCGAACAGCTCGATTGGCGGCTACCCGACGCCGTCATCTCCCCGGCTGCGTCGGGAACGCTGTTCGCAAAGCTGGCGCAGGGATTCGACGAGCTGACCGCGCTCGGGGCGGCCACGGGCATGCGCCCGCGACTCTACGGAGCGCAGGCCGGCGGCTGTCCCCCGCTCGCAACCGCCTGGGCGGACGACCGGCCGCTGTCGAAGGTGCTCCCGGACACCGAGGTCCGGTCGCTCGCGATCGGGGATCCTGCCTACGGCGAACTGGCGGTGGGCGCCGCGCGGATGTCCGGAGGAGCAATCAACGCGGTGCCGGAGGACGAGATCGCCGAAAGCACGACGTTCTTTGCACAGATGACGGGCGTGCATGCCGACTCGGCCGGCGGCGTCGCGTTCGGCGCGCTGCTCGAGCTCGTCCGTAGGGGAGACATTCACCCGGGCGAGCGGGTGGTGCTGGTCGTCACGGGAACCGGGTTGAAGCCGTACGGCTACGACGTCGACTATTCGCCCGACCAAGTGACGAGCGACGTCGACGAGGTGCTCGCCGTGCTCGGCGTCAGCTAGATGGCGCAAGGTCACCTGCGCAACCGCGTCCCTGGATCGGGGAGGGTGCGCGGTGAGCGAGCGTCCGCGCGCGGCTGCCGCCCTCGTCACGGCGACGTCACAGTTTCGTTTCGGTGCCTGGCACCGGTACGTGTCCGGAAGCGCGTCTGCCTCCGCGACGGAGCCCGCTGGCGCGAGACGCCCTCGTCACAGCAACGTCACAGTTTCGTACCCGTGCCTGGCACCGGTACGTGTCCGGAAGAGCGTCTGCCTCCGCGACGGAGTCTCCTAGCGCGAGGCGGCCTCGCCACAGCGACATCCGACGGGGGAGGGCACGGCCTGCCGGCACTCGAACGCGCCGCTCGGCCATTCGAGTCATGATCCGATGGATCGGAGGCGCCTGACGTGACCCGCATGCTGGCATTGCCATTCGTCCTGCTCGCGGCCCAGCCGTTCAATTCGTCGGTTCAGCCGCTGCCGCCGCCGCTGCGCGCGGAGCTGAAGGATGGCTTTTGGCAAGCCGGCTGTCCGGTTCCGCTGACAGGGCTGCGACTCGTCACCGTCGCGCACTGGGGTTTCGACGGCCGCGTCCACACCGGCCAGCTCGTCGCCAATCGCGACGTCGCCTTACCGCTCACGAGGGTCTTCCGTCAGCTTTACAAGCTGCGCTTCCCGATCCGCCACATGCGCCTTTCAGACGCCTACGGGCCCAAGGCCGCCCGCCCGCCCGACGGCGATATCAGCGGTGCTTTCGAGTGCCGGCAGGCGGTGCCTTCCCCGTGCTCGGGTGGCACCGGTACGGGCAGCTGGTCGCAGCACGCCTATGGCAAAGCAGTCGATCTGAATCCAATCGAGAATCCGTACGTCGGCTGTGGGCGAACCCGTGAGCGCGGCAGCCTGCCGTACCTGGACCGCTCGCGGCTGCGCCGCGGAATGGTGACGCCGGCGGTCGTTCAAGCATTCCGCTCGATCGGATGGGGCTGGGGCGGCGCCTGGACGGGCTCCACCAAGGACTACATGCACTTCTCCTCTACGGGACACTGAGCACCGCTACGACGCAGGGCCGGCGTGAGACGCCGAGTGGCTCGAGCCAGCGTCGGCGCTAGCTCACCGACGCGACAGCGTCGGCAGGTACGAGCCACGAGCGGCCGAAGTCGGTCATCGCTTCGAGGATGGGCACGAGATCGCGACCTTTGTCGGTCAGTTCGTACTCGACCCGTGGCGGCGACTCGGGATAGCTGTGCCGCCGCACGATCCCGGCCTTCTGCAGTGCGCGCAAACGTTCGGCAAGCGTGCGGCTGCTGATACCCGCGCAGGAGTGCTCGAGCTCGCGGAAGCGGCACGTTCCCGCCGCAAGGTCGTAGATCAGCAGGGCCGTCCACTTCGCTCCGATGATGTCGGCGGACGCGGCGACAGCTTCGCGCCGCGTGTCCGTGGTCATCTGCACCGCCACTGCGCGAAGTCTACCTCCGTAATCGGACCGGGAAACACCCCTGGACTACGGGATCGCAACGCCCGCATCGCTTGACTCCGCCTCCGCCTCCTCGTACTCGGTGCCCTCTGCTGCCGCCTCTATCCGCCGAACCTCGTCCTTCGGGCGGATCAGCCGGAACTCGCTGACAGCATCAGGCCACCGCGCGAGCAGCTGGGAGGCCCGAGGCGACCCCGTGTGCTCACTGTGACGCTCGATCAGCGAGCGCAACTTCTCCGCGGCGACGGCGTCGAGCTGCTCCGCGACGACGAGCTGGCCGTTGAGCCGGAGGTCGAGCAGTCCCGCCGCATCGTGGACAAACGCCTCGCCGCCGGTCATGCCCGCACCGATGTTCCGTCCGAACGGGCCAAGGATGACGACCGTGCCGTTCGTCATGTACTCGCATGCGTTGCTGCCGACGCCCTCGACGACCGCGGTCGCACCCGAGTTGCGTACGGCGAAGCGCTCGCCCGCCGAGCCTGCAAGGAAGAGCTCGCCGCCGGTTGCCCCGTAGAGAACCGTGTTGCCGGCAAGGCACGGATCGCCCGCGTCGCCGGCTGGAGGACGGATCACGATGCGGCCCCCGCTCAGGCTCTTGCCGACGTAATCGTTCGCCTCGCCGTCGAGGACGAACTCGATGCCGCCCGACAGGAAGGCGCCGAAGCTCTGGCCCGCTGCCCCTTCGAAGCGATAGTGGAACGACTCCTCGGTTCCGGACTTCGCGAGCACACCGCCGAGCCGGGCACCGACAGCGCGGTCGTCGTTGCAAATGCCGTAGCGCGGGATCCGGGCCGACCGCTCGGCGGCGATGCGTTCCCCAAGCTCGCCGCCCGCGGCGACCGGCTTCTCGGCCCCGACGTAACGGAGCGCTTCACCGTGCACCGGCTCGAGTAGGCCGTCCACCTTCAGCGAGCCGGCGCGTCCGTCGGCCTCACGCCGCTGTAGAAGATCGGCGCGGCCGACCGCTTCGTCGAAGCTCCGCAGTCCAACTGCCGCCAGATGACGGCGCACCTCCTCGGACACGAGGAGGAGGTAGTTCTCGACCATCTCCGGAGTCGCAGCGAACTTCGCGCGCAGCTCCGGACGCTGCGTCGCGATCCCGACGGGACAACTGTCGACGTGACACGTCCGGACCATCAGACAGCCCTCGGCGAGGAGCAACGCGGTGCCGAAGCTGACCTCGTCAGCGCCGAGCAGCGCGGCGACGACGACGTCGCGGCCGGTCTTGATGCCGCCGTCCACGCGCAACCGCACGCGTCCGCGCAGGCCGTTGGCGACGAGCGTGCGCTGCGTGTCCACGAGGCCGAGCTCCCACGGGATGCCTGCATTCTTGATCGACGAGAGCGGACTGGCGCCGGTGCCGCCGTCGGCTCCGGCGATGTGGACCACGTCCGCGAGCGCCTTGACCACGCCTGCTGCAACGAGCCCGACCCCGGCCTCCGCAACAAGCTTGACCGACACGTCAGCCTCGGGATTCACCTGCTTCAGGTTGAAGATCAGCTGCGCAAGGTCCTCGATCGAATAGATGTCGTGGTGCGGCGGTGGGGAGATGAGCGCAACGCCGGGCTGCGTGTGACGGAGGCGCGCGATCTCGGCGGTGACCTTGTGACCGGGCAACTGGCCGCCCTCACCCGGCTTCGACCCTTGTGCGATCTTGATCTGGAGCTCGGAGGCAAAGGCCACGTATTCGGCCGTGACACCGAAGCGTCCCGAGGCGATCTGCTTGATCCGTGAGTTGCGGTCGGTGCGAAAGCGCGCCGGATCCTCGCCCCCCTCGCCGCAGTTCGAACGGGCCCCCAGATTGTTGAACGCACGTGCGATCGTCTCGTGCGCTTCGGCCGACAGCGACCCGTGCGACATGCCTCCGGACGAGAAGCGTCTCACGATCGACTCGGCCGGCTCGACCTCCGCGAGCGAGACCGGTTGCGCGGCCGCACGCAGGTCGAGCAGGTCGCGGACCTCCATCGGCTCGCGTCCGTTGACGAGATCGGCGAAGTCGGAGTAACGCTCCCACCCGTTCGTCCGGACGGCACTGCGAAGCGCGTGCGCGGCGCCCATGTCGTCGCTGCGGGCAGCCGCCTGTAGCGCCTCGAGCACGTCGGGGTTGGTCTCGTGCGGCTCGCCGCCCTTGCGGAACTTGAAGTAGCCGGGGTTCTCGAGGCGGGGGCGCGTCCCCGCGGCGGCGCCGGCCCGCGCGATGGTCTCTTCCTCCAGTTGGTCGAGGCCGATTCCACCAATCGACCATGGCGTGCCTGGAAAGGCGGCCTCGACTAGGTCACCGTCGAGCCCGAGTGCCTCGAACGTCTGCGCGCCGCAGTAGCTGGCGATGTCGGAGATCCCGAGCTTCGACATCACCTTGAGGACGCCGTCCTCGATCGACTGCTTGAAACGGGCCTGCGCCTCGGCGGGTGCGGGACGGTCGCCGCCGATCCGGTCGTCCTCGGCGAGGGCCGCGATCGTCTGCAGCGCGAGCCGCGGGCACACAGCCTCGGCGCCGAAGCCGAGGAGGCAGGCGACGTGGTGTACCTCACGCGGCTCGTCGCTCTCGACGAGCAGCGTTGCGAGCGTGCGCAGACCGACCCGGACGAGGTGGTGGTGCACGATCGAGGTCGCAAGGAGGATCGGCACCGGCGGCCGCTCGGGCGTCGCATCAGCATCCGAGACGAGCAGCATCCCGTGTCCCTCGCGGACGGCCGACTCCGCAGCCCGCGCGAGTCTCGCGCAGGCTGCTTCGAGCCCTTCCGCAGGATCGAAGCTGGCGTCGATCCGGACGACGGCGAGCTCGTCGAGGGCGGACGGGAAGAGGAAGAAGCTGTCGAGCTCGATCCCGGCCGCATCCTCCTGCGCCTCCACGAGCAACGGGCCACGCGCGCCGAGCAGCGTCCCGAGCGACATCACGAACCGCTCTCGGATGTGGTCGATCGCCGGATTCGTCACCTGCGCGAACCGCTGGCGGAAATAGCTGAAGAGCGGGCGGGCACGTCCGGCCAGCGGCGGCAGCGCCGTGTCGTCCCCCATCGAAGACGTCGGCTCGTGTCCGTGGGCGGCCGACGGACGCACGATCACCGTCAGCTCTTCGCGCGTGTAACCAAAGAGGACGTGGCGCGTCGCGAGCTCTTCCTCTGGCGGTAATGCCGGCTCGCCCGTCGAGCCCTCGCGGCGCCACTCTTCGAGCCAGCGCCCGTACGGTCGCGCCCCTGCGAGCCGAAGCTTGATCGCATCGTCCTCCTCGAGGCCGCGCTCAGGATCGACGGCGAGCATCTCCCCCGGTCCGAGCCGTCCCCGGCGAGCTGTCGTCCCCTGCGGCACGTCGAACACACCGGCCTCGGAGGCGCAGCAGACGAGGTCGCCGGCGACGACGTAGCGAAGGGGACGCAGGCCGTTGCGGTCGAGCGCGGCGCCGACGACGCGGCCGTCCGTGAAGACGATTCCCGCCGGACCGTCCCACGGCTCGACGAGCCCGGCATGGAAGCGATGGAAGTCGCGCACGTCCGGCTCGAGCTCGGTGTCCCCCTGCCACGCGGGCGGGATCAGCATCGTCAGCGCGTGGCGTGCGTCGCGCCCGCCGCGCACCAGGAGCTCCAGCGCGTTGTCCAGCATTCCCGAGTCGGAGCTCGCCTCTTCGAGCACGGGCCCGTCCACCCCCACGGTCAGGGCACGGGCGCGCATCCAGTTGACGTTGCCCCGAATCGCGTTGATCTCACCGTTGTGGCAGAGGAGGCGGAACGGTTGCGTCCGCTCCCACGACGGCTCGGTGTTCGTCGAGAAGCGCTGGTGGAAGACGCCGAAGGGAACCTCGAAGCCTGGGTCACGCAGGTCGGCGTAGAACGGAGCGAGCTGGTCGGCAGCGCAGAGCGCCTTGTAGACGACCGTGCGGAACGAGAGCGAGGCGACGTAGAGGTCGCCGCGGCCGTCGAGGCGCTTGCGCGCGCGAAAGGCGGCAGCCTCGATGACGTCGGAATCGCCGGCCGGCGGCTCGAGCAGCGCCTGCTCGATCGTCGGTGCGGAGGCGCGAGCCGATGGGCCAAGCGCGTCGAGGTCGACCGGTACCGACCGCCAGGAGCGCACCGCGATCCCCTCGGCGCGGCAGGCCTCTTCGACCGCGCGCTGTCCAGCTGAGTCGCGGAAGAAGACCATTGCGATGCCGAGCCCGGGCTCGGGCAAGAGCGCAGCGGGCAGAGGCAAGAGGAGGCCCGCGCCGTCTCCCGATCGATGATCCGCCGCCACGGCTCCCCGGTGGCGGACACGCCTCAGTGCCTCGAGGAGGGAGTCGAGGACCGCCCGGGAAGGGCCACCGGAGAGCTGGGCGACGAAACCGATGCCACACGCATCGCGCTCGCCGAAAGTTGGATCAAACGGGTCGAAACGCGCCAACTGCACACCTTTGCGGTCGAAGAAGGAAGGCCCCGCCCGGTGGATCTGAGCTAGCCGGCGAGGGCGGGAAGGCGAGGCCGCCGGCTAGCGAACGCGCTTACGCGCGTTGCCGCTAAAGAGCGAAATCCGGCGGACGTTCGCGCGAGCCATGGCGACAGCATAAAGAGAAGGGTCGGACGGATCAACGCAGAACCGGCTTGGATGCCGAAATCTGTACTGACTAAAGCAACTTGACAGGGTAAAGTTCTTCCGCCACACTGCCGACAAGGATGAGGATGACCACGACTTCGCGCACTCTGCAGACCCGGACCATCCGGTCCCGGTCGATCGTGCTCATCCTCTCGATTCTCCCCCTCTAGGGGGGAAGCGACTCACGCGCCGGAAGGCGCATACACCCACCGTTGACGCCACCGGTACGTCCTCAGACGTGCCCTGACAGGAGGTTGTAGTGAGTTCGCGCAGGATCCAAATCTTCGACACGACCCTTAGAGATGGCGAGCAATCGCCGGGCATTACCCTGCGGCCGGAAGAGAAGGTAGAGGTCGCAGAGCAGCTCGAGCGGCTCGGCGTCGACGTGATCGAAGCCGGGTTCGCTGCCGCGTCTCCCGGCGACTTCGAGGGCGTCCGTGCCGTCGCGGCCGTCGCCCGCCGCGCAACGGTCGCCTCCCTCTGCCGTACGCGGCGTGAGGACCTCGATGCAGGCGCCGAGGCCCTCCGGGACGCTCACCGCTCTCGTATCCACATCGTCCTGGCGACGAGCCCGATCCACATGCAGAAGAAGTTGCGGCTCACCCCGGACGAGGTCGTCGCGCAGGCCGCCTGGGCAGTCGCCTACGCAG
>JBBWZE010000318.1:0-4827 GCA_039648845.1 Actinomycetota bacterium | reverse complement strand
GGGCGAGGAGCGAGCCGGTACCCGGGTTCCGTCCGGGCACGGCGCGGTAAGGCGAGCCGGTGGCGACGTGCGCGAGATTCGTACGGAGAGCGACGCTTGCAGGAGCGATGATGCCGCCGCCGTTGGCCCCGGCGGGGACCGTCGGTGTGCTCCAGACGAGGGAGCCGTCGCTCAGCGAATAGGCACTGAGTCGGCCCCGCGCCGTCGGCAGCTCGGCACCCGAGCCCGAGCCGACGAGGACGAGGCCGCGTGCGATCACGGGCGGTCCCCAGAAGTAGTCGTCGCTCGTGCTCGTTCTCAGCGGCTCGGCCGTCCAGATCGTTCGGCCGGTGCGCCTATCGAGGGCGACGACGCGGTCGGAGGCCGCGAGAACGCGGTCCCGGTCAACGGCGACGCCGCCGAAGAAGCCGAGCCGGCGCCTGCCGGCGCCGCTGCCGTAGACAGGCGTTGCGAACTGCCGCTGCCAGTGCACGTGCCCAGTCGCAAGGTCGACAGAGGCAATCAC
The DNA here is from genome assembly GCA_039648845.1 of Actinomycetota bacterium. GTDB lineage: Bacteria > Actinomycetota > Thermoleophilia > Gaiellales > Gaiellaceae > 3-1-20CM-4-69-9. Next base: position 4,322 of record JBBWZE010000318.1, on the reverse strand, counting down.
CCCGCCGATCGAGGCGGCGAAGACGCTGCCCCCCACAATCGCCGGCGCACCGGCAACTCCCCCCTTCAGTTCGGCGCGCCATTCGACCCGAGTGCCCGCGATCTGGCCGCCACGGCGTGTGGCGGCCAGATCGTGTGCGGGCAGTTCCCACGAGCCTGTCGTCTCCATCGACGCTGTGTGGCGTGCGGGCTGGGAGCCGTTCGTGGTCGAGGCTCCGCTGGACGAGCTTCCGCCACAAGCCGTGAGGGCGACGGCTGCAGCAACTGCGCCCGCCACGGCGAGGGCGACGAGGGCCCGCCGGTCGAAGCGCGGCTCCGTCGACGGGCTTCTCGATGCGGACTCGGCCATGATCAGCGAACCGTGAGGACGCCCTTCATGCCTGCTTCGGCATGTCCGGGCACGGTGCAGAGGTAGGGGTACTTGCCCTTCTTGAACGTGACCACGAGCTTCGCCGTCATCCCCGGCTGGAGCAGCGGTGTGACCTTGCCGTTGACCTTGAAGTCGTGCGCGACGTGGCCGACGTTCTGGAAGACGAACGTCACCTTGCCGGGCTTCGCGATCGACTTGGTCGAGAGTCGGAAGAAGAACTCACCGCCTTTGACCTGGACCGTTGCGCTCTTGGCGGCCGCCGAGGATCCGGAGTTGGCGCTCGCTCCGTTGCCTCCGTTCGAGGGAGGCGCCGTCTGGGGCTCGGGCGTGGACTGCGTCTTCGCCGCGCCCGGGGGCGCGTTCAGCGAGTAGGCGACGATCTCGTCCACCGGGTTTTTGATCGCGCCCGGAGCGCCGGCGCCGATGATCAGCATGTTCTTGGTGACCGCCGGGAAGGAGTTGATGCCGGCGGGGCCTTTGGTGGTCAACAGGGTCTTGCCGGTCTTCGCGTCGAAGGCGTAGATCGTGCCCGCGAGCGTGGCGGTGAAGACGACGTCGTTGGCGACCGTGGCCGCGCCGTAGGCGGGGCTCGGCAGGTGATTCATCCAGACGACCTTGCCCGTTGCGGAGTCGATTGCAGCCAGGCCGCCGGTCCCTCCGTTGAGGCCGCCTGCGCTCTTGATCCCCGTGGCCGTTGCGTTGAAGCAGAGGTCGACCCAGGGGACGTAGACCAGGTTTCCGCTCGCGGCCATCGGCGTCTCCACGCCGCCGAGGAATCCGGGCTCGTAACAGACAGCCTTCTTGAGCGGGAACGGGCCACTGTCGAACTTGTGAATGCCGACATTCCGTGTCCAGAGCCGCTTGCCGTTGTCGGCGCGGAACGCGACGACCTTGCCCGCCTTGCCGGCTCCGATCACTGTCTCGGTCTTCGTGCCGTTGATCATCTGAGACCTGACGATCGGCGCGACCTGGAAGTCGTAGTCGCGGAAGTCATGGGGCGTGACCTGCTGGAACCAGAGCAGCTTCCCGGTGGCTCCGTCGAGGGCGACGAGCGAGTCGGTGTAGAGATCCGCTCCCGGATGGCTCGAGCCGTTGGGGAACTTGGGCGTGCCGGGATAGGGCGCCGGGTTTGCGACGCCCATGAAGACGCGTCCGCTGCTGTCGACCGACGGCGGGTACCACAGGCCGCCGCCGCTGTTCACCTTGGGGTTGCCGAAGAGCTTGTAGCCGTCCTTGATGGTGTTGAAGTTCCAGATCGTCTTACCGGTCTTGGCGTTCAGGGAGTAGACGATCCCCAAGGCGCCGGGATGGTAGAAGTTCGTCGAGCTGCCCGGGATCGTCGAGATCAGCATCTTGCCGTCATACAGCTGCGGCGCCATGTCGATGCCCTCGTTCTTGTTGTTGGTCAGCTTGTGCATCCAGACTTGCTTGCCGGTCTTCGGATCGAGTGCGAAGGCCGAGCCCTCCGTCGCGCCGAAGAGCAGCCCGTAGCCAAGCGCGAGGCCATTCGGACCGCCGCTCGGGGTGGGCGACTTGTAGACGTGCTTCCACATCACCGCGCCCGTCTGTTGGTTCAGCGCGTAGACGTCGGAGTCCGGATCCTGGATGTAGACGATGCCGTCGAGGACGATCGGGTTGGACGCATACGCCCCGAACTGACCGACGTACGGCAGCTTGAACCTCCACTTGGGCCGCAGCTTCGAGACGTTCGCCGAGTTGATGTCGGTGTTGGTGGTGGCGCGAGTGTTCGCGAGATCGTAGTTGTGCGCAGGCCAGGCGTCGGTGTTGGCGGCCCACTCGGGCGGCGGGTTCCCCACCGACGCGGCGTTGCGTGTCGGAGCGGAACCTTTCGTGGACGAGGCACCACCGCCTCCACAGCCGCTGACGGCGACCGCTGCGGCGACGACGCCAGCCAGGGCGAGCGCGAGCTTCCCATTGCGACCCGTTAGGGCCTTGTGTATCGGTGACATCTGTCTGCTCCCTTTGAGCTCGAGTACTTCGGGACACCATCGCCGTGGAAGTCGCGACACCGCATCCCCGTCAGCCTGCGCTGTGCCTTGCGGCTTCCTACCGTCGCCGGTTCCTGCTGACAGGTAGTGCGCCGTGGGCTTTTCGCTGAGTCGACCGGGACTCCAACGATCTGACCGCTGCAATTCCGCTGCGGTCAGATCGTCCGCGCTCAGTCGGGACGCGACCGGCTCCGCGAGGCACTCAGACGAGCGGGCGCCTTTCGCTGCGGTTGATCCTGCTGCACGTTGCCCACGATCGCTGGGCCGTCGCGGCGTAAATCGTCCGGCACAACCGCCTCCGGAAGACACACGCATTCCCCGGGTAGCAGGGGTCGCGCTTTCGCGGTGGCACCGATGCCCGGGCGGACTCCCCCAGGGCATCGTGGATCCAGTACGGCAACTCGAAAGCAAGGAGGAACAATGCGAACGAATCACCGGACAGCACCCGCGCTGGCCACCTGGCTGATCGCGGCCGCGGCAGCTCTCGCCGCGCTCGCGGCAGCGATCTTCCTGCTCCACCCGCCGAAGACCGAGGCCGCAGGTACGGCCGGCACCGTCGTCTCGACGGCGTCGACCAGCCTCGGGCGGATCGTCGTCAACTCGGGCGGTCGCACGCTCTATGTGTTCAGCAAGGACAAGAACGACAAGAGCGCCTGCGCCGGCATGTGCGCGAAGTTCTGGCCGCCGTTGATCGCGGCCGGCAAGCCGCGGGCGTCGGCGGGTGCCCGTGCGTCACTGCTCGGGACGACGAAGCGCGCCGACGGGCGGATGCAGGTGACCTACAACCGTCATCCGCTCTACACGTTCGTCAAAGACACGAAGAAGGGCCAGACGCACGGCGAGGGCCTGACCGCCTTCGGTGGTCAGTGGAACGCCGTCTCGCCGGCGGGGTCGAGGGTCGAACGCCAGGCGAAGGCGAAGCCCAAGCCCGTGCAGAGCGGAATTCCGCAGAACAATGGTGGCGACGGCGACTCGGACAACAACGGCGGTCCGAGCGACGGCGACGGAAATATCTGATCGATGCCTGATCGGATGATCGACTGCTCGCGGCGGCTCTTCGTGGTCGCCGCGAGCATCGCTGCGAGCCTCGGTGTCTGGGGCGGCGCCGCGGACGGAAGCCTGTCTGTCAACGCTCAAGCGCCCGGGTTTCGCTGGCTCCAGCCGCAGCCTCCGCCGACGGGCTGGAAGCTTGCCCGGCTCCCGTCCGGCAATGCGACATTCGCCTACCCGAGCACATGGAGGCCGATTCGGACCGACCCGGGAACGGCCTCGGTCGCGTTGCTCGGCCAGGGGCGCAGCATCCGCGGCTATCTCAACCTGACTCCCCGCCAGGGAACGGAGACGCTTGCGAACTGGCCGAGCTTCCGGATCGAACACTTGGGTGACGAGGGCTCGACGGACGTTCGTCTGATCGCGAGCGCCCACGGCCTCGCGTTTCGCTCGGGCCGAGGCTCGTGCGTGATCGACAGCTATCGCACTTCGCGAGCCCGCTACCGCGAGATCGCGTGTCTCGTCGCAGGCACTCGCACCAGTTCGGTCTTCGTGGGCGCAGCGCCGTCGAAGGCGTGGGCGCAACAAGCGGGAACAATCAAGCGGGCGATCGCCAGCCTTCGAACCCACTAGACGCGCAGGGACTGCTGCCAGCTCGGCCCCGAGCGCCCCGGCGCGGACCGGCCGCCTTCTGGTCAGTGTCGGTATCGACGTGATCGCCCTCGCCGCCGCTCTCGTCTTGCTCAAGCGCGAGGAGTTACGGCTCGACCGAAACCGGCGAGTCGGTAGCGGCCGACCAAGGGCTGGCCGCCAGAGGCTCAGTGGCGGGCTTCGTCGAGTGGCAGCTCGACGTACAGCGATGTCCCCGCGCCGGGCGCGCTCTCGAACGAGAGCGTGCCGCCGATTGCCTCTGCGCGGTCTTTCAGGCCGAGCAGGCCCGAGCCGCGGGTGGGA
>JBBWZE010000311.1:0-4962 GCA_039648845.1 Actinomycetota bacterium | reverse complement strand
GAGCTGAACGGGCCCATCCACCCGTCTGGGTAGACGTCGGTCACCGCGCCGCCCAACCTGAGCGGCGGATCGATCTTGACCAGGCGCCACTTCTCGAGGCCGCCGCCTGCGCGGTGGAGATGCGTCGCGACCGTCTTCCCGACGACCTCGATGCCCTGTTCCTCGACGACGTACGGATAGCCCCAGTTGCCGCATCTATCGCCGCTGCACAGTGCACCGTCGGCTGGGCGAGGATCCGGCGTCAGGAAAGGCCCGGGGCCCTGCGCGGTCCCGTCGAGGCTCCAGACCGCCTTGATCGAGCGGTTCCAGAACTCGGTGAGCCACTCGCCGTTCTGATCGGCCATCTGCTGTCCGATGTACAGCGTCGGTGCCCCGTGGGTTACATCGTCAACCCACGTGAACGGTGGGCGGATGTTCTCTTCGAAGCGGTCCGAGAAGCGATTCGATGCGGAGGCGAACGCGAACTCACCCGTGAGGTTCCACCCGATCACGGCGGCCGCGACCGCAACGGCGACCCAGGCAGCACGGCGCCCGAGGACGCGCGGCGCGAGCAGCAGTCCGATCGACAACGCAAGCAACCCGACCAGCCCGATCTTGGCCCCGGTGGGATCGATGCTCAGGTAGCGGTTCGCCTGCTGAAGGACGGCCAGGCCCGGAGCGTTGTACGAGATCTCCTGCCCCATCTCGTAGGGCGTGGTGAGTATCAGGATCAGGACGAAGATCGACGAGAGTGCGAGTGCCCTCGGATGCAGTCGTCGCCGTTCGAGCCACAACGCCGTCCCCGTGAACAGCAATGGCGCGAGAAAGATGAGGTTGCGCTCGTAGGTGTACGTCCCGAACGTGATCGAGACGTAGGTCGCTTTCACGGCTGTATAGAAGCCGAAGGAGACGATCGCTGCGAGCATGACACTACGAAAGATCCTCAACTCGCGACGCGCGGCCTCACCGGGTGCGCGCCAGAGTGCAGCCAGCCCTGCAACAACCGGCAGCACGCCGAGCCCGATCGTCAACGCACCTGCAGCGTTCAGGCCGAGGTCCAGCATCCGACCCTTGTAGAGGCGGGTCGTGTAGTTCCACTCGAGCGAGCGGTGGCCGAGCACCGCGCTGACAATCACGGCGACGCCGACGACGAGCGTTACGAAGCCGACCCAATCCCACGTGTTCCAACTCCTGCGCCAATGGCTGACGTACTCGGATCGCCAGAGCAGAAAGATCCCGGCGAGCAAGAAAACCACCGGGATCATGGCTAACTCGCCGCGCACCAGCGGTGCGATCAGCGACGCTACGACCGCGCTGCCGATCCACGAGCGCGACGGTGTGATCAGCGCGCGCAAGATCAGGAAGAGCGCCAGAGTCGACCAGAAGTACGCGAACGGCTCCTCGACGATCATCGACGAGTATGCGAGGGCGGGAATCGCCGCAGATGCGGCGGCGACGAAGAGCGCAGGTCTGCGGCCGACGAGCAGACGGGCGAGTCCGTACGCGGGAAACGCCGTCGCCGTCATCACGATCACCGTCACGTATTTCGCGGTCGCGTATGCGGAGTGGAGGTTGTCGATCAGCCACACCGGCGCGAGCACGTATGTCCAGAGCGTCGTGAACGAATACGGGTCGCCCCGCCGAGCCGCATGGCCGGAGTCGGCGATCGCCCGCGAGAGCTGGGTGAGCTCCAGTTCGTCGCCGAAAAGCCAGGGTGTCTTGTGCGCCCAGGCCTGGATCACGTAGACGATCGCGAGCCAGACGAAGATGCTCAGCAACGGCACTGCCGCCAGCAGGCGATCCGCCAGCGTTTGCTCAGCCGGCGTGGTTCGCGCGGTCACGACAGCCATTCGCGATTCAGTCGGCTGTTGCCCCGAGGGCGGCGCGGGGATCGAGGTCGGTTTCGCGACGGACGAAGCGGCAGGGCACCTGCGCAAGCGTGCAGGCGTCGATCACCAGCCCGAGGCGCTCGCGCGGCGCGTCGGGAATCGTGACGAGAACGGCGTCTGGATGTGCGCGCGAGAGGATTCCTTCGATCTCTCCGGTGCCGCCCAGCACAGGCACACCTTGCAGCCGTCGCCGCGATAGTCGCGGATCGTCGTCCACGAAGCCGACCACCTGTTCGCCGGCCGTCTCGCGTAGCTCGCGCAGCAGACTGCGGCCGCCGCGACCCGCGCCGACGATGAGCGTCCGGTGCCGGTCGCCGCGACCCGTGAGCGCCGACATTCCCCGTACGAACGCGCGCTCCCAGAACCGCGAGGCGCCGATCAGCACCGTGCAGACGAGCGCGTCGATGATGAACACGCTTCGTGGAAACGGGCCCCAGGCCTGGGTCGCGTCGAGAATCAGATAGGCCGCGACCTCCGACACGACGACCGCGGCCACGATGCTGGCTGCGTCGCGTGCGCCGGCATACCGCCAGACGCCGCGGTAGAGGCCGAACGGGATGAACGCCAGGTAACGGACGGCGAGCACCACGGCGATCGAGACGAGGAAGATATGCCTCTGGTAAGGACTGCCGCCACCCTGGAGCCGGAGGTAGTACGCGACGGCAAAGGAGGCGATGATGAGCGTGAAGTCGACGACCGACTCGACGAGCCGGCGTGGGTTCACCACGAAGGTGCGTAGCCAGCCACGGTCGGCGGCGAAGCTCGGCGCGCGTTCCGCGTCGGAGAGCCCGCTCGCAAACTGCACGAGCAGCGCGAACGTGAGCAGCACGCCGATCAGCGTCACCCAGGCGTTGTCCAGCACCGAGTAGAAGAGGCTGGTGGTTCCGAGCGCGGCGGAGATCACGGCGAGCAGGACGACGGCGCGCTTCTCCGAGAGACCGTGATACACGAGTCGGTGGGAGGTGTGATCGCGCCCTCCCTGGTAGACCGGCCGTCCGTCGAGCAGTCGCACGATCGTGACGAGCGTCGTGTCGAGAATCGGGACGGCAAGGACGAGGATCGGGAGCAGCAGGGTGGCGACGGTCGTTCCGGCGACCTTCCAGCTCGCGGTCAGGCCGAGCGCACCCAGCGCAAAGCCCAGCGGCTGGCTGCCCGAGTCGCCCATGAACACCGCCGCCGACTTGCCAAGTCGCAGGTTGAAGGGAAGAAAGCCCGCGCAAGCAAGCGCGAGCGCGAGCGCGAGCACGAGCACCGCGTGGCTCTTGTGCACGGTGAGAGCGTCGACGGCAAAGAAGGTCGCCGCAATCCCTGCGAGCGTGGCCGCAAGCCCGTCCATGTTGTCGAGCAAATTGAAGGCGTTCGTCATCCCGACGAGCCACACGAGGGCGACGATGCCGGCAAGGAGGTCGTTCGAGATCAGCCCGGAGATAGTCAGCCCGTTGAAGATGACCAGCAGCGCGGCCGCGACCTGAGCCGTGAGCTTCGGGATCGGCCCGAGCGAGAAGAGGTCGTCGAGCAGCCCGGCGACGAAGAGGATCGCGCAGCCGCCCAGGATCGCCAGGAGCTCTCTGCTCGCCGGCGCCGCGCCGGCGGCGACAGCAACGCCGACGCCGGTGACGAGACCGACGAAGATCCCGATCCCGCCGAACATCGGCGTCGTCCGCTCGTGCCAGCGGTCCTCGCGCGGCGCCGCGGCAATGCGCGTAGCAAGTGGGGTGCGAAGTAGCAGCCAGATGGCCGCGGCCGCAGCGGGGAATGCAGCGATCGCCGCGAGCACCTTCACGGAACTGAAGCGTAACGAAGGGCTGTAAGAGCCATGTGAACCCACCTCTAGACTAGGCGGCGCCTATGACGACGGTATACGGGGATCTCGTCCGCTACCGCGAGCTGTTCGGGAACCTCTTTCGCCGGGACGTCCAGGCGAAATACCGTGGCTCGCTCCTCGGCCTGGCCTGGACGCTCGCCAATCCCGTCCTCCTGATGGCCGTGTACCTCCTCGTCTTCTCGGTGCTCTGGAAGACGCCGTTCGGGTCGGAGGGGCACTACGCGCTCTTCCTCCTGGTCGGGCTGTCCGCCTGGATCTTCTTCGCGACGTCAGTGCAGTCGGCATCGCGGTCGATGCTGGACAACGCCAATCTCATTCGAAAGACGCGTTTCCCGCGCCAGCTGTTGCCGCTGTCGGTGGTCGCGACGCACCTGATCAGCTTCGGGGTCATGCTCGTCGTTTTGCTCGCTGTGAACTTCGCGCTGTTGCCGCGCGTCCGGGCGACCGAGTGGCTTGCATTGCCGCTCGGCCTGGCGGTCGTTGCGGTCACGTGCGGTCTCGCACTCGCGGTCGCGTCGCTCAACGTGTTGTTCCGAGACATCGAGTTCCTGGTGTCGGCGCTCTTGCTGCCGCTCTTCTTCCTGACCCCGGTGCTCTATCCGCTCAACGATCCGCAGATCGCCCGGCGTGACTGGGTCGTCGACATCATCCACTGGGGGAACCCGCTCTCGCCGTTGATCGAGGCGTTGCGAGATCCGCTGTTCTACGGCCGCCTACCCGGGCTCGGCGACACGATCTACACCGTCGTCGCCGCTGTTGTCGCCCTTGCGCTCGGCGCGTTTGTGTTCAACCGCGTCGACGACCAGATCGCAGTCGAAGTCTGATCCGGGCGTCGTAGAGCCAGGGCTCGTCGCCCTCGGGCCGCCACGCCGGCAGGCCCCCGATCTCCGTGTTCGGTACCAGCGGAGGGAGCAGGGAAGGCAGAACGAGCGGATATGGGAAGGCCGGGTTCCGTCCTCCGCCGGGCGCGTACGGCTCGAGCTCCGCATGCGGGCGCCGCGCATCGATCGACCCTCCGACTGCTGCGTAGCCCTCCATATGCGCCGCGTAGACACGCTCCTCCCAGTCGGGGTCGAGGTCGGCGTTCGGCGGCAGGTGGGCGCGCGCCGCTGCTGCGTCGCGTGGTGCAACCTCGACGTCGACGTGCGGGGAGTAGTTGCCGAGCTCCGCGAGCCAGAAACGCTGCTCGTCGACGAGATCGAAGGCGAGGCGGTACGGGCCGGGCGGGATCGGTCCGCGGAGGTCGAGCTCTCGGTCGACGCGCCCGCC
>JBBWZE010000293.1:0-4825 GCA_039648845.1 Actinomycetota bacterium | reverse complement strand
ACACGCCGGAGGGCACGTTGCTCCTGTGCAAGGCGCCCGATCTCCGCGAGCCTCGCCTCAGGGTCGCCCCCGAATGCCTCCTCGTCGCCGATACTCGATGTCCTCGCGCCGAGGTCGATGCCCGCGGTCACGAGCAGTGCCGCGCCGCCGTCCGCACTCGGCATCAAGCGGTTCGACCACGCGATCAACTTGCGCTCCCCGTCCTTCGCCAGCCAGTGACCAACCTGAGGGCTCGAGAGGCCGGTGGCCCAGACGTAGGCGAGCACCTCTCCGAAGGCTTCGGCCTCCTCCGGAGGAATGACGAAGTCGCGGGCGTCGCCGCCGATCACCTCGTCGCGGGTGAAGCCGGTCACGCGCTCGCAGGCCTCGTTGAAGAACAGGATTCGTCCGTCCTGGTCGAGGACGCAGACGAGCGACATCGTCGTCTCGGTCAGGACCTTGGCGAACTCGTCGCCGAGGATGAAGTCAGGCGTCTGTGACATCGAAGAGGCTGACCTCGTAGTCCTCGAGCGCAAGCCTGGTCGTTCCCACCGTTTCGGCGGCGAGCTCCCCGAACTTGTCGCCTGCCTCCGCGCTCGCTCGGAGGGACTCCTCGTCGGCCCACAGCGTGATGACCAGAGTCTTTGCCTCGTCGGGATTCCAGAGTCGGATCAGCCCGCGGAAGCCGGAGCTGTCCCGGAGCCAGGGCAGGAGCTGGTCACGGACGATCTCGAGGCCGAGGTCGTGTTGCTCCGGGGTCGTCTGGATGGCATGCAAGCGAGCGAACACGCTGTCGTTTTACACTGTCGCCATGTCCTTCGCCCCCCGTCTGGCGATCGCCTGGGCGATCAACCTCGCGGCCCTCTGGGCTGCAGACGCGATCTGGGATGGCGTCCGCATCCACGGCTGGGCGGCTTTTCTGATCGGCTCCGCCGTCCTCGGGATCGCGAATGCGGTACTGAAGCCGCTGCTCACGATCCTGACGCTGCCCCTGATCATCGTGACGCTCGGCTTCTTCTACCTCCTGATCAATATCGCGATGGTCGCGCTGGCGGAGTGGATCGCGCCGAACTTCTCCATCGACGGTTTCTGGGCGTACGTCGGTACCGTCCTCGTCGTCTGGGTGGTCAACTGGATCGGCGGTCAGGTGGTCGGCGACGTGGAGCGCCGCGCGCGCCCACGCCTGATCTGACGAGCACTAGCGGAGTCGCGCGCCGCGTTGAGCGTCGAGCGCGACCTGCGCACCACCTGTGCGATCGCGGCGCCGACCTCCTCGCCTGACCCCTCATAGGGCCCACGGATAAGTCTCGGGCAGCTCGCCGGCCTCCCATTCACTCGTGAGCTCCAGCGGTTCGACTGCTCGCGTCTCGTCGATGTGGATGACAGCGTCGAACTGGCGCGAAAGCTCGGCTTCGAAGTAGTGGGACATGCGTTCTGTCTCCGGGCGATAGACGACGCCGATCGCCCGCTCCAGGCGTCTGCCACCCAGCCCTTCGGTTGCGATCACGAAGCGCGGCCGGCCGCTCTCGTGAAAGAGCTTCTCCCAGCTCCCGTCCAGGGACCTGCGCACCCGCTTGCGTTCCGCGAGGCCGCCCCAGTCGCTCGCCGCGGTCACGGTGCCCGTGTAGGTCGTAAAGCCGATCAGGAAGGCGTCTTGCCCGTGCCGCTCGCGGACGAGCTGGCCGATGTTGAGCTCGCCGGCCTGCCCGAGCTGGGTTGCGCGCGCATCTCCTACATGGGAGTTGTGAGCCCAGACTGCCGCCTTCCGCGGCGAGCTGTGACGTCTTTCGAGCTCGGAGGTCAATGCCTCGAGCGTCTCGGCCATGTGGTTGTCGCGAAGATTCCAGCTCGCGGCGCCGCCGCGGAAGACCGCTCGGTGGTACCGCTCGGCGTTGACCACGAGCCGTGCGTTCTGCACGGCATAGAAGTAGCGGTCTTGGTCCAACCAGCCGTACTGGCGCTCCGGCGTGGCTGCCTCATGCTGGAGCTCGAGCAGCTGCTCGACGGCCTCGGGCTCGCACGGCTCCGCCCCGCCGATGTAGGTCTCGTACGCGTACGCCTGTGGGTCTGGGCCGAAATGGTCGAAGCACAAATAGCGCTCGCGCGCACGGTCGGCTGCGTCGGGATCGACCTCCTCGAGGAAGGCGATCACTGCATTCATCGAGGTGTGCAGGCTGTAAAGGTCGAGCCCGTAGAAGCCCACCTTGTCCGCGTGCGGGGGAAGCGCATCGTTCCACTCCCGCAACCACGTGACGAAATCGACGACATCGGTGTTGCGCCACATCCAGGACGGAAACCGGCGGAAGTCGCGCAGCGCCTCCTCCGCGTCACCGTCGTCGGTCTCGCCGCGCACGAAGAGGTTGACGCGGTACGCGTCAGGCCAGTCGGCCTCGGCCGCGACGAATGTATAGCCGTCCTCCGCGATGAGCCGTTTCGTGATCTCGGCACGTTCCCGGTAGAACTCGTGCGTTCCATGGGATGCCTCGCCTATGAGCGCGAAGCGCGCGCCCGTCATGCGCTCGAACAACACGTCCAGGTCGGTCGAGACGATCGTCTCAGGCATGGGCGCTCATCGAGACGCGTCGCCCGCGTCGGCCGCGCGCTCGAGCAGCTCCCGCACTTCGTCGTCGGTCGTCTGCGTGAAGTCCTCGTACCAGTTACCCACCGCGTAGAACGGCTCGGGTGTTACCGCGCACACGACCTCGTCGACCTCGTCCTTGAACTGGTCGCACGTCGCGCGTGACGCGACGGGAACGGCGATCACGATCCGGGCAGGCTCGTGGCGGCGCACTGCACGCGCCGCTGCTTGCATCGAAGCGCCTGTGGCCAGGCCGTCGTCGACAAGGATCACCGTCCGTCCTTTGAGTTCCGGCAAGGGTCGGCCGTCGCGATAGGCGGCTTCCCGGCGCCGGAGCTCGTCGAGCTCCCGCACGAGGGTCTCTTGGATCTGGTCCTCGTTGATGCCGAGCCAGCGCAGAACGCGCTCGTCGAGAACGAGGACGCCACCACTAGCGATCGCGCCCATCGCGAGCTCCTCGTGCCCGGGCACCCCGAGTTTGCGGACGAGGAAGACGTCCAGCGGCGCTCCGAGCTCCTTCGCCACCTCGTAGCCGACGGGAACGCCGCCGCGCGGCAGCGCGAGCACCACGACGTCGTCGCGTCCGGCGTAGTGGGAGAGGGTGCGCCCGAGAGCGCGCCCCGCCTCGACGCGATCACGGAATCGAGCTCGGTCGGTTTGTTCGACCATGTCCGACATCGGTCAACCGGGTAACTCGCCGAGCGTCACCGTGACCGTGACATCCTTCCCGTGTCGTCGGAGCTTCACGGGCACCTTTTGACCGGGATGGAGTTTGGCAAGGACGGAGACGAGGACGTCCGCCGTCGGAGTCGGCTTTCCGCCGATTGCCAGGATGATGTCGCCCTGCTTGATTCCGGCTTTGGCCGCGGCGCCTCCTGACACGATCGCAGACACGAGCACGCCGCCGCCGACGATTGTGGCCACTCGCACGCCCAGGTAGGCCCGGCCCGATCTGACGACGCGACCGTTCGCGATCAACTGGCCGGCGATCCTCTTGGCGACGTTGCTCGGGATCGCAAAGCCGATGCCGGGAGCCTGGGCGCCGCCGAGTTGCGGGTCGAGCGCTGCCAGGGTCGGGATTCCGATCACCTGCCCGTGCAGGTCGACGAGGGCACCGCCCGAGTTCCCCGGGTTGATCGCCGCACTCGTCTGGATCGCGGACGAAATGACGGCGCCGTTTCCCTCGCTGACGGTGCGCCCGAGCGAGGACACGATCCCTTCGGTGACGCTCGAGCGCAGACCGAGCGGGTTCCCGATGGCCAGGGCGAATTCGCCGACCTCGAGCTTGGACGAGTCGGCGAAGGTCGCCGGGTGAGGGTTCGCGCCCTTGACGTGAACGACGGCGAGGTCGTCGGCGGGAAAGGTGCCGACGAGCGTGCCGTCGAACGTGCCGTTTGCGAGCGTGACCTTGAACGTCTTGAAGTTCCCGACCACATGTGCGTTGGTGACGATGTCGCCGTTGCCGTTGAAGACGACGCCCGAGCCGAGCCCGTCCGCGGTCTGAATCTGGACGACCGCCGGCGAAATCGCGTCGACGACACGGATCAGCTGATCCTGGAAGTCGGCCACCGGTTTGGTGAGCTTGATGGCCGGGATCGCGCTGCTGACGCTCTGGCCCCCGGCGCAGGCGGCAAGGATGACGACCGCGAGCATTGTGACCGTCAGCGCGGTGCTGGAGCGCCGGATCCGTGGCACGTCTCAGGCCGCCTTCACCGCTGAGACGTCGACGAGAATCCTTACCTCTTCGCCGACGAGGAAGCCCCCGGACTCGAGCATCTTCTGCCAGGTGAGACCGAACTCCTTGCGGTCGATCTGACCGCGGACGCGGATGCCGACGCGTTCGTTTCCCCAGGGATCGAGCTCGGCGCCCTCGACGGTCGAGTCGAGCTCGACCGTGCGTGTAACTCCCTTGATCGTCAGGTCGCCGGTCATCCGAAACTCCGGCCCGCCGAGGGGCTCGATGTGGGTGGACTCGAAGGTGATCTCGGGGTGGTTCGCGACGTCGAGGAAATCCGCGGACCGCAGATGGGCGTCCCGTGTTTCGTCATTCGTGTCGATGCTGGCCGCCTTGACCTTCCCATAGACGCGCGAGTCGTTGATGTCTTCGGCCGCCTCGATCGTTCCGTCGAACTCTCGGAAGCGCCCGTGGACGGTCGCGATCATCATGTGCTTCACCTCGAACTCGACGCTCGAGTGCGCCGGGTCCACGTGCCAGGTTCCCGTGGGCACGCGTACGATCCCATGCTCGGTCTGGAGCTCGGTGGCCAT
>JBBWZE010000233.1:0-7480 GCA_039648845.1 Actinomycetota bacterium | reverse complement strand
CGGTCTACACGGTCAACTTGGCGGCGGATCCTGGCGACGGTGTCTGTGACGCGATCAGCTGCACTCTGCGCGACGCGATTCTCGCCGCGAACGGCAATGCCGGGGCGGACACGATCATCTTCAGCATCGGCGCCGCGGGAACGCAAACCATCACCCCGGCAACACCGCTTCCCGCAATCACCGAGGCCGTCACCATCGACGGCACGACGCAGCCCGGGCACGGCGCGACGCCGATAATCGAGCTTGACGGCAGCGCCGCAGGCGCGAGCGCCACGGGCCTGTATGCCGCCGCCGACAACATCACCATCCGAGGGCTCGTGGTAAATCGCTTCACCTATATCGGTATTTGGCTCCAGGGAGCGAACGACATTGTTGTGGGCAACTACATCGGGACGAATGTGGCGGGAACGACCGCGGCGGGAAACCAGCTCGGGATTTTCGCCACCATCGGGCCGAACACCATCGGCGGCACGACTACCGACTCGCGGAATCTCATCTCCGGCAATCAAGTCGGTATTTACGAAGCCTCGACCGGTGACCACATCCTCGGCAACTTCATCGGTACCGCTGCCAACGGCACGACCCCGCTCGGCAACACGAGCGACGGGATGTTCTTCGACCATGGCGCAAATGCTGTCGTGGGTGGCACGGCGGCGGGCTCGGCCAACGTCATCTCCGGCAACGGGAGCTACGGCGTTCGCATTCAGGGCAACGGCAACACGCTGCAAGGGAACTTCATCGGGACCGACGTCACTGGTACGAGTGCGGTACCCAATGCGCAAGCCGGCGTACAAGTCGGACTTTCGTTCGCGGTGGCCAACAACAACACGATCGGCGGCACAGCGGCAGGCGCTGGAAACGTCATTCGCCATAACACGGGGGCCGGCGTCAACGCTTCGGGCGGGACCGGCAACTCGATCCTCACCAACTCCATCGACGCCAACGGGGCCCTCGGGATCGACCTAGCGGGGGAGGGCGTGACCGCCAATGACGCCAACGATCCTGACACCGGCCCGAACAACCTCCAGAATGCCCCCGTCATCTCCTCCGTCGTAGACGGCACCATCACCGGCACGCTGAACAGTGAGTCGAGCAAGGTCTACCGGATCGAGTTCTTCTCGAACAACGCCTGCGACTCGACCGGCCGCGGAGAGGGAGCGCGGTTCCTTGGCACGACCACCGTTACGACGACTGCAGGCGGAGACGCGAGCATCTCGGCGAGCCCACCGCTCGTCGCGACCGGCGAATTCGTCACGGCGACCGCGACCGATCCGAGCGGAAATACGTCCGAGTTCTCGGCGTGCCAGGCAGCGACAGTCAGCGGCGGTGGTGGCGGCGGAGGCGGTCCCTTCGTCGTGAACACGACGAACGACGCCAATGACGGGACGTGCGACGCGACCCATTGCAGCCTGCGCGAGGCCATTCTCGCGGCGAACGCGCATGCGAACGGCGACGGGCCGGATGACATCACGTTTGCGATCGCCGGCTCCGACTCGCAGCAGATCGCCGTTCTCTCGTCAGCTTTGCCGACCGTCACCGATCCCGTGACCATCGACGGCGACACCGAACGCCTAACCGGCACCGGCATTCCGGCGGATTCGAAGGCAATCGTGCTTAACGGGGACGGGGCAGGCGCGACGGCCGACGGGTTGGTGCTCGCGACGGGCTCAGGCGGGTCTGAGGTCAAGGGCCTGGCGATCCGAGACTTCAAATGCTCCACCGCGCCGCCAGCTCCGTGCGCATCCGGCTACGGGCTCCGCCTGCAATCCGACGGCAACACGGTCGATGGCAACTACATCGGGCTCACAGCGGACGGCGCGACCACCGCTAGGAACGAGGCCGGCGGCCTCCTCGTAGGAGGAAACGGCAACACGATTGGCGGTACGACGAGCGCGGAACGAAACGTCATCGCCGGCAACGCGGTTCCATCGAGCGTTCGCAGCCAGATCCTCGTGACCGGCAACACGAACACGGTCAAGGGAAACTACATCGGCGTCGCCGCGAACGGGACGACGGAGCACAACGACGTGACGGGCGTCACCGTGCAGAGCGGCGCCCACGACAACGTGATCGGCGGGGACAAGACGGTCGGGAACATCATCCTCGGCGGGCAAGGCATCGAGATCACTGCCGACGCGGGGACCGGCAACGTCTTCGCGGGCAACAACATCGGGCTCGATGCCGCTGGAGCGGTGCATGCGTCCGCGCGGCCAGGAATCCACACGATCGGCGCGGGGACGATCATCGGCGACAACGTTTCACCTCCGGTCAATGCGAACCGGGACCGGGGGAATGTGATTGTCGGCAGCAGCGACGCCGGGATCTTCATCCAGGGTGCAAACAGCGCCAAGATCACTGGAAACTTCGTCGGGACGAACCGCTCCGGCGCCTCTGGGATGGGAAATGCCGACGGCATCCGCGTCAGCAGCGGAGGCAACAACACGGTCGGGCCGGGCAACACGTTCGCGTTCAACACCGCGTACGGGGTCAACATGGGCAGCGCCACGAACCGCGTCGTCGCGAACTCGATCCACGACAACGCGCACGAGGGCATCCACAACACCACCGCCTTCGTCGCGCCGCCAACCTTGACAAGCGCGGTGAAGTCCGGCACGAACACCACGGTCAACGGGACGTTCTCGGGAACCGCGAACACGCAGTTCTTCATCGAGTTCTTCAAGAACACCGCTTGCGACGGCACGGGAGCCGGCGAAGGTGAGACGTACCTCGGCTTCGCTTCACCGACGACGAACGGCGCAGGCAGCGCCTCGTACAGCTTCTCCTCATCGACCCTGAATGCCGGCGACATCATCACCGCGACCGCGACCCACTCGACCGCACGCAGCACATCAGAGTTCTCGATCTGTAAACAGGTCGTCACGTCGACGACGCCACCCGGGCAAGAACAGTTCGACGTCGGAGGTTCGGACGACAACGCGCACGACGACGTGCTCGACCTCTACCTCGATTGCGGCGCCGGCGGGAAGTTCCCGATCGCGCTGGCGCTCTCGCCCGGGAGCGCGACGAATACGACCGCCAATTGGACGTACAACTACGACGCCTCGCTGGCGTGCGAGGGCGGACAGATGAGAGCGATCGTCAACGACGGCTTCCGGCAGAGCGCCTTCACGAGCACCGGCACCGAGCCGACCGAGTCCGGTCAGAAGTCGCCCTTCTCGGCGATCCTCAGTCCAGGGAAGGGAAAGACGTTCCTCCAGTACTCCGCCATTCCATTGAAGGGAATCGCGGTCGACCCGGAGGACGGCGCGCTGACACCGCATTGGAAGCTGATCGACAGCGGTAACTCGGTGATCGAGACGGCAGACGGCACGACCGCCGACCTGTCGCCCGGGACGAACGGTTGGGCTCCCGGTTCCTACACCGTGGAGTTGACCGCGACCGACTCGGCGTCGAAGACGACGACGTCGACCGTCAACATCACGATTGTTGCCGATGGCGATAACGACGGCATCCCGGCGTCGACCGAGAACGGCTGCCTTGGCAGTAGCGACACTGACCCGATGGACGCGTACGGCGACAAGGACCTCGACGGGATTCCGAACACCGACGACACGCAGCCTTGCACGGCGCAGACCGGGGCGTACACAGCGGTCATGAGCTTCCAGCCGAACCCGTTCCCGATTCCTTCGTCCGGCAACACGGTGAACGTTACTGTGCGCGTTCCGTACCGGAGTCTGAGCCAGGTGCTGGCCACCAGCGTGGCGATCGCCAGGATCAACGGCGATCCGTTCACGCTGAGGAACGTGAGCTGGAAGGTCACGGACAATGTGGGCCAGGCTCTCTTCGATCGTCAGGCGCTCGTCACCTACCTGACGAATCACCACTTGCAGAACAGCAACGTTGTCTTCACGATCGGCGGCAGATCTGCCGCGCCGCCGTGGAGCTTCGAAGGCGTCGCGACCACCTTTGCCACGGGATAGAAGGAGGAGGCCAATGAAACGCATCTTTGTACTGCCGCTGCTCGCGGCGGCATTCGTGTTCGGTGGTTCCGCAGCCTGGGGGGCATCGCCGACCGAACCCCCGGCGTCGCTTGCATGCCTGGACATCGACGGCGGAACGGGTTTCAGCTGGGACGGGGCGACCCTTTCGGGCTCGATCACTTTGGCGGCTCCAGCCTGTAAACAAGCCACGTACAGCCTCTTTGTTCTGGATCAGTCCGGGGACACGACCCCGCTGACTTCAGCCAAGGGGACACCGCTGGGGGCCGGCGACGTCATCTTCTTTAGCACCGCCGTCTCCGACACGGACGGAATGGTCTGCGTTTACGCGACGAGTTCGATCGGCGGGCGTGTCTTCGACGTGGGCGCGCCGGAGGGTCAGCAATGCCTCGTTGTCGACAACACCGGTACTGCAGGGGGTACACCCTTCCACTAGGAACCACTAAGCCGAAGCGGCGAAGGAGCGGGCACGGCCGGAGGTCTCGGCCGCTCGCTCCTTTTCGCCGGCTTGCTGCCAGGCTTCCGCCGCGACGTCGAGTGCCTCGGCGGCTGCAGGAAGTGCGCCGACCTCGGCGAACAGCGCCGCCGCTTCTTCGGCTCTCGCCGCCGCTCCGAGCTGGTCGCCCTGCTGCAGCTGAATCGCCGCGATCGTCTTCGTCAGGTCGGCGATGGTGTACGACAGGTTGATCGAGCGCGCAAGCTCGAGCGCGTGCTCGGCGGTCTGGTGAGCAGCCTCGTAATCGCCCTTGGCCACGAGTTTCTCGGCAAGGTTCGCGTAGCCGATCGTGCGACCGGAACCGTGTCCGACGCGTTCGAATTCCTCGATCGCACGTCGATCGCAGTCGATCGCGTCATCGACGGCGCCGCGCTTCAGCTCGACGAGGCCCAGATTGATCAGGCAGCCGCCCAGCTCCTCGACGCTGCCGACGCGTTGCGCGAGCTCGACCCCTTTCCGAAGCGTCTCAGCCGCCTCGTCGAGCCGATCCTGCTCGCGGTAGACACTACCGACGACGCGCATCGCCTTCGCGAGGCCGACCTCGTCCTCGTGCTCTTCGAGAATTCGATGAGCGCGCAGACCGTGCTCGAGTGCTTCGGCGAGACGCCCAGTGAACGTCTCCGAGACCGTGAGCTCGAGGAGGAGCCGCCCGACGAGTGCGTCCTCACGTTGGCCCACCGATTCCAGGCCGGCGAGCAGTACGTCGATCGCCTGCTCGTAATGGCCGGAGACGGCGAGCGTCCAGCTGTTCTCAATCCAGAGTGGGACTAGATCGGCATCGCGTAGCGCGGGCGTGGACAGTGCGTCGTTCACGATCTGGAGCGCCTCTTCGTAAGCTCCCTGCTTGCGACGTGTCGCCGCGAGCCCGCGCCACGCTCGGATGTCGCCCGTCGAGTCGCGGACCTCCAGGTAGAGCTGGAGTGCCTCGTCGTATCTGCCGACGAGCTCGTCCAGCTCGGCGAGCTCGAGGCGCATCTCCTCGTCGCCCGGAGCGAGCTCGGTCGCGCGCTGGAAGTGCAGGATCGCCTCCTCGTTCGCGAAGAGCCGTTTCGCGCGCTCGCCCGCCCGAACGAGGTATTCGACCGCCTTCTCCCCGGCCGCCCCGAGGTAGAGGTGGCGCGCGAGCAGGTCGATGACGTCGTCACCGGCCCCGTAGAGCCGCTCGGCGGCCTCGGCGACGCGGCCGTGGAGATCACGCCGGTGCCGCCGCAGGAGCCGTGAGTAAGCCACGTCTTGGACGAGGGCGTGCTGGAAGGAGAAGAGGTCGACGCCGTCGTCGAGGCGCCGCTCGAGCATTCCGGCGGAGACGAGGGTGTTCAATGATTCGGTTAGTCCTTTGTCCCCGGCCACCGCTCGTAACAGCGGCTGTGGCACACGACGGCCGATCACAGACGCGGTCGCAAGAGTCGCCGCGGCGCTCCGCGGGAGCAGATCGATCCGCGCCGCCAGCACCCCCTCGATGGTCGGCGGCAGCTCGCGCGCGTCCCAGCCGGGCCGCATTCGCCAGCGCCCGCGATCGCGGACTAGCCCCTGCGAGTCGAGGAGCGCGCGTAAAAGCTCCTTGACGAAGAAGGGATTGCCCGCCGTTCGCTCCGCGACGAAGCGAACGAGCTCAGCAGGTGGGGTCCCTTCGAGGACAGATGTCGCGAGCGACGAGATTGCCTCGTCGTCGAGCGCGCCGAGGATCAGTCGCTGAGAGGCAATGCCTTCTGTGAGCTCCGCCAGCGCCGCCTCCGCCTCGGGGCGACCAGTCAGGACAATGGCGACTGATCCGGCTTGTAGCAGCACTGCAAGTTCCCGCGTCAGGGCCAGAGACGACGCGTCGGCCCAGTGCACGTCCTCGACCACGAGCAGCGTCGGCTGTTCGGCGCCAAGACCTTGCAACCAGGCCGTAAAGGCGTCGTGGAGCCCGCGTCGGAACGCCTCTGGCTGGAGCGCTTCCACCTCTGCGTCACCATCGAGTCCGAGCAGCCTCGCGAAGTACGGTGAGAACGCCGCCTCTTCGCGGTCGCGGACGAGCGCTGCGTACGGCCAGTACGCGAGGCCCTCGCCGTAGGAAAGGCAGCGGGCCGACAACCAGCGGATGCCTAGCTCCCGCGCGCGCTCGTGCGCGGCTTCCACGAGGTGCGACTTGCCGACACCCGCCTCCCCGGTGAGCGTGACCAGGCCTCCGCGCCCTTCATCGAGCGCTAACAGCGCTCCGTGAAGCTCGGCCAGCTCTCGTTCGCGCCCGACGAGGCTCGCCGCGCCCCGCAAGGGCTCGGGCTGAGACTCGCCGACCAGGCGCCAGGCCCAGACCGGCTCCGCCTTGCCCTTCAGCGTCAGCTCGCCCACGGGCTCGAGGTCGAACTTCCCCTCCGTCAGTCGGGCTGTCGTCTCGCTCAGGTACGTCTCCCCGGGCGGTGCGGCGGACTCGAGCCGCTGGGCGAGGATCACCGAGTCGCCGAGCACGGCGTAGTCCATCCGGGCTTCGCTGCCGAGGATCCGCGCGATCCCGTGGCCGGAGTTGACGCCGACGTGAAGCGTGAGCTCCGCGTCATGCGGGAGCTCCTGCACGAGACGCGCCAGCTCGGCGTGCATCTCGAGGGCGACTCTCAGGGCCCGCTCCGCGTCGTCGTCGTGGCTGACCGGCGCTCCGAACAGCGCCATCAGCGCGTCGCCGGCGAATTTCTCCACGTAACCGCCGTAGCGTCCGACGACGCTGCTCAGGCCTGAGATGACGGGGTCGATCACCTCGAGCAGGTGCTCGGGGTCGAGCCGATCTGCGAGCGAGGTGAATCCGGATACGTCCGCGAAGAGCGCCGTGATCAGGCGGCGCTCCTCCGGGAGCGTGCCTCCGGCCTCGACGAGCCTGTCGGCCACCGGACCGGCGACGAAGCTGCGGAGCGCATCCGCGATGTCCGGTTCGGGAGCCGTAGCCACGGCGGAGCTGCCGCAGTGGCCGCAGAACTTCATCCCTTCCGGGTTGTCACCGCCGCAGTTGGTGCAGACCCAGGTCGACATCTCGCCTTGAGTCTAGGCCGGA
>JBBWZE010000254.1:0-2888 GCA_039648845.1 Actinomycetota bacterium | reverse complement strand
AGCGATTCCGAACCTTCGTAGTCGCCTTGGTCACAGGCGATCAGGCCCAACGAGCGGAGGGCCGCGCCGACATCCGTGGCGTCGCCGATCTCTCTCACCAGCGCCAGCTAATCCTCTGCAGAAGTTCGAGCCCGGTCGAGATCGCCCTGACGCACCGCGAGCGCCGAGATAGTTCGTAGGGCTCTCCACCGTGCCGTGGAAGTTTTGTTGCCGCCCTTTTGCAGCGCGCGCTCGAGCCAGAGCCTGCCCTCGCCGAAGGGGCCATGAAACGTACAGAGGACGCCATAGGCGGTCGCGAGCAGCATGCTCGTCTCCTCTTGGCCCGCATCAAGTGCCCACTCGATGACGGTTCGCAAATTCTCTCGCTCGGGCTCGAGCACGAGGGCCACCGCCGTCCGGTCGGGATTTTCGAGCGTCCGCTCCACAAAGGCGAGCAAAAACGCCGCGTGGCGTCGCTCCAGGTCATCGGTCTCTCTCGCCTCCTCCAGTCGCTCGCGTGCATAGTCGCGGATCGTTTCCAACATGAAGAACCGGCCGGTCTCACTGCGCCGCAGCAGACTCTTGTCGAAGAGCGACTGGAGGGTGTCGATCTCTGCGTCGACGACGGCAACGGCGGCCTCCAGCGTCCAGGTGCCGGCGAACACGGGAAGCCGACGGAAGAGCACCTGCTCTTCAGCGGAGAGCAGGTCGTGACTCCATTCAATCGCGGCGCGGAGCGTCTGCTGCCGTGGGTCGGCGTCGCGGCCACCCTTGAGCAGGTCGAGACGTTGAGACAGCCGCGCAAGCACCTCGGCCGGAGACAGCATGTGCGCCCGGGCGGCAGCGAGTTCGATAGCGAGGGGAAGCCCGTCGAGTCGTCGACAGAGCTCACGAATGTCCGCGCTCGGCTCCTGCTGTGCACGCTCACAGAAGAGAACGACGCCGTCTGCCTCCGCCAGCGGCGGAAGCTCGTACTCGACCTCGCCCCGGATGTGAAGCACCTCGCGACTCGTTACGAGTAGCGAAAGGTTCGAGCAGGCCTCGAGCACCTCGGAGAGTCCACTAGCCGCCGTCACGACCTGCTCGAAGTTGTCGAGCAGCAGAAGCATCTGCTTATCGCCGATGTCTTCGCGAAGCCCGACCTTTGCACCGATCGACTGCGCGACAGTATCGAGCACGAGAGCGGGATCGCGAAGCGCTGCGAGCGGGACAAAGAAGACGCCGTCGCGATAGTCGGCGAAGCGCTCCTCCCGAACGCGGCGGGCGAGCTCGAGCGCGAACCGGGTCTTGCCTGCGCCGCCGGGACCGGTCACCGTCAGGAGGCGCGTCCCCGCGATCAGTTCACTCGCCTCGAACAACTCGTCTTCTCTGCCCAGAAAGCTAGACGCAGGCGTTGGCAGGTTGGTGTTGGCGATCGTTTTCAGAGGCGGGAACTCTCCGTCTCCGAGCTGGAAGAGCGAGACCGGCTCGTCGAAGTCCTTCAGCCGGTGCGTTCCAAGCGGCGCGAGCGAAAAGAGGTCGCGGACGAGCTCGGCAGTCATGGGCGAGAGAACGATCTGACCGCCGTGTCCCGCGGCTGCGATGCGGGCAGCGCGGTGGACGTCAGCTCCCACGTATCCCTCTTCGGTAACAAGCGGCGTGCCGGTATGTAGCCCCATCCGAACGTTGATCGGCCCCGACGCCAGTCCAGACTTGATCGTCTCGGCGGCTTCGACGGCGGACGGGGCACTGGCGAAAGCGACGAAGAAAGCGTCTCCCTGTGTGTCCACCTCGACGCCGCCGAGCCGGTCGAGCGTTGTCCGCACCACCTTCCTGTGAGCGGCGAGCTCGTCGGCATATGCCTCAGGCCCGAGGTCGTGTAGCAGGCGCGTCGAGCCCTCGATGTCGGTGAAAAGGAGCGTGACCGTTCCGGTCGGAGGAGCCTGCATCCCACAGGACTATTGCGCGACGGGCCTTCGGACGTCCAGGTATTCGCGCTGCGTGCTGCACCACGACGTTTGCGGGGCCCCCAAGGACAGAGGCCCCGCGCTTCCCTTGTTCGGCAAGATTCCTCTACGGGACGAGCACACCGTCTACGAAGAGCTGGATCGCACCGGCGGCCAAGGCCCCAGAGCCGACGTTGTCCGTACCCGTGAGGGTGTTGAGGTCGAGCCGGTCGTTCGCGATCTCCGAATGGAGGATCTCCGTTGTGGTGGCAAGGCCGCTCACCTTCACAACCTGTGCGTCACCGCTCACATCGATCGTGTCGTTGCCGTTGGTGGCATTGACGATGACGCGGTCGGCCTGGCCGTCGCCACTAACCCCGCCCAGAGTTCCTGCGAGGTCGACGTTCACTCTGCTGACGTCGGTTCCGGCCAGGTCGTTGACGGTGACGAGATCGGCGCCGCCGAGGGCGTTGAAGTCGACTCGCTCGACGCCGGCGGTATCCATCGTGATGTTCCCCTCGGCGCGGAAGAACTTCAGACGGTTTCCGTTCGCAGTCAGGTCGACGTGCTCGGCGGCATTGGCGCCGTTGAACAGCATCGTGTCGGCGCCGTCTTGCCCTTCGACTGTGTCGCTGCCGTCGCCGGGATCCCAGACGAACGTGTCATTGCCAGCGCCCATCAGGGCCAGGTCGTTGCCTCCGTTCCCGTCGATGGAGTCGCTGCCGGCACCGCCGAGCAGCGTTTCGATGCCTTTGCCGCCGGCGATCGTGTCATTGCCGTCTCCACCGTCGAGTGTCGTCGGGATGCTGTCGGTGAATAGCCCGTTGCTCTCGTCGATGCGCACGAGGTCGGCGCCTGATCGGGCTTTGACGACGATCTTCGCGATCTTGCTGCGTTCGAAGCTGAAGTCGGCCGAACCGTCGTCGCCGACGTCCACCTGAAGATTCCCGGGATTGCCGGCCTGCAGGCGAAGCGTGATCTTGT
>JBBWZE010000246.1:0-3427 GCA_039648845.1 Actinomycetota bacterium | reverse complement strand
GCAGCCACCCCGGCTCCGACATAGGGGACGCCCGCAAGCTCGAGCAGCCCTTGCACCGTCCCGTCTTCGCCGAACGGGCCGTGGAGAATGGGCAGGACGACGTCGACCGCGCCCAGGGTTGCAGGCGCGTTTGCCGCCGGCACGGGCAGCGTTTCCGCAACGGAGCCGTCACCGGTGCCGAGCTCCCAGCGACCGTCCCGGCCGATGGCAACCGTGACGACGTCGTACTCCACCGGGTCGAGGGACTCCAGCACCGAACGGGCGGAGGCGAGCGAGATCTCGTGCTCCGACGACCGCCCACCGGCGAGGATCGCGACCTTCAACCGGCTCATAAGCCGACCCCGGGGGCGAGCCGAAGGCGAGGGACGCTCATGGGCCGACTTGTGGCCCATGAGCGGGGGAAGGGGCGTAAAGGGAAACCGGGAGGTTTTGTTTCTCCTCGGCCCATGCGGCGATCTCAGCGGCGCGGGGGTTGAGACGATCCCTGAAGAAGGGAGCGAGCCGAAGGCGAGCGACGCTCACGGAGGGCCGGGCGTCGTAGCGAACTTGCCGACGGCGATCGTCACGATCGTGCCCGGAGCCTGTTGCGTCCCGCCTGGCGGATCCTGCGTCTGAACGATGCCGTCCTGGCTCTCGTCGGTGACCGGCTGGCTGACGATCCTCACGCCGAAGCCAGAGGCCTTCAGCGTCGCCTGCGCATCGTTCTGCGTCAACGTCGTCACGTCCGGAACGGTGGAGGTGGCCGGCCCCTTCGACACCATGACGGTAATCGTGGTGCCGGGCGGCTGGAGCGTCCCCGCACCCGGGCTCGTGTTGACGACGGTGTCCTTCGGCGCGTCCGACTTCACGACCTCGCGCTTGACCGCAAATCCACTGCCCAGAAGAGTCGAGTTCGCAGACTCGAACGTCGAGCCGACCACGTTCGGCACCGCCACCGGTTTCGGACCCTTCGAGACCTTGAGCCTGACCTGCGATCCTTGCTTCACGGACAGGCCCGCACTCGGCGACTGCGAGATCACCTGCCCCTGCGGCTTGTCCGACTCCGTCGGAACCGCCGTGCCTTTCAGCTTCGCGTCCTGGAGGTCGGACAGAGCCTTGTCCAGCGGCTCGCCGACGACGCTCGGAACATCTGTCTTCGGCGGCCCCAGCGAGACATAGATGGTGACGAAGTTGTTCTTCGGCGTCCGGTCCCCCGGCCGCGGGGTCTGCTGGAAGACGTACGTCTCGGGAAACTTCGAATCCGCGTTCGGCTGCCGCACGGGGTTGGGTCGAAGGCCGATGGAGCGGATCTTCGCGACCGCGTCCGCCTCGCGGATGCCGAGGTAGTTGCCGACCGCGACCGTCTTCGACCCGCTGAGCTGATCCTGGATCTGGGAGTAGAGGAAGTAACCGCCGACGAGCGCTGCCGCCACGAAGAACAGCGCGACGAGCCATGGCCAGAGAGCGCGACGCGGCGGCTCGTCGTAGTCGTAGTAGGCGGAGGGAGGCGCGTAGGGGACCGGCGGGCGCGGCGGGCGTGACGTGATCTCTGTGACAGCCGTCGGCGGGGGGCGGGAGATGATCGCGGTCGCTGCCTCCTCGGTGACGGGCGAGATCGCTGCGCCGCGATTGATACGGCGGAGATCCGCGTCCATTTCCTCGGCACTCTGGTAGCGCTCCGACGGGTCTTTCGCCAGTGCACGCATCACGACCATGTCCAGGTCCCGCGGCACGTCGGCGCGCTTCGTCGACGGCGCCTCCGGCACCGTCGACAGATGCTTCATGGCGATCTCGACGGGCGTGTCGCCGCTGAAAGGCACGACACCGGTGAGCAGCTCGTACAGCACGACGCCGACCGAGTACAGGTCCGACGTCTGATCGACCGGCGCGCCCTTCGCCTGCTCGGGCGACAGGTACTGGGCGGTGCCGATGATCGACCCTGCTTCCGTCATCTGGCTGACACCCGCGCGCGCGATCCCGAAATCGGTCACCTTGAGCCGCCCCTCTCCGTCGACGAGGACGTTGTGGGGCTTGATGTCCCGGTGCACGATGCCGTGCCGGTGCGCGAACCGGATCGCGGCGAGGATCTGACGCGCGTAGTCGACCGCGAGATGGATCGGCGCCGGGCCGCGGGCGACGATCAGCTCCTTCAACGAGCGGCCGTCGAGGTACTCCATCGCGATGTAGTACGTGCCCTCTGCTTCGCCGCGGTCGTAGATCGAGACGATGTTCGGGTGCGAAAGGCTGGCCGCGTTCTTCGCCTCGCGGCGAAAGCGCTCGACGAACTGATCGTCGCCGGCGTGGCGGTCGTTGAGGATCTTGATCGCGACTCGCCGACCGAGCACCTCGTCCTCGGCAAGGTAGACGTTCGCCATCCCACCGGTGCCGAGCTTCCGCAGGATGCGATAGCGCCCGTCGAAGAGGGTGTTGATGAGGGTGTCGGATACCGCCATTGGGGCCTTCAAGGGTAGGGATTCGCCCCTACCGCAGTAGCGCCTCCATCACCTGTTTGGCAATCGGAGCAGAAATAGCCCCGCCGAAGCCGTTGGGCTGGTTCTCGACCACAACGGCGATTGCGACTTTCGGGGCGTTGGCAGGCGCGAATGCCGCGAACCAAGCCGTGTAGATGTTGCCGCGACCAGTCTCCGCAGTACCTGTCTTACCCGCGACGCGAACACCAGGGATGGAGGCGGCGGTTCCGGTACCGCCGGTGACCACGAGCTCCATCATGTGCGTCAGCTCGTCGGCGGTCTGCCGTTTGATGGGACGGCCGAGCTGATCGGGCTGCAGGTGCGTGATCGTCTTACCACCGGGCGAGACGATGCGCTCGACGATCTGCGGGCGCATCTCGGCCCCGTGGTTGCCGATCGTCGCCGCCACCATCGCCATCTGCAGCGGTGTCACCGCGAGCCGCTCCTGCCCGAACGCCAGGCGGCCGGGATCGACCTGTGTGTCCGGATGCTTCGGATCGAAGAGGCGGCCGCGAGCGTACAACCCGCTGGCGACGCGCTCGTTTTCGGGCAGTTCGAGCGCGGGCAGCGAGTAGAAACCGAAGCGCTTCGCGTAGTCGAGAACGGTTCCCGCGCCCAGCGTCTTGCCGACGTTGCAAAAGACCGAGTTGATCGAGTGCTGGAAGGCAAAGTTGAAGTTGACGTTGCCGAAGGTCTCGGGCGCCTCCGGGTTACCGGCGTTGCGGACCCGCTTGCCGTACTCCTCGCAATAGCCGGGGTCATAAAACGTCGAGTCGGGAGTGAAGCGCCCGGTATCGAGCGCTGCAGCTGCGGTGACCATCTTGAACGTGGATCCCGGGGCGTACTTGCCTGCGGTCGCCCGGTTGAGCAAAGGCGCGCCGCACGGCAGGTTCGTGCGTGTCGCCAGCCCGAAGCGCTTCTCGATCAGGTTCGCGTTATAAGTCGGGCTGCTCGCCATCACGAGGACACGCCCGGTC
>JBBWZE010000238.1:0-4912 GCA_039648845.1 Actinomycetota bacterium | reverse complement strand
ACGAGACGCTCGCAGCCGCGGCGGCGCGGGTCGAGGGATTTCGCGAGGTGTTCCGCGGCCCGTCAGAGCCCGCGGGCTCCGGCGAATGGGAACGGTTCGAGGCTGCGCTCGAGGACGACTTCAACACTCCGGATGCCCTCGCCGTCATGCACGGGTGGCGCGACCACGAGCTCCTGCGCAGAGCTCTCGACATCTTCGGGCTGGCATCGCTCGCCGAAAAGCACGATGCTCCGCCCGAGATCGTGGAGTTGGCGCGCCAACGACAGGAGGCGCGTACCGCGCGGGACTTCGACGAAGCCGACCGGCTTCGCGCCGAGATCGAGGCTGCCGGCTGGGAGGCGCGCGACGTGGCCGACGGCTTCCAGCTCGTTCCGCGATGACACGCGAGCAGGTCTACGGACGACGGCCGGTGCGGGAAGCGCTGCGCGGTCCGCGCGAAGTGCTCGAGCTCTGGGCGACTGAACGCGCCGTGAAGACGGAGCCCTGGCTACAGGAAGTCGAACGCCCGCGCCTGCAGACCAAGCCGGAGCGCGAGCTCAGCGAAGCGGTCGGCACCCGAGATCACCAGGGTCTGCTCGCATGGTGCGAGCCCTACAAGTACGCCGACGGCTGGGAGCTCGCAGCAGCCGAGGTGCCGCTGCTTGCGTGTCTCGACCAGGTGACGGATCCGCGCAACCTCGGTGCCGTCATCCGCAGCGCCGAAGGGGCGGGAGCGACGGGCGTCGTCGTTCCGGCCCATGGCTCGGCGACAGTGACACCAGCCGTCGCGCGCGCCTCCGCAGGCGCGGTCGAACATCTGCCCGTCGCCGTCGTTCCGAATCTCGCCCGCTACCTCAGCGAGGTGAAACGAGGCGACTTCTGGATCTACGCCGCCGCCGGCGATGCGACGACGACGATGTGGGATGCCGACCTCACCGGCGGGCTCGCGCTCGTCTTCGGTGCGGAAGGCAAGGGCCTGCGGCCGCTCGTGCGCAAGACCTGCGACGACGCGATCTCGATCCCGCTCGACGGCAACGTCGAATCCCTGAACGTCAGCGTCGCGGCGGCGTTGATGCTCTATGAAGCACGGAGGCAGCGTGGCTGAGCCGACGCTGTATCTCTTCGACGGGCACAACCTCTTCCATGCCGGGAGCTACAAGGACCTGGGGGAACTGCGGGACGAGCTCGCCAGCTTCGTCGCGCTCAAGGGCGCACGCGGCTACCTCGTCTTCGACGGATCCGGCGCGGACGAGTCCTACGGCCCCCTCGAGGTGCGCTACGCAAAGAATGCCGACACCCTGCTCGAGCGGCTCGCCGCCGAAAATCGGGGCACGGAGGTCGTCTGCCTCGTCTCGTCCGACGTCGCGGTACGTGGCACCTCGGGACAGCAGGTGCAGAAGCGCTCGTCCGCGATTTTCCTCGGCGAGATGGAAGCCGTCTCCCACAACGAAGAGCGGCCGCACCACCTACGCGACACCCTCGACGACGAGACCCGAGAAAAACTAGAGCGAATGCGCCGCGGCGGCTAAGCCGCGCAGTCTTCGTCGACGGCGTCGGCGCCGCCCGGCAGGCGTCCCAGCAATTCCGCGAGCTGGTCGAGCTCTGCTCCGCTGTAGCGGGCCTCGAAGAAGGCGCGCACGCCGGCAACATGTGACTCGGAGGACTCCCGCAGCTTCGCTCGCCCCGTCTCGGTCAGGACGGCGTAGGTGACACGGCGGTCGCTCGCGCACGAAGCCCGCTCCACGAACCCGGCCTGCTCGAGGCCGTCCAGGAGCCGGGTCACGCCGGAGGCGGTCAGGATCAGTTGGTCGGCGAGATCGACGCGCCTCATCCGGCCTCCTTCGGCCCTCGAGAGGTGGAGGAGCGCCTCGTAGTCGTTGATCGTGAGGCCGTGAGCGGCCTCGAGTTCGGCGCTCATGGCACGGGTCACCGAGGCATGCCCTCGGAGGAGGCGGACCCACGAATTGAGGGCCGAATCTTGTTGTTGCGGCAATACTTGACTAGACAATCTTTCCTCGCTATATTGGTTGCGTACTCAACTATAGCCTACTCAACAAGGAGTGTAAATGAGCACAACGACAGATACTCGCCAGGCGCTGCCGGTCGGCAGCTGGCAGCTCGACCCCATCCACTCGACGATCGGGTTCGAGGTCGACTACCTCGCCGGCTCGTTCCGCGGCCAGTTCCGCGAGGTGGCCGGGAAGCTCGACGCCGCGGGGGACAGGCCGGTCCTCAGGGGCTCGGCGAAGGTCGCCAGCGTCGACGTCAAGGACGAGAACCTCGCTGCCCACCTCCAGTCTCCCGATTTCTTCGACGCCGAGCGCTACCCGGAGCTCAGCTTCGAGTCGAGCGAGATCGAGCGCGCAGGCGATCGGGTGACGGTCCGCGGCGGCATCACGATCAAGGGCGTCGAGAGGCCCGTCGTGCTGACCGGCACGATCGCCGAACCGCTCACCGACTACACCGGGAACGAGAAGCTGTCGGTGAAGCTCGACACGACAGTCGATCGCACCGAGTTCGGCGTCAACTGGAACGTGCCGCTGCCCGACGGGAAGCCGGCTCTTGCCGACGAGGTCAAGCTCGCGGCCGAGCTCTTCTTCGTCAAGGAGGCGTAAGGGGATGAATGTCCTCGGGATCTCGGGAAGCCTGCGCCGGGACTCGTACAACACGAAGCTCCTCCGTGCGGCGGAGGAGCTTCTCGTTCCGGAGGTCGACTTCGTCCTCTACCAGGGCGTGAAGGAGGTTCCGCCGTATGACGAGGAGGACGACGTCCAGCCGGCGCCGCCTGCGGTAGCCGCGTTGCGGAGCGCAATCGGCGCTGCGGACGCCGTCCTCTTCGCGACGCCTGAATACAACTCGTCCATCCCTGGCTCGCTGAAGAACGCGCTGGACTGGGTCTCCAGGCCGGTCGCGACGAACCCTCTACGGAACAAGCCGGTCGCTGTCGTCGGTGCGAGCACCGGTGCGTTCGGAGCCGTCTGGGCACAGGCCGAGTTGCGGAAAGTCCTCGCCGCAATCGGTGCACGGGTGGTGGACGGCGAGGTCGCCGTTGGGCATGCGCCGACGCGATTCGACGAGGCTGGTCGGCTCGAGGACGAGTCGCTCCAGGAGCAGTTGGAAGAGACGATCGATGCGCTGCTCGCCGCGGCCGGCGCGCGGACATTCGTTCCCGCCTGAACGAACATACGTTCGTAACATCCTGGGTCCACTGCAAACGTCTTGTAAAGACCAGCGGTCCTTGCTATCTTCTCCCTCAACCTAAGGGTGAGACTTCACGTCTTGCCCCTGACCCCGGGGGAGGCCAGATGGCCGCACGGCCCGCAACCGCTGCGCAGAAGGCTCAGAGGGAGCTCGAAGACCTCCAGTTGGTGATGCGCGCGCGGAACGGCGACGGTGGGGCGCTCGACACCCTGATCCGGCGCTACAACGGCTTCGTCCGACTCAAGGCGAGCTCGTATTTCCTGGCCGGAGGGGACTCCGAAGACCTCGTCCAGGAAGGCTTGATCGGCCTTTACAAGGCCGTTCGCGACTTCCGTGCCGACAAGGAGACCTCGTTCCGGAGCTTCGCGGAGCTGTGCGTCACCCGCCAGATCATCACGGCGATCAAGACCGCGACCCGCTTCAAGCACGCCCCCCTGAACACCTATGTCTCCTTCAGCCACACCCCGGCCGGCCAGGAGTCGGACGGCGAATGCTCGCTCGGGGACGCCCTTCCGGGGCCCGGCGTGGACGATCCCGCCGTCTGCGTGATCTCGACCGAGGAGCTCCAGAGCCTCGTTTTCACGCTGGGCAGCGGCCTTTCACAGCTCGAGGCGGATGCGCTCCGGCTCTACCTGGAGGGTGAATCCTACGAGCAGATGGCCGAAGATCTAGAATGCGACACGAAGACGATCGATAACGCGCTCCAGCGGGTGAAGAGAAAGATCCTCACCCACCAGAAGTCCCGGCAAGTCCTGCTTTAAACCGGGAATTCTGGCCGTCTCTACCGCGTTATAAAGGGTACGGAGCTTTAGGCGCGGTCCGGATTGGACCGCCGCGAACGGGCTCCCGACCGAAATCGAGAGGAGATGAACCAAGCTGACAAACCTTGCTGAACTTGATTTGCAGTCCTTCCTCCACGAGGCCGAGGAGCTCGGCTCCGTCGAAGAGGCGACCCTAGAGGCGTTTGCCGTCGCGAACGAGCTCGAGGACGACGACCTCGCGGAGCTCCGTGGCGACCTGGAGGAGAAGGGCATCGAGATCGTCCCGCTCGAGGACGACGCACCCCCTGCACCCCGCGTGCGGGCTGCTGCAGAAGTTTCCGGGACCACGGACAGCCTGACGCTGTTCATGAACGCCGCCGGCCGCTATCAGCTGCTCACCGCTGCCGACGAGGTGGCTCTCGCGAAGCGCATCGAGCGCGGTGACCTCACCGCCAAGGAGCTGATGATCAACTCGAACCTCCGGCTCGTGGTCTCGATCGCGAAGCGGTATCAGGGTCGTGGCATGCAGCTCGGTGATCTGATCCAGGAAGGCGTGATCGGGTTGAACCGCGCAGTCGAGAAGTTCGATTGGCGGCGCGGCTTCAAGTTCTCGACCTATGCCACCTGGTGGATCCGCCAGGCCTGCCAGCGGGCGGTGTCGAACCAGTCGGCGACGATCCGGATTCCGACGCACGTCCACGAGCGGCGCGTAAAGCTTGCGCGTGCACGGGCGCGTTTGCAGGCCGCGACCGGAGAGGATCCGACGCGTGAGGAGCTTGCCCAGGCAACCGGGCTAGACCTCGTGTACGTCGAGGAAGCTCTCGGCGCAGTCGAGGCATCGGTCTCGCTGAACCAGGCGATCGGCTCCGAGGGTGACGGCGAGTTCGGCGACCTGTTCGCCGACCAGAACGCCGAGGATCCGTCCGAGGAGGCCGGAGAGGCCCTTCGCCGTCAGTTCGTGCGAAATGCCC
>JBBWZE010000227.1:0-3226 GCA_039648845.1 Actinomycetota bacterium | reverse complement strand
TGCAGTCGAAGGACAAGATCGTGCTCTGCGAGCTGAATGCAAAGCTGCCTGTGCTCGTGTGGGTCGGACCGAACGGCGCGACCGCCGGCTCCGCAGGCGTTTGGATCGCGCAGGCGGCCGACTTCCTGGGCATGGCGCCACAGACGAACATCGGGTCCTCGACTCCAATCGACTCCGGCGGCGGCAACATCGGCTCAGATCTTCGGCGGAAGCTGATCAACCACGAGGCCGCCACTCTCCGCGCGCTCGCGCAGAGTCATGGGCGAAACGTCCAGTGGGCCGACCGCGCCGTGCGCGTGGCCACGAACGCGACTGCTTCCGAGGCTTTGCGGATGAACGTCATCGACGCGGTCGCGCCGACGCTGCCTTCCCTGCTCGAACAGGCGGACGGCGTAAAAACGAAACCGCGCGGTTACACGCTTCACGTCGCGGGCGCCAAGATTCACAACGTGCACCTCGGCTTCTTCACACGGCTCCTCAACACGCTGATCGATCCGAACATCCTTCCCCTGCTCTTCCTCGCGGGCCTCGCCGGAATCGGCTTCGAGATCTTTCACCCCGGTGTCGTCTTGCCCGGCGCGCTCGGCGCCGTCGCGCTCGTCACCGCGCTCTTCGGATTCTCGGTCCTGCCGATCAACTGGGGCGGCCTGGTGTTGATGCTCCTCGGTGTGGCGCTGCTCGTCATCGACGTTCACGTCACGTCACACGGAGCGCTCACCGTCGCCGGGCTGATCAGCCTCGCGGTCGGCTCGATCATGCTCTTCTCGAATGCCTCCGGCTTTCATACCTCGAAGCCTCTGGTGATCAGCATCGCGGTCGCGCTGGGAGCGGCGTGGGCGTTCGCCATCAGCAAGGCCGTGGAGGTCAGGCACAGACCCGTCGAGGTCGGCGCGCAATTGATCGCCGGCTCTGTGGGCGAGGTGCGCGACAACGGCCTCGTCTTCGTGAACGGCGAGCTGTGGCAGGCGCGGACCGCGGGTGGGGAAGTGCTACATCCGGGTGAACGCGTCCGCGTCGAGTCGCTCGACGGCCTGACCCTGACGGTCCGGCCAGAGAGCACCTAAACCCGTAGGATCAGGTCATGAGCGCAGCACTGGTGATCCTCGGTGTAGTGATCTTCCTGATCGTCCTGTTCCTGTTCTCTGCGATCAAGGTCGCCCGCGAGTACGAGCGCGGCATCATCTTCCGCCTCGGTCGGCTGCTGCCCGAGCCGAAAGGCCCGGGTCTCTTCCTGCTCATCCCGGTAGTCGACCGGATGGTCAAGGTCGACCTGCGCACGATCACGCTGACGGTTCCGCCGCAGGAAGTCATCACGAAGGACAACGTCCCTGTTCGTGTGAACGCCGTCGCATACTTTCGCATCGTCGCTCCGAAGGACGCGATCGTGCAGATCGAGAACTTCATGGTCGCGACCTCGCAGATCGCGCAAACGACGTTGCGCTCGGTGCTCGGACAGCATGTGCTGGACGAGTTGCTCTCGGAGCGCGAGAAGATCAACGCGATCCTGCAGGGGATCATCGACGAGTCGACCGCGCCGTGGGGCATCAAGGTCTCCATCGTCGAGGTAAAGGACGTCGAGATTCCGGCCTCGATGCAGCGCGCCATGGCGCGTCAGGCGGAGGCCGAACGGGAACGGCGCGCAAAGATCATCAACGCAGAGGGCGAGTTCCAGGCAGCCGAACGGCTCAAGGACGCGGCGGCCGTGATTGGCGAGCAACCGGTCGCCCTGCAGCTGCGCTACCTGCAGACGCTCCTCGAGCTCGGCTCCTCTCAGGCGACGACGATCGTCTTCCCGGTCGATCTGATCCGGCCCTTCCTCGAAAAGAAGGCCGGCGAGCCGGCCTGAGCGGCGACCTCCGCCGCGATCCGGGCTCCGGGCGCGTCGCGGTGATCGCTCCCGGCAGGGCGAAGCGTCCGGGAGCGGGGCGGCCGCCGCTCGACCCTCCGAGCGCCGACGAGCTGGCGTCGTGCCCGTTCTGTGCGGGCCACGAGGACATGACGCCGCCGCAGACGCTCGTCCTCCCCGAGGAAGGCGACTGGAAGGTACGTGTCGTCCCCAACCTCTACCCGGCGCTCGACCGGCAGGAAGTGGTCATACAGAGCCGGCGGCACATCCGCTCGATCGGCGAGGCGGAGGACGACGAGCTCGAGCTCGTCGCCGAAGCGTGGCGCCGGCGTGCAGCCGAGGAGCCCGGCCACGTGTTCCCGCTGCTGAACGAGGGCCGCGAAGCGGGCGCAAGCCTGCCGCACTCCCACTCCCAGCTGAGCTGGCTCCCGGAGCCGCCACCGCTACGAGTACGCCCTCGCGCGGAGACGATCCTCGAGTGGAACGGCGTGCGCGCCGCGAGCCCGTGGGCGAGCCGCGTTCCCTACGAGACCGTGATCGGGCCGGCCGAGCCCGACGACGATGCGCTTGACAGCCCGTACCTGGCCCCCGCACTCAAGCTGCTCGCCGAGATCGTGCGTCGGCTCCAGAGACTCGAGGGCCGGGTGCCCCTGAACGCGTGGATCGACCGGGGCCCGAACGATTGGAGCCTGGTGCTCTTTCCGCGGCTGAGCGTCCTCGCAGGCCTGGAGCTCGGCGCGGGGATCTACGTGAACACGCTCGCGCCGGAAGAAGCGGCGGATCGACTGAGAACAGCGGACGCCAGCTGAATACCCACCGCCGCTGCCGCCGACATGCGCGGCGGCAGCCCACCAGGGCTGCGACGCTAGCGGAAGCCGCCGAAAATCATCATGTCGGCGCAGCCGGCGGATTTTCGGCGGCTGGTGCGGCGGCTCTTTCGCGGAAGCGTCGGGCCGCGTCGATGGCGGCGCCGAGGTTCAGGCCCTTGTCCTTCGCCTGCTTGATCAACATGACCGTCTCGAGAGCATCGATGTCGTAGATCCGTTGCTTCTTGCCTTTGGTCGGGATCTGCGCCTTGTTGGTCCAGTAATCGAGTTGCATCTTGGAGATGCCCGCTATCTGGCACACCTGACCGAGATAGAGCTCCACCTTGCCCAGGTGCTCGGCGAGATCGATCGGCTCGAGTAGGTCCATCTGCCTGCTGACAACCATGTCGTCCTCGCCTCCGTCTGCGCTGGTACCCCTTGTTTCAAAGGTATATCGCTCTTTTTCCCGATCGGGAAGGGCTGAATTCAAAATCTCCCCCTTTTGGGTCATCGCCCGAAGGGACTTTGTGGCGTGAGCCTATGCCTGGGGAACAGCTTCAGGACTGTTCGCGGC
>JBBWZE010000191.1:0-5458 GCA_039648845.1 Actinomycetota bacterium | reverse complement strand
GAAGGAGGGGTTGAATGAAGCGCATCACCATCGTCGCCGCCGCGTTCTTGATCGCGGCAGCGGCGTTCGCGGCGTGGGGATCGGCCGCACCTGGAGGGAAGGTGGCGGCCCTGGCCACCGGCCCCACCGCCAAGCCGAAGCCGGCCAAGCCGAAGCTCCCGCCGCTGCCGAGTGCCGTGAAGAGCCGAAAGAAGTGGCTGATCGGCGTCAAGTGCGACTTCTCGCCGTTCGGCTTCATCGACGTGCGAGGGAACAACGAGGGCTACGACGTGCAGGTCGCGCGACGCTTCGCGAGCCTCGCGTTCGGAAGCAACAAGAAGGTCGATTTCACCTGCGTGACCACGCCGAGCCGAATACCGACGCTGATGTCGGGACGCGTCGACATCATCGTCTCGACGCTCACGTGGACGCAGGCTCGGTCGGAGCAAATCGACTTCTCCATCCCCTACTACTCCGCCGTAGGGCGCCTGCTCGTCCCGAACAGCTCGTCGTTGGGAATCGGAAGCCTCGGCGGCAAGACGATCGTCACGACGCGCGGTGCCATCTACGCCACATGGACGTCGAACTGCTTCAAGAGCTCGACGCTCCTCCAAGTCGACTCGCCGGCCCTCGCTGTCGCAGCAGTGAAGGACGGCCGCGCTGACACGTTCATGTTCGACGATGCTTTCCTGCTCGGCGTCGCGACGCAGGACCGCGACCTCAAGCTCACAGGCGACAAGTTCCTGAACGTCCCGTGGGGCATCGGCATCCGCAAGGGCGACACCGCGATGAGCCGCTGGGTCAACGCGGCTCTGCGCTACATGAAGAAGAAGGACGAGTTCGTGAAGATCCTGAAGGCGAATGCGCCGGCGCGGCTGGTGCCCGGCTTCCTCGACAACGTCCCGCGGCCGAAGAACACTTTTGCGTACCCGGTCGGCAAGGACGTCGCGAGCATCTGTCCGTAAGTAACGCGTCGGGAGCGGCCGCGTGACGGCGGCCGCTCCGGCGCACGCGCCATGACCCTGGTCGCGAGCTTCGACTGGCACTTCATCTGGGAGCACATCCCGGATTTCTGGACGGGGCTGAAGGCGACACTGAAGGTGGCGGCAATCGGGATCGGCGGGTCGCTTGCGATCGGCATCGTCCTCGGGGCGGCGCGTGCGCATCGCATCCCCGTTCTCAGCTGGTTGGCCGCAATCTACGTCGAGGTCATCCGAAACACGCCGATCCTCGTGCAGATCTTCTTCATCGCCGGGGGCCTGACTCAGATTCCCGGTCACCCGATCCGGCTCGAGCCGTTCACGATTGCGTGGCTCAGCGTGATGATCTGGGGCGGCGCGTACAACACCGAGAACTTTCGCGCCGGGTTCGAGGCCGTTCCGTGGCGCTATCGGGAAGCCGGTCTCGCGTTGGGCTTCAGCCGGCTCGCAACGTTCGTCAACGTGACGCTTCCGATCGGAGCCCGCATTGCCCTGCCGTCTTCGATCAACACGTACGTCTCCGTGCTCAAGAACACGTCGCTGCTTACCGCGATCGGATTTGCCGAGCTGACCGACACGGCCTACAGCCTCGAGAGCCAGAGCTTCAAGCCGACCGAGGTCTACTTCGCACTGGGCGCCACCTATCTGCTCGTTGTGTGGACGCTGTCCGCGCTTGTCCGGCTGGTTGAGCGACGGCTCGCGATTCCGGAGACACGCTGATGCCCAACTGGGCCGGCCCGGTCGCTGACTACATGCTCCACGATGGGCTCACTGCGACCCTCCGGATAGCGGCGTATGCAGTGATCGGAAGCACGGTCGTCGGGGTGCTGCTCGGGACGCTGCTGACGATTCGCTTCCGACCGCTCCAGGCTCTGATTCGTCTCTACGTCGAGGTCTGGCGCGGGCTGCCGATCCTGGTCACGATCTTCCTCGTCTACTTCGCGCTGCCGACGACCCCTGTGATCCACCACAGGTTCGGCGCGATCACCGGCGCTGCGATCGGGCTGATCCTCTGGGGGAGCGCACAGGTGGCTGAGGCAACCCGTGGCGCCGTCCAGTCGATTCCGAGAGAGCAGCACGAGGCTGCGTCCGCGCTCGGCTTCGGCTGGATCGGCCGCCATCGCAGCGTGATCCTGCCGCAGGCTCTGCGGCGCCTCCTGCCACCACTCGTGAGCCTCCTGGCCAACATCATCCAGAACACGACGATCGCCTCGCTCATCGGCGTCACTGAGCTCCTTGCGACGGGACAACGCTCGATCGAGCGGCTGCAGCTGACGCCGCCCGGGGATTCACACGCGTTCGCGATCTATGCCGCGCTCCTCGCGGCGTTCTTCTGTATCTCGTTCCCGCTGACGCGGCTCGCGATCTTCCTCGAGCGCCGGCTGGTCTAATCGGTCCTCCGGCGGGAGGAGGCGGTTGCCCTCGACCCTGAAGCCGGCGGCTTGGAGGAAAGGTCGTGCGACTTCGACTGCGCGCGCGAGGTTGGTCGCCATCCAGAAGCACAGGACCGCGAGGGGCAGCTCGATGAGCAACGCTTCCAGCCCTGCCTGCACCAGCTCACCGGTAGTGCTCGCGGTGAGAACGTCGAACCAGGCGTCACAGAGGAGGAGCGTTCCGGTAACGGCCGCGGCGACTTCGGCGAACGGCGATCGGCGAGCAAGAGCAATCGCGGTCGCGACCATCGCCGTCCCGAGGCCGAGATCGAAGCCGCCCCAGGCCACTCGCCAGTGATTGGCCGTGTAGTTCGGCGGGAGCGTGAAGAACAGGAAGGTGGCCCAAGGCAAGAGGACGAGAGCGCACAAGGCGAACGCCGGCGCGATCCACGGTGGCACGAGCCAGCGACCCCGTCCCAGACGGAGGCCTGCACTAGCCCGGAGCTGCATGCCTCGCATCTGTCCAGACTAGTGATGCGACTACGACTCGAGGAGCTCCTTCATGCGGGCCTGATCCTTCGGGATCTGCTTGCGCGCCTGTGTCCTCGCGACCGGGAGCAGGACCCTGCCGGCGAGCCCGTGGGCTTTGAAGTCGATCGTGAACGTCACCCTCGACCGCGAGCCGTCGCCGATCGGCTGGATCGAGATCGTTCCGTCTGCCCGGATCGGCCCGTCGAGCACCCGGAAGGACGATTGGCGCGGCGGGTCGTGCTGCGTGACCTCGTAGGTCATCGTGCGGTCGCCCCCTGGCACACGCCGTGTTTCCGTCACACGCGAGCCGACCCGGAGCGGTCCGTCGTCTCGGCGCTCCACGCCGACGATTTGTCCCTGCCATTCGCCGTGTCGTTCGACGTCGTCGAGGTATGCGAAGACGTCCTCGGGCCTTCGGTCGATCTCGATGCTCTCGCTGATCGGCGCCATGCGATGCCTCCTCTTCGAGACGGTTGGACGGTGAAGTAGACAGGATTCCTCGAGTGCGTCAAGCTCGTCGGAATGACCCAGTGGTACCTTGGGTTCAAGGAGCAAATTGCATTGAGGAGGAAACGATGGCCCTGCAGCTAGGCGATACAGCACCAGATTTCACGGCGGAGACCACGGAAGGTCCGATCAGCTTCCACGATTGGATCGGCGATTCCTGGACCATTCTCTTCTCGCATCCGCGGGACTTCACCCCTGTCTGCACGACCGAACTCGGCTACATGGCCAAGATCAAGCCCGACTTCGACCGACGCAACGTCAAGGTGTTGGGCCTGTCGGTGGACCCCATGGAGAACCACGCGAAATGGGTGGCGGACATCGAGGAGACGCAGGGCTACGCCCCCAACTTTCCGATCATCGGCGACGCCGACTTCAAGGTCTCGAAGCTCTACGGGATGCTTCCAGCCTCGGTCGACGGCGATCCGACGGCGCGCACACCTGCGGACAACCAGACCGTGCGCAACGTCTTCGTGGTCGGGCCCGACAAGAAGATCAAGCTGATCCTCGTCTATCCGATGACCACCGGCCGGAACTTCGACGAGGTGCTGCGGGTGATCGACTCGCTGCAGCTGACCGCGAAGCACAAGGTCGCAACGCCGGTGAACTGGCAGCAGGGCGAGGACGTGATCATCGCGGGCTCGGTCTCCGACAACGAGGCGAAGGAGACCTATCCGGACGGCTGGGAGTCGCCCAAGCCCTACATCCGGATCGTGCAGCAGCCGAGCTGATCTACGCCTTTCTTTCCGACCTGAAGCGTAGGTGAGTGACGGAAGGAGACGCGATCACCCTCGTCGCTTCGAGTCCGAGCGGCTCGATCCCGAGCCGGTCGAAGAGGGACGTCCCCCCGCCGAGGAGCACCGGCGCCACGTGAATCTGTAGCTCGTCCAGCAGTCCTGCCTTCAAGTACTGCTGGACGACGCTCGCGCCGCCGGCCAGCAAGACGTCCTTCTCCTCTGCGGCTGCGCGGGCTTCCTCGAGCGCGGCCTCGATGCCGTCGGTGACGAAGTTGAAGGTGGTGCCGCCCTGCATGACCTTCGTCTTACGGGCGTGATGCGTGAGCACGAACACGGGGACATGGAACGGAGGGTCGTCTCCCCACCAGCCCTCAGCGCGTGGATCGTCATCCCACGGACCTTCGCCGCCGCTGAACATCTTTCTGCCCATCACGACGGCACCGGTGGCGCCAGTCGATTCCTCGATCACGTCGGAGTCGGCATTCGCCTCGCCGCCTTCGAGGCCGTGGCTCTCGCGCCAGCTCCTGGCTGCAAAGGCCCACTCGTGCAAGAGCTCGCCGCCTTCTCCGAGCGGCTTATCGAGGCTCGGCCCCGGCCCGGCGACGAATCCGTCGACTGACATCGAGATGTCGCATCTGAGAGTTGCCATGGTGATGCGCTCCTTTCGCTTCGGTGTCTACATGAAGACCGCTCCCGGCGGCCGAACTCATCGCAGCAACGGCAGTGCGGTCCGAATCCCGCGCACGGCCTGTCCGATCCGCTGCTCGTTCTCGACGAGCGCGAAGCGGACGTGATCGTCCCCGCCCGGGCCGAAGCCGGCTCCCGGGCTGACCGAAACCCTGGCTTCGCGCAGGAGCTTGAGCGCGAACTCGTGCGAGCCGAGCTCGCGGTAGCTCGGCGGGATCGGTGCCCAGACGAACATCGTCCCGCGCGGCTTCGCCACCTCCCAGCCGCTACGAACGAGACCGTCGCAAAGGGCGTCGCGTCGTTTGCGATAGAGCTCGCAGACCTCTGCCGGATACTCGGCGGCCTGGCCGATCGCGACGGTCGCGGCGATCTGGATCGGCTGGAAGGTGCCGTAGTCGAGGTAGGACTTCAGCCGCCCAAGGGCAGCGACGATCTCTGCGTTCCCGATTGCGAAGCCGACACGCCAACCTGCCATCGAGTAGCCCTTCGTGAGCGTGTAAAGCTCGACGGCGACCTCCCGTGCTCCCTCGGCCGCGAGTATCGACGGCGGCTGATGGCCGTCGAACGCGATGTCCGCGTAGGCGAAGTCGTGCACGACGACGATGCCGCGCTCCCGCGCGAAATCGACCACGTGCTGCATGAACTCCGCATCCACCGTCGCGGTCGT
>JBBWZE010000224.1:0-16219 GCA_039648845.1 Actinomycetota bacterium | reverse complement strand
CTCTACTCGAGAGCGAATCCCGGCTTGTGCTCGACGTACTCGATGCGCACACGCTCCGGGCCCCACACGAAGACCGCGCGCGTATTCGCAGCATCGACGACGTTGTCGACGATGTGACGCTCCTCGGCCTCGGCGATGACCGGCTCAACCTCGTCGACGAGCACGGCAACGTGGTTCAGCAACGGCTTCTCGACATCGCCCGGGTCACCGGGATGGAACTCCACGTATGCGCCGCCTACCTCGACCCGCGGGTTACCCTCACCGGAACGCTCGGCTGAATTGAAACCAAGCGCCTTGTAATCTTCCGCCGTCTGCTCTGGGTCGACGGAATAGAGCGCGACATGGTCGAGGTCGTACTCCACGTCCGTCGGCGACTCCACGAGCCGAACGCG
This sequence comes from Actinomycetota bacterium, assembly GCA_039648845.1. Classification (GTDB taxonomy): domain Bacteria; phylum Actinomycetota; class Thermoleophilia; order Gaiellales; family Gaiellaceae; genus 3-1-20CM-4-69-9. Next base: position 15,827 of record JBBWZE010000224.1, on the reverse strand, counting down.
CACGCCCTCGCCGAGCTCGACCTCGACCCCGTCGGGAAGGTCTGCGCGCGCACGATTGAGATCCGAAACGCGCAGCGCGACATGCTTGAACGCACCCTTCTCGCGCGGGCCTTCGGCCGCGAAGAGCGTCAGCTTTCCGCGCCGCGCATCCGAGCCGACCAGTGTGAACGCATCCTGCCGGTCGATGACGTGCATCCCGACGTGCTGCGTCAAGAAGTCGACGATCGGCTCGCGATCCGCGACCCAGAACGCGACGTGATCAAGGGTCTTGGGCTTCACGCCGCCAGCGTACCTGCGCGGTACCGGTCTGGGGACCTACCGCTTGCGGGCATCGACGGCGCGCTGTAGCTGCTGCTTGTTCATCTTCGAACGTCCGGGCAGGTCGAGGCGCTTGGCTTCGTTGTAGAGCTGCTCTTTCGTCCGCCCCTTCGGCCGGCTCGTGCCGGAGCGAAGCCCACCGCGACGGCCGGAGGAGATGTCACGCGTCGACGTCTTCGACGCCTGCCCCTTCGTCTCGCCGGATCGCGCCCGCTCCTTGTTGACCGTGCGCGCTGCTATCTCCTTCGCGCGCTTCGTCGAGCGGCCCTGCTTCTTCTCCGACTCCTTGATGTGCTCGTACTGACGCTCGCGTTTGCCGCTCCACGCTTCCTCTGGCATGTCTCGAACCCCCTCATGTCGACGACGAGCGCCCCGTACCCGCTTTCGCGAGGGTTACTCCAGCGGTGGATTCTGGACGTCGTGCTCGGTGGCGTACTCGTCCGTGAGCTTGTTGACGACGTCGAAGCCCTCGCCGTACGCGTAGTTGATCTTCACGAACGGCTGCCATTTATCCGGCAGCGCGTCCTCCGGAAAGATCGCTTCCACGGGGCATTCCGGCTCGCACGCGCCGCAATCGATGCACTCTTCGGGATCGATCACGAGGATGCGCTCCGCCTCGTGGATGCAGTCGACTGGGCAGACGTCCACGCAGGACTTGTCTTTGATGTCGATACAGGGCTCGGCGATGATGTAGGTCACGGCGGCGACCTACTTTACTCAAGCGATCAGTTCATCAACGACCTGAGCTGCCCTCTCCTGAAGCGCGTTCTTCACGAGCACCTGGTCGAAGCCCGCCTCGTGGGCGCGCCGAAGTCCGGCGGTGTCTGTGTGCCCCCCGAAGCCGAGGATTGGTATCTCCGGATAAGAGTCGGCGACGTCCATCGGATCGATCCGGCTGATGTCCGCGATCACGAGATCGGGCCAATCCGCGCTGTCGGTCATGACGAAGTGATGCCCAGGGAGCAAGGCCTCGAGCTTGCCCCGAAAAAAGACATCGACCCCACACAGCAGGATCGTCCCCACGGCGAAAGGGTATCGCGCTCGGGCGTGCCCACTCAAGCCCTTGCTAGGGTCGCCCGCGTGGAAGAGGGCTTCATCACCGTCGCTCGGGTCGACGATCTTCCCTCGGGAACCATCGAGAGCGTCAAGGCCGGCGAGGAGGAGATCGCCCTGGCCCACTGCGACGGCGGCTTCTACGCCCTGCAAGCCCACTGCCTCCACCTCCAGGGGCCGCTCGGCCAGGGCAAGCTCGAGGGCTGCGTGCTCACGTGTCCCTGGCATGGCTGGCAGTACGACGTGCGCACAGGCCAGAACGAGTTCGACCTCGCCATCCGGCTCCGCACGTACGACGTCCAGGTGGAAGACGGAGAAGTACGAGTCCGCGTATGAGGCCGGAGTCGAGCTGATTCGTGCAGGCGAGTATTTCGCCGCGCACGAGGAGCTCGAGGATGCCTGGCGCGCGGCTCCCGCCGAGGAGCGCGACTTCTTCCAGGGCCTGGTGCACGTCGCCGTCGCGTGGTACCAGGCCGGACGCGGGCGCAAGATCGGCACGGAGCGGCAGCTGGCAAAAGCGGTGCGGCGGCTCGAGCCGTTTGCGCCCACACATCGCGGGATCGAGCTCGAACCGCTGCTCGCGCAGCTGCGCCGGCTGCACTCGCAGGGCTCGCTCGAGCTCCCTAGACCTCTGCTCTAGCGCAGCGCGTCGATTCCAGGTCGAAACGGGATGCCTCAAGCTCAAACGGTCGCACGGGCAAAGCCCGTACGACCTCTATGCGGCGCCGCCAGGTCGGCGCCTCGGCCCCTGCTCTAACGCTAGAGATCGCCGAGGCCGATGGCCTCGAGCAGGCGATGGGTGTAGACCTGCACGCGATAGAACTCGTCGAAGAAGAGCAGCAGGCCGAGCAGGACGAGGATCGTGCCGCCAACGATCGAGAACACGCGGTAGTGGTCGCGCATCCAGCGGAACAGCGTCATGCCCCGCACGAAGAAGACGGCAACGAGGAGGAAGGCGGCGCCGAGGCCGGCCGAATAGGCGGCGAGCCAGGCTGAGCCGCGGATGACGGTGTCCGAGTTGCCGGCAGCAGCGAACGCCTCCGCGAGGAAGGGTCCGACGCAGGGCGCGGCGCAGATGGCAAACGCCCCACCGAGGAGCACACGTGAACCGCTCCTCCGCGCGCCCTGGATCAGCCCGCCCGCAACCAGCCGGTCGGTCCCCGGCAGCAGTCCCATGAAGGCCAGTCCCGCAACAACGAGAATGAAGCCGGCCAGCGCCTGTTTCGTCTGGTCGTTGAGCACTCCCGCGATGAGGTTCGCCGCAGCGCCCAGAGCGACAAACACGATCGCGAAGCCGGCAATGAACGGAAGGCTCGCGAGTGCGACCCGTCGACTGACGCCCGGGTCGCCGAGCCGTTGCGCCTCGACCGCCGACACCGCCGAGAGGTAACCCGGCACGAGCGGCAACACGCACGGGAAGGCAATCGAGGCGAACCCGAGGAGGAACAGTCCGCCGGCCTTCTCCATCAGCCCTCGAAGCGACGCAACTCGTCGTCGAGCCGCCGCTCGGCCACCGCGTCGAGCGGTGGGCCGGCCGGCGTCGGCTCGCGAGCGCGGGCCCAGCGCCGCGCGCCGAGAGCGACTGCAACGGCGGCAGCCAAGATGCCCGCAACCGGCAGCCACCAGGCAACGAGCCCGAAGCCCTTGCGCGGCGGAGCCGCGAGGATCGCACTCCCGTATTCGGCGACCAGCCGGTCTTTGATTTGCGTCCTCGTATCTCCGGCCGCGATACGCGTCGCGATCAGGCGCTTGATCTGCCGCGCCGCAGGCGAGCTGGACTGATCCAGGGTCGTCTCGCACACCGGACACATGACCTCGCCTTCCAGCTCGGCGAGCGTCGGGTGGCGTTCGCTCGCGTGGGCCGCCGGAACGAGAAGCAGCGCGAGCAGCACGATCGGGAGGAGACGCTTCACGACGCCGCGATCTCCCTTAGGTAGCGGGGCAGGTCTTCCTCGACGATCAGCTCGCCGACGACCTTGCCACTACGCGCGACGAAGAAGATGCGGGGGATCGGAAGTCCGCCCCACTTCGCCAGGACGCTGCCACTCCCGTCGTGCACGCTCGGGTACGTGATGCCGTGTTTTTTCTGCCAGTCGCGCGCGTCCCCCGAGAAGTCCTTCGTGTCGACGCCGATGAAGGCGACCCGATCGCCGTACTGCTTTCGTGCAGCCTCGAGCCGCTTCGACTCGTGGATGCACGGGACGCACCACGAGGCCCAAAAGTCGAGGACGATCGGCTTCTTTCCACGCAGCGACGCGAGATCGAAGCTCCCGCGGCCGTCGAGTCGGCTCAGATCGAACGCCGGCGCGCTTGGATGCTGACCATCCTTGAGCGCCTGCGCCACGCCCTTGCCGTCGTCGTTGACGACTCGCCAGACGAGCAGGGCGAGCAAGCCGACGACCAGCGCGACCGCCAGCCCCTGTGCCGCGAGCCAGGCCGGCCGCGTCATCAGGACGCGACGATGAAGACTGTCGTGCCGATCTCGACGTGGTTGAACAACCACTCGGCCTGGGGGATGTGCATTCGGATACAGCCGTGCGAGACGGAGTAGCCGATCGAGCCGTCGGTGGGCGTGCCGTGAATGCCGACACCCGGCGCCGACAGTCCCATCCAGCGTGTGCCGAGTGGATTGCCGGGTCCCGGCGGAACCGGCTTCTGGCCCTGCGCCCACGGCGAGTCCGGCGGGTACCACCACGGGTTCTTCCACTTGACCATGATCGAGAAGCGGCCGAGCGGCGTCGGATACTGATGCTGCCCGGTTGCAACCGCGAAGAGGCGGCGATAGCGCATCCCCTCGTAGAGGAAGAGCTGGTTCGAGCTGCGGCGGATCACGATCACCGGACCGAAGTTCGCGCGTGTCATCTTCGGACGGACCGCTGTCTGTGTCAGCGTGACCGGTGTCCTGATCAGACTGCCGGTGACCGCGGCCCCGACGTCGCGGATCGCTTGCCGCTGGTCGAGCTTCCGTCCGGCCCGTTCCTTCGACAGCCACGGACGGAGCTGCCTGAGGAAGAGCTTGGAGTCGACGGCCGGAACGTCGTAGCGCTTCGCCAGCGTCGAGATAAAGGCTGCCGGGGCTCCGTAGACGACGCTGACCCCGAGAGGAATCGTGCTGTTCGGCTCCGCAGCCAAGGCCCGTTCGATCGCCTTGTCGACCACCGGAGCGGCGCCAAGGATGTCCGGGGTCACGAGGATCCGGGTCGAGCCGAGGTGGAGCTCGAGCGGTGTCTGGAATGCCTGCTCGACGGCGGTCGCAGCCGCCTCCGGGGTCAATCCCCCAACCTGCACCCCGCCGATCGTGACGCCGAGCGGGATCGCGGCAAGCGGATCGGCCGCCGTTGCTACCAGCGATGCGGGCGCACCGAGCACAACGAGACCGGCGACCACCGAGACCAGAAGCGAAACGCGTTTCACGCCGAGAACATCGTAAAGATCCGCGGATCGTTCGTGATGATTCCGTCGGCGCCGTCTCGGACGAGCCGCTCGGCCAATCTCGGGTCGTCGACCGTCCAGACATAGACGGCCGCGTCGAGCTCGTGTGCGCGGTCGATGGCCGCCCGGGACGCGATCGAGTAATGCAGGGTCGCCGCCGTCGCCCGGCCCCTGGCCAGCAAGACCGGAAGGCGTCGAGGCAGCGACGCGCCGATCGAGCTAAGCGTGGCTCGGACGAGCGGCGCGAGAGGGCCTCGCTTCGCGAGGCCGAGACGATCTCGGGGCAACGTATAGGAGCGTGGCAAGTCGGGCTCGAGGTCGGCCAGGCGGCGGAGCGACCGGGCATCGAATGTACTGATCCATGAGCGTTCGAGGACTCCGTGCCGGCGCACCGCCTCGACCGCCGCCGCCTCGATGCCGACTCTCTTGAGGTCGAGCTGCAGCCCGATGCCCGGCAGCCGGTCGGCGCAAAACGCCAGCGCTTCGTCGAGCGTCGGAAGATCGGGGGCGACGCGTCGCAGGTCAGCCAGGCCACGGCTGCGCACCCGGCCGCCCGCGGCGCCATGGCTCACTTCGCGCAGGTCGTTCGAATGCGCGAGGACAAGGGTGCCGTCGACGAGTTCGAGGACGTCGAATTCCAGCATGTCGCAGCCGAGCTCAACTGCGAGCTCGAGCGCGCGCAGCGTGTTCTCCGGCGCAAGCGCCGAAGCACCGCGATGGCCGACGCGAGCGAACCGGCCGTCCGGGCGCCGCAGCCCGATCAAGCGGTCCGTTTGACGACGACCACCGCACAGTCGTCGGCAAGCTCGCCGCGCGCGAACGCTCGGCAGTCGTCCAGCACGACCTGCGCCAGCTGGTTCGCCGACAGATCGCGTCGCTCCGAGAGCACATGATCCAGTCGTTCGACGCCGTACAACTCACCCTCCCTGCGCGCCTCGATGACTCCGTCCGTGTAGAGCACGACCGCGCCGCCGATCTGCAGCGTGGCGCGCACCTCCCCGTAGTGCTGACCCGGTTCGATCCCGAGCACGAGGCCGCGCGTCTCCAACCCTGTCACCGACCCGTCGACCCCCACGATTCGCGGCGCTGGATGTCCGGCGCCGGCCGCAGCGACCTCGCCTTTGCGGCCGTCGATGAGCATGTAGACGAGCGTGATGAACTTGCCCGGCGCGATCTCCCCGACGACGACCTCGTTGGCCGATTGCAGAAAGTCGCCCGGCTCGGGATGTTCGCGTGCAAGGGAGCGGAAGACGAACTTCGCCATCGCCATGTCCGCAGCGGCTTCGATGCCGTGTCCTGTGACGTCGCCGAGCGCGACCGCCAGGCGTCCGTCGCCGAGCTCCATGAAGTCATAGACGTCGCCACCCACCTCGACGTGCGCTGACGACTCATAGGCATCGCCGAGCTCGAGCCCTTGCAGCTCCGGTACCGAGCGCGGGAGCAGGGAGCGCTGCATCGTGTCCGAGAATTGCTTCTGCTGCTGGTACAGGCGCGCGTTGTCGATCGCGAGCGCAGCCTGGCCGCCAATCGCCGTCGCCTGGTCGATCGTCTCGGCCGTCACCGGGGAGCCGGGCTGCACAGAGATGATCGCCAAGGAGGCGAGCACCTCCGCCGGAGTCGCGATCGGAACGACGGCGCCCGTCCACCCGCGCTCGAGAAACGGGAGCAGCGCTGTCGCTGGAGGCCCGATCTCCAACGCGGTCTGACGCGTGATCTGAAACGGCTCGCCGTTTCGGAACAACAGCTGGACGGGATGCGCTCCAAATGCCTCGGGCTTGTACAGGATCGAGCCCGCTGCCTCCTCCAAGCGGGGCTCGGCGACCTTGATCGCCCTCGGCATGAGCCACTCCCGGCGCTCGTCGGGCATGCGGATGAGCGCGATGTCTACGTCGAGCACGTCCACGACCGTGCCGGCGACCGCTTCGAGCGTTGCATCGAGCGACAGGCTCTGTGCGAACGAACGTGAGATCTCGTATAACGCCCGTACCCGCTTCGACGCGCTGCGTTCAGCATCGAGTGCACGCTCACGTTCCTCGCCGAGCTGTTTTGCCCGCTCGTGCAGCTGTGCGTTTTGCACGGCGACCGCCAGCTGCACCGCGAGGGCAGACAGGAGGGCGGTTTCGTTCTCCGTCAGGATGCGCCCCTTGATCGGATAGACGCCGAGCAGGCCGACGAGGTCCTGGCCTGCAAGCAGCGGGACAGCGATCGCCGCTTCGATGCCTGCTTCCGCCGCCGCATCGACCACGCCGCCCAGCCGGGGATCCGAGGCGACGTCCTGAACGACGAGCATGCCGCGTGACCGGAAGGGACCCAGCGCGAGCTCGAGCAGCCGGTTGGCAACGAGGACGTGCGGTCCAGCCAGTCCGATGCCGGCGGCGGCGTAGAGCCTGTCGTCATCACGCAGATAGACGGCGAGCCGATCGGCCTCGAGCAGCTCGCCTACCCGTGCGACAGCGGTCTCGAGCGTGTGTGCCAGCGAGAGCTCGCTGATTGCCTGGCCGACGACGCCCAGGAGGGCCCGTGTGCGCTCGAGCTCGAGCGCAACGGTGCGCGCCTGAAAACTCGCGCGCAATGCCTGTGCGGCGCGTACGCCGAACGTCGCCAGCGTGGCGAGAGCAACTTCGTTCGGCTCGCTCCCCGGCGAGAACAGAAGCTGCAGCGCGCCGATCGGAGGCTGGCCCAGCTGCAGCGCCGCAGAGAGCGTTGACGGCACCGGGAGGTCACGCATCCTTTCGACGGCGACAGCCTGGCGGCCGAGCAGCGCGCGCTCCGCCGCTGCCGCAGCCGGTCGCTGCGCGTCGTCCGGAAGAACCGTGCCGACTGAAGCGACCAGCTCCAGCACGCCTTCGGGGCTCCGGCGCCACAAGAGCCCGGCCAGGGCCCCCGTTGCCTCCGTAGCGAAGCGAGTGATCTCAGCAGCCGTGCGGATCCCGTCCGCGCCTGCGGCGAGCGCCTCGCCTGCCAGGCTCAGGGTTGCCTCGGCGTCGATCGCGTTGGTTCCGGCGCCACCTTCGAAAGCGCGGATCGCGAGCGCGGCCTGACCCGCCGCCAGACGGGCGAGCCGCCGCTCGACGTCGTCGAAGGCATCACCCTTGCGCATAAGCTCGACGCTGCCTTCGACGCGTCCGTCGATCCGAACAGGAATCAGCAGCACCGAAGACGCTTGTACGCGCTCGGCGGCGCGTCGCAGACTCTCGGGCAAGTGCTCTGCTTCCGAGACTTCGTTCTCGGGCAGCCCTGCGAGTGGGAGGCGCGAGCCCTCCAGCTCGGCCCCCACGGCGGCCGAGCTCGCCGCAACCGCGCAGGCATTGAGCGAGGCCCGTGCATCGTCGACGACCCGCACGACGACGACCTCCGCGCCCACCGCGCGCGCCGCCGCTTCGGCCACGGTCTGCATGGCCTCCGAAAGACTGTCGGCGAGACCAAGTGCGAGGCCGGCTTGGGCGAGCGCTTCAAGGCCGCCCTCGGCGAGCCCTACCCCCCGGTTTTCTGGACGCACAGCCATCCCGACCCCGCCGAAGTATGGCCGAGCGGCCAGTCCGAGGCGAGAGCCGCACTAGACTCCCCGGATGGCCCAGCCCGCCAGACGGCACGTAGCGGCGCCACCAGAAGACCCACCGGTCGACCCCGAAGCGATCGACCGTGCCTACCACTATCACCGGGCTCGGCGAAACGCGCGGCTTCGCCGCAAGCGGGAGAAGGCGAACGCGCGGTTGCGCTTCTTCGTCACGTTCGCACTGCTGGCCGGGCTCGCGTTGTTCCTGCTGCTGACCATCTGGCACGAAGTCCAGAAGGTCTTCGGCCTCTAAGAAGGTCTTCGACCTCTAGCTAGCTACAGCAGGGTCGACGCTCGTCCGAAGGGGCTCCAACTGGTCTGCTCCCAGGAGGTGCCGCCGCACATGGGGCAGATAGGCAGCGCACGGACGATCGTGACCCCGTAGCCACAGTCGGAGCAATGGAACTCACCCTTGACCCGGTCGCCGGTCGCCCTGAACTCGACGTACTCGTCAGGTGCCCCCCGCGACGCATGCAAGCCCTCCATCATCCAGACCCCCTTAGAGTACCTCTTGCGGCGTGAATCCCTCGGGCCGCATACCTCCGGCGCATACCGTGCAAACCCCAGAGCCCTATCCCCCGCCAGAGCCGGCAGAGGACGACTGGATGACCCCTCAGCCCAGGCCCTCCCGCTCGTTCCAGGACCTTTCCGGCCTGGGAATGCAGCTCACGTGGGTTTCCGGGCTGATCCTGGCCATCTCTGCCTTTACCGACTGGTACGTCGGCTCGGGGCCGGGGCCGACGACGAGCGTGATCGGATGGCATACCGGGGCCCTGGGCAAGCTCGTGTTCTTCATCGGCTTGGCGGTGCTGGCTCTGGTCATTCTGCGTGAGACCGGGATCGAGCTTCCCGCAACCGTTCCCGAGAGCCTGGTCGTCATCGGGCTCGGCGCGCTCTCGACGATTTTCGTGCTCATCCGGCTGATCAGCGTTCCCGACGAGTTCTTCGGTTGGCGCGGCCGGGGCATCGGCATCTTCATCAGCCTGATCGCCTCGCTCCTCGTGATCGCTGCCGGCCTCTTACGAGCGGGCGACGAGGTCTGACGCTCCGAGCGAAAGCTTCCCTTTCGCTCGGCAACACGGACGGCGCTTCGCGCATAACGTGCGCGGGCGAAGCCCGCGCACTTCTTTGGTTAGCTTCCGGCCTCGGTGGTTCTGCTCGTAGAGCCCTTCAACCGTCGCTGTGCGCTACGACGCACGAGCAACCTGAGCGCAAAGGCGATCAATGCGCCGAGGGCTGCGCCGCCGAGCACGTCGAGGGGGTAATGCACGCCGACATACACGCGCGAAAAGGCAATCGCGGCTGCCAGCACGTAGAGGAATGGTGCGAGGCGCGGGAAGGCGAACGCGAGCATCGTTGCGCCCGCGAAGCTCGTGGCCGCGTGGCCCGACGGGAAGGACCCGTCGTGCGGGAGCGGCACGAGCGTCCTCGGTTCCGCATAGCGCAGGGGCGGACGCGGCCTGTCGGTGAGCGACTTGAGCGCCGTCGACGTCGCGTCCGCAAGCGCGATCGCGATCACCGTGAGGGCGAAGGTGCCCCAGCGGCGATAGACCGCGCTGAGCACCAGCGCGATGACGATCCAAAGGAGCCCGAGCCCGCCGACATACGAGAGACCTTCGAAGACCGGATTCAGCCAGCCCGCGCGATGGTGGACGACCCAGCGCTCGAGGTGCTGGTCGACGGAGATCAGGCCGGAACGATCTGCTTCGTCTGCTCGATCAGCGCGCGCAGGTCGAACGGCTTGCCGACAAAGCCCTGCGCACCTCGCTGTACCGCTTCGGCCCCTGCATCGAGCTGACCGCTGAACATGATCACCGGGATCGAGCCGACACCGTGTCGCTCCTGCACGCGTCGCAACATCTCCCAGCCGTCGACCTGCGGCATCATCACGTCGAGCAGGATCAGGTCAGGCGCCTCGTCCTCGAGAGCGGCGAGTCCGTCCTCCGCGTTCGCCGCTTCGCGAACGGCGTACCCCTCCATCTCGAGGTTGATGCGCACGACTTCGCGCACCTGCGCGTCGTCGTCGACGAGCAGCACGAGCGGGCCGCGGGCAGGCTTTCCGGGCCCCGAGCGGTCCAGGAAGGCCTCGAGGTCACCGCGCTTGTACCGGCGATGGCCGCCCGGGGTGTAGAAGGCGGGGACTCGGCCGACATCGGACCATTTCCTGATCGTGCTCTGCGCAACGCCCAGGAACTTCGCGGCCTGGCCGAGCGTCAGCCAGTCGTTCTCGCCTGCGGCGGCCCGCCGGGGCCCGGGTTCTCGGGTGGCCATACCGCGAATCTACCCAAACGTGCGCCTTCTTAACACGTCCGCTCAGGGAGTAATGGTGGAACCTTCCGCGCCGCCGGTCGAAATCTGAAGCGTGCGCTCTGACGTCACCGTCCGGTCCGGCTGGGGGTTGTCCTGGATCGCCTGCCCGAGGGCAACACCGAGCGAGAAGATCAGGGCGATCACGAGCAAGCGGATGCTCCACCGGATCGTCTCCTTACGGCGACGCAGTCGTCGGCGTTCGTTACGTTCGACCGGGGTGAGAGCGCTCACGGCGTGTAGTCGACTGCGCCGCGCTGGTAGAGATAGAAGGCCGCGTCCTCGACCAGGGCGAGCGTGCGAGGCCAGCCTGGCGTGGCTGCGTGCTCGGACACCACGTCCCGGACCCAGGCCTCCGCCCGGTCGTAGAGGCCGACGAGTTCCTCCAGCGTGAAGGTCTGCCCGATGCGGCGGCGCAGCTCTCCGGTCACGACCTCCAGTTGCGCGTGCAACCGGTCCCCGGCCAGGGGATCGCGCGACGCCGCTTCGAAGCGGCGGTAGCCGTCTTCCCATTCTCGTCTCGCGACGTCGATCGCTACCGACACGGGCGCAGAACCTATCCGTTACGGCGCGCAGCAAACAGACGGCCACGCCGGATCGACCTCGGCGAGGATCCGCTCACCCAGCTCGTAGCCCGGCCGGGCCAGCGCGAACGCCACGTGTGCATGCAGACACTTGAGGGTTCCAGCCCCGGCACGGGCGCCGCCCACGCCGAGATCGAGCTCGGGCCGTAGCCGTCGTTGCTCTGCATGCGCGCGCTCCAGGCTTGCAGCCAACCGGGGATCTTCGGCGGCGGCGCGGGTCCAGCGCTCGACGCCGCCGGCAGCTTCCAGCCGTGACACAGCGGCCACGAGCCGTGGGCAGGTGAGCCAGAACGTCGTCGGGAACGGCTCGTCGTTGTGGTCGAACGCGTGCTGCTCAGTGACCGCGGGATGCCCGAAAGGGCAGCGGACGACGACCCGGCTGAAGGCGCGTGGTGGCCTGCCTAGCTGGCGCTCGACGTCGGCGCGATCACTTTCCATCGCCGCCGATCGTAGTCGCATGAGCTTTCTTCCAGGCCTGGATGCCCTTCACGATGAAGAGGTGCTCGCCCGGCCGGATGAATCCCAACCTGCGCGCCTCGCGTGCGAGCGCGTCGCTGCTCGCGGAGAACTGGAGCCGGTCTTGCAAGGCACGCTTCTCGGTCGCCAGCCGCCCGACCTCGGCCCGCCGTGAGGAGAGCTCGTGGCGGGTCTCGAACCAGCTCCTGAGCGGGTGGTAGTACGCGTAGCCGATCGCCACGACCAGCAGAACGGCAAGCCACCGCCGCGCGAGCGTGGCGACGGGAGGACGACGTGAAGCCTGCGCGACCATGAGCGCAGGATTCGCGGCATCACAGCCCGCTCCTTTTAGACCAAGACGTCGACCTTGATGACGTTGGTCGAACCGGGGATGTTCACGGCCGTCCCGGCCGTGATCACGACGGTGTCCCCGGAGTCGATCAGCCCTGCTTCCTTCGCCGCGTCCAGGGATCGGTTCCAGAGATCCTCGACGTCCTTGCACTCGGGAATCCAGATCGGCGTCACACCCCACTCGATCGCCATCTGGTGGACCGACCACTGCTTGTGCGTCAGCGCGACGATCGGGCGGCGCGGGCGCAGCCTCGCGACCGCCGAAGCCGTGCGCCCTGTGAAGGTGGGCACGAGCATGGCCTTCGCGCCGAGCGCCTCGGCGAGGTCGCAGGCCGCATTGGACATGGCGTTGCCGATCGTCGGGTCCTCGGTCGCTTCGGGAATCTGATGGCGGTAGCCGAGGCTCGGCTCGACCGCACGGGCGATGCGGTCCATCGTTTGCACGGCCTGTACCGGGTACTCCCCCATCGCGGTCTCGCCCGAGAGCATGATCGCGGAGGTGCCGTCGAGAACCGCGTTCGCGACGTCGCTGGCCTCGGCGCGCGTGGGCTCGGGGTGGTGGATCATCGATTCGAGCATCTGAGTGGCCGTGATCACGGGCTTCCCGCGCTCGAGCGCTTTGGAGATGATCCGCTTCTGCACGAGCGGGACGAGCTCCGGGCCGATTTCGACGCCGAGGTCGCCGCGGGCGACCATGACCGCGTCAGCCTCTGCCAGAACGTCGTCGAGCGCGTCGACGGCCTCGGACTTCTCGATCTTGGCGATCACGTGCGCGGTCGATCCCTCCTGCTCGATCAGCGCCTTCAGGTCGCGGACGTCGGCGGCCGATCGCACGAAGGAAAGCGCGATGAAGTCGCACCCAAGCTTCAGGGCGAACTCGAGGTCTTCGAGATCCTTACGCGTCAATGACGGGATCGGGATCGGGACCCCGGGAAGGTTCACGCCCTTGTTGGACGTCACGGTCCCGCCCACGACGACTCCGCACCGGAAGCGACCGGACTCCACGGCGTCGACGCGGAGCCGGATCATCCCGTCGTCGATCAGGACCTCGTGCCCCGGGCGCAAGACCTCACCGATGGCCGCCGGTGCCACCGGCAGCTCACCGTTCCCCGCGCCGTCTCCGCTCGTCACCACCGTCACCTCCGACCCCTGAATGAGGCTCAGCGGCTGGTCGAGCCCGCCGACGCGGAACTTCGGTCCCTGGAGGTCGCCGATCAGCGCGAGCGGCCGGCCGACCTCCTCCTGGACGTCGCGGACGAGCTTCGCTCTCGCCGCATGATCTTCGTGGGTCCCGTGTGAGAGGTTGAGACGCGCCGCGTTCATCCCCGCCTCGACAAGCTCCCGCACCTTCTCTGGCGTCGAGCACGCAGGCCCGATCGTCGCGACGATCTTCGTCCGACGCGGCGTCACGGAAGCCATGCATGCAGAGTAGCGCCGGGATCCGTCAGCGCTACGTGAGAGGAAACGCGGACCGTCGCGTAGCGACTGTCCGCGCAGCAGACCAGTGGAAGGGGTCCGGGGAAACCGGGAGGTTTCCCCAACGGTTCGCTACCGACCGGATCTCGGAAACGCGCGCCATCCCGGATACACAGCGGCGTCACCGAGCTCTTCCTCGATTCGGAGCAGCTGGTTGTACTTCGCGACCCGGTCCGTACGCGATGGCGCGCCGGTCTTGATCTGACCCGCGCCGGTCGCGACGACCAGGTCTGCGATGGTCGTGTCCTCGGTCTCTCCGGAGCGATGGGAGATCACCACGGCATAGCCATTGGCGCGGGCGAGCTCGATCGCGTCGAGCGACTCGGTCAGCGTTCCGATCTGGTTGACCTTGACCAGGATCGCATTCGCGACTCCCTCGTCGATGCCACGCTGGAACCGGTCGACGTTCGTCACGAAGAGGTCGTCGCCGACGAGCTGCAGCCGATCGCCGAGACGTTCGGTCATCGTCTTCCACGCGCCCCACTCGTCCTCTGCGAGCCCATCCTCGATCGACACCACCGGATGGCGATCGGCCAGCGTCGCGTAGAGATCGATCAGCTCGTCCGCGCTCATGATCTGACCCTGACGCTCGAGGTGATAGCCCCCGCCCCGGTAGAGCTCGGTCGAAGCGGGATCGAGCGCGATCGCAACCCGGTCGCGGTGCCCAACTCGCTCGGCCGCCTCGAGCACGGCCTCGATCGCCGCCTCGGTCGAATCCAGCTCGGGGGCGAACCCGCCCTCGTCGCCGACGCCGGTCGAGAGCCCGCGCTCGTGCAGGACGTCCTTGAGCGCGTGAAAAGTCTCGGTGCCGATCCGCAATCCTTCGGCGAACGAATCCGCGCCGGCAGGCACGACCATGAACTCCTGCAAGTCGAGTGAGTTCTGAGCGTGTGCACCGCCGTTGATCACGTTCATCATCGGCACCGGCAGCACATGGGAGCCGACCCCGCCGATCCAACGGAACAACGACACGCCTGCATGGGCGGCCCCCGCCTTTGCGGTAGCGAGCGACACGCCGAGAATCGCGTTTGCGCCAAGCCGCGACTTGTTTTCCGTGCCGTCGAGCTCGATCAAGGCCGAGTCGACGGCCCGCTGGTCCTCGGCGTCGAGACCGGCGACTGCAGGCGCGATCTCCGTCTCGACGTTGCGAACGGCGTTGAGGACGCTCTTGCCTCGGTACGACCGCTCGTTTCCGTCGCGCAGCTCGACGGCCTCGAACCGCCCTGTGGACGCACCCGACGGCACAGCCGCACGTCCGCTCGCGCCCGACTCGAGCACGACGTCCACTTCGACGGTCGGATTACCGCGCGAGTCGAGAATCTGGCGCCCGTGCACGCGTGCAATCGCGGTGGCGCTCATTCGAATTCCTCCTTGGCGCGATCGAAGTAACGGTCCTGCTCTTCCAGCGCCAGCTCGGCGAAGGTCTTCCCTTCGTCGGCGGCGGAGCGCTCCGCACGTTCGACACGTTCGACGAAGCGGCGCGACATGGCGCGCAAAGCGAGCTCCGGATCGACGTTCAGGCGCCGCGCAACGTTGACAGCCGCGAAGAGGACGTCTCCCAACTCCGCGAACACGTGCGCCGGCGGCTCGGTCTCCGGAGCGATCTCGCCGGCCTCGGCCAGCGCCTCCTTCAGCTCGCGGAGCTCGTCGTCGAGATCCGCGAGCGCACCGGCCGCATCTGGATATTCGAAGTCGATCGCGGCGGCGCGCCGCTGCACCTTCCGCGCATAGAGCAATGCAGGGAGCGACTCCGGCACGTCGTGAAAGATGCCTGCGCGACCCTCCAGGTCGCGCTTACTGGACTCCCAGGAGAGCCTGACAGCACCAGGGGAGTCGAGCTCGGCTCCCCCGAACACGTGCGGATGCCGGCGCACGAGCTTCTCGTACACGCCGCGCGCAATGTCCTCTAATCCCGGTTGCCCTTTCTCCGCAAGGAGAAGGGCAAGGAAGTACACCTGGAACAGCAGATCGCCGAGCTCGTCCGCGAGCTTCTCGTCGTCCCCGCCGATCGCAGCGTCGGCGACCTCGTAGGCTTCCTCGACGGTGTGGGGCACGATCGTGCGCTCGGTTTGCTCGCGATCCCAGGGACACTCGCGGCGCAGCCGCTCGGTCAGCTCCTGGAGGTCGACGAGCGCCTCGGCGAGGCTCACTTACTGAGACGTCGTGGTGGTCGTGCCCGTGACTGTCGCGCAGGGATCCGGGTTGGGCTGGTACCCGACCTGGTACTTGATGCCCGACTTGCAGTAGCTCTTCTTCTTCTTGTCGACCCACTTCGTCATCACGTCGTTCTTCTT
>JBBWZE010000153.1:0-10915 GCA_039648845.1 Actinomycetota bacterium | reverse complement strand
AACTCGAGGCGGCGTGAAGTCCAGCACGTGCATTCACCTGCGGCGGATTGGCGTCGTGCACTCGAGCTGCTCGCCGCGGTCGAGCCAACCGGAGACACCCCAGTTGCACGGCTGCTCGCAGAAGAGGACGGTCCCGCCGCACGTGCTCTCGAGCTCGTTGTGGTGACGTCGAGGCTCGAGCCGGCACTCGTCGACCGGCTGGTCCAGCGCGCACTCTCCCGGCGCAAGGTCTCGATCGTCTTCGTCGATCCCGCGAGCTTCAACGGTTCGCCACGGCGCCCAGAGCCGGCGTTGCTGCGCCTGCAGGCCGCAGGAATCCCGCTCGCCGTGATCCGCGCCGGCGACGATCTGGCGGCCGGCCTGTCCGGCGAGCCTGCGACGGCGAGCGCACATGCCTAAGACGGTGCTGCTTTCCGGGCTGGCTTCGCTCGTCATCGCCGTGGACTGGCTTCGGTTCGAGGAGCCGCGATCGGGAGGAGGCCGCCCCTTCGTGCTCGCCGTGCTCGCGATTGCACCCCTCTTGATACGTCCGCTCTGGATGCGGCTGGTGGCGATTGCGGTGTCGGCGCTGCTCGCCGCTTCGGTTGCGTTTTCCCTTTCGCCGCTCGAGGTCTGGCCCGGCGGGGACGGGTTCTTCGGACCGCTCGGGTCCCGATTTTCACGCGGCTTCCTCGACTTCTACGACTACCGCCTTCCCTTCGACCCGGTGGGCCGTCCGCGGATGCACGGGGTCATCCTGATCGCGATCTTCGGCTTCAGTTTCGCCGTCGCCCTTGCAATCGCCGCGCGCAAGGCGCTGCTCGCCGTGGTGCTCTTCTTCGTTGCCGCCGGGTGGCCTGCGACCTTGCTTGCCGGCGGCAACGAGCTCGGCCGCGGGATCGCCATCCTCGCGGTCGCGCTCGCACTGCTCGCGGGCATGACCGAACGACCGAGTCGGCTGGCCCTGATTGCGGCAGGCGCCGTGATCGGCGGGGCACTGGCGCTCTCGAGCTCGCCGGCCGTCGCGAAGAGCGCGTTCCTCGACTGGCAGCATTGGGACTTCTATACGCGTCCACAAAAAGCTGTCAGCGTCCGCTACCTCTGGGACGCACATTACGGCGGCGTCAGTTTCCCGAAGAAGAAGACGACGGTATTGACAATCCGCGCTCCACACCGTTCGCATTACTGGCGCGCAACGGTGCTCGATCGATTCGACGGCACGCGCTGGCTCGAAGACGTGTGGCCAGAGTCGGCACAGCAGCGCCGCAAGCTGGTGCCCCCGCAGGCGGGAAAGCGTTCGAACCTCGTCCCCCAGAAAGTCACCGTCGTCGCGCTCAGGGACAACCATGTGATCGGGGCAAGCACCCCGGTCTCGAATGACCTGGGTAAGGCAGCGGCGTACGAAGGGCAGGGTGTGTCCCTCGTAATCGGCGGTCTGCACCGCGACCAGCACTACACCGTCTGGAGCTACGCGCCGCGGCCTTCGCCGCAGGAGCTCGTCCGGGTTCCACCTTCCTACCCGAGAGCGCTGACGAAGCCCGGCCGCGAGCTGGACCTCGGCCGTGGGGTGACGGCGCCGCCGTTCGGTACTCCAGGCCGCGACGCGCGTCTGTTGAAATCCTTGACCGGCCGCCTGCTCCCATACGCAAAGTTGTTCGAACGCGCGGGGCAGGTGGCGGGCGAGACGAGCTCCCCTTACGCAGCGGCCGTTGCGCTGGAAGCCTGGCTCCGGTCGACCGGAGGGTTTACGTACTCCGAGCAGCCCGGCACGACGCCGGGGCTGCCACCGCTCGTCGGCTTTGTCCTGGACACGAGGACGGGGTACTGCCAGCACTTCGCGGGTGCGATGGCGGTGATGCTGCGGCTGCTCGGAATCCCCGCTCGAGTCGCGGCGGGCTTTCTCCCCGGGAGCTACCACGGCGATTTCTGGCAGGTCACCGACCACGAGGCGCATACCTGGGTCGAGGTGTGGTTCCACGGCTACGGCTGGCTTCCGTTCGACCCGACGCCCGGCCGGGGGCATCTGAGCGGGAGCTACAGCTCGACGTCGCTCGGCTTCAGCGTCGCAAGCGCTGCCAAACTGTTGGCCGGGATCGTCAAGGGTGGAGAGGTGTTCGGCGGCGGCGGCGCCGGCGGAATCGATCCACACGACCCGAACCGCCGGAATCCGCGCTCCACCGGCGATCTTCCCCTCGGCATCGGCAGCCGTGTCACGCCCGAGCCAGGCAAGAGGGCGCCGAGCCTGTTGTTCTTTCTGTTCCTCCTAGCCGCAGGAGCAGCCGCGGCCGTCGTGCTCCTCAAGCTCGGGCGACGAAAGCTCCGTTACCTGACGCGCGACCCGCGCCGAACCGCAGTGGCGTGTGCGCGCGAGCTGGCGGATTTCGCTCGAGACCAGCGCGTGCCCGCGGCACAGGCGGCGACTTTCCGAGAGCTTGGCGGCACCGTCAGGGACGGGCTCGGCGTCGATGCGAGCAGCTTTGCCCAGGCAGCAACGGCCGCGCGTTACGGCCCACCCGAAGGCGCGCGGCAGGCGGCGGGCTCCGCGCGCAGGGAGCTACGCGAGCTGAAGCGCCGTCTGCGCCGCAGCCTCGGGAGATACGACCGCGTCCGGGGCCTTTTGTCGGTTCGTTCGCTCGGGCTCGGCTAGCGATGGATGCCGTCGTGATGGCGGCGGGGGAGGGGACGCGACTGCGCCCGCTCACGGAGCGGTGGCCGAAGCCTGTGCTGCCGATCGACGGGCGGCCGGTGCTCGCAGTTCTCCTCCGGGAGCTCGCGTCGGCAAACCTGCGGCGTGTCTGGATCGTGACCGGACACCTGGCGGAGCAGGTCGAGAGACTTGCGGGCGACGGTTCCGCGTTCGGGCTCGACCTCCGCTTTGCACGTCAGCCCGGCGTGCTCGGTTCCGCGGACGCCGTCCAGCGCGCACTCGACACCGGCGCGAAGACGCCATTGCTCGTCTCGGCTGCAGATACCGTCTACCGCAGCGGCGACGTCGGCCATTTCGCAGACGAGTTCGCCCGATCCGGTGCAGCCGGGGCGGTGGCGATCCGCACCGACCCGCCTCCGGGGCCCGGTCGTCGGGCCGTCCGCCGGTCCGGGCCCCGGATCGAGTCCCTCCACGACCAAGCCCCAGGCAATCCGTGGGCGGCGGCACCGCTCTGGGCGGTCGGGCCGGGCGTTGCCGAGCGTCTCTGCCTCGACAACGCGCCCTACGAGCTGGAGCACGCCTTTCAAGCCGCCATCGAAGCGGGCGAGACGATTGCCGCTGTGGAGATCGGGAAGACACGCGATTTGACGTATCCGCTTGACTTGGTGAAGGAGAACTTTCCCTACCTGCGATCCACATGAGCGAGACCTACGACCTTTACCAGCAAGGACGCGACCACTTGAAGAAGGGACGGGCCGCTCAGGCGACCGTCGCCCTCGAGAAGGCCAAACGCCGCGAGCCGGAGAAGGCGTCGATTCGCGAGGCGCTCGGGATCGCCTACCTGAGGATTCAGCGCTACGACGAAGCCGAACAGGAGTTCCGCGCGCTGCTCGAGCTCTCGCCGGCGGACCACTACGCCCACTACGGGCTTGGACGGGCGCTGGAGAAGCAGGGCAAACAGCTCGAGGCGAACGGCCACTACAAGCTCGCGAGCTCGCTGCGACCGCAGAACGAGCACTACGCGTCCCGCATTCTCGACCTCGACCAGGAAGGCGACGAGCCCGACGAGCCCGACGACGCCGACGCGCCCCGCACCGACACGTCCGACGGTTGATGCAGATCCGGCGCAGTCTCGTGCGAGACCTGCGCACGAATTGCCGGTAGCGTTGCACGCAGTGGGCGGTGGGTGACACCCCCACCCGGGTGGGGACGCGCCGTGCGCCCGCGTGTAGCCGGGAGAAGGCGGGAGAAGGCCAGGGCTCGAGCGCGTCACTGAAATGATGGGCGCCCGATGCGGGCGGTTTGTCAGCGGGTCTCCGAAGCGCGAGTGACGGTCGACGGCGCCGTGACAGGCGAGATCGGCGCCGGCCTCGTCGTCTTCGTGGGGATCGAACGCATTGACGAGCCCCGCGACGCAAAGGAGTTGGCGCGGAAGGTGGCGCGCCTACGGATCTTCGAAGACGACCGCGGCAAGTTCTCCCACAGCTTGGTGGACACGTCCGGGTCGGCCCTCGTCGTGAGCCAGTTCACGCTCGTCGCCAACACCGAGAAAGGCAACCGACCGAGCTTCACGAACGCCGCCCCGCCTGAACAGGCCGAACCGCTCTACGAGCAGTTCTGCACGGCCCTCGCCACGGAGGGCACCCGCGTGGAAACCGGCGTCTTCGGCGCCCGCATGGCCGTCGAGCTCGTGAATCACGGACCGGTGACGATCGTCCTCGGCTGACCACCCCAGCAGCCCGCCCGGAGAGCCGTTCCCCGAGTGGGACGAGGAAATCGCCGTGCCCGGCCCGTTGGCTTGCTATCCTGCTAACACCACATTTCGAGCTGTTCGCGAAGTGGGCCTGCGGGCCCATTTTTTGTGACAGGAGCAAGGGGCAATGGCAGCGACACACGACAAGGAGAAGCAGCTGACGCGGGAGATAGCAACGAAGGTCGAGAGCGCGATTCCGGGCACCGAGGTGCTTGCTGTCGAGCTCACGAGCCCTGAGCGGTTCACGGTGTTCGTGGACCACGTCCAGGGCGTCGACCATGCGCTCTGCGAGCGCGTCACGAGCGTGCTGCGCGACTACCTCCGCGAGTACTCCGTCGACGTCTCGTCGCCCGGTCTCGAGCGGCCTGTGCGCAAGCCCGAGCATTTTCGCGCCGCCGTAGGTCGCCGCGTCGCGCTACGCACCCGAGAGCGAAACCGAGTGCGCGGCGAAGTCGTTGCAGCGGGCGAGCGCACCGTGACCGTGAAGACGCAAGCCGAGTCCGTGGACATCCCGTATGACGCGATCGTACGGGGCAATCTGATCGAGGAAGCGGGGAAGAGATGAGCCAGGAAATCGTCGAGGCCGTTCGAGACATCGAGCGGGAGAAGGGAATCGAGAGCGGCACGCTGGTCGCGGCGCTCGAGGATGCCCTTCTTGCCGCGTACAAAAAGATGCCGGGAGCAGCGCGCCATGCGATCGTCGAGATCGACGAGCTGGGTGATTTCCGAGTCTTTGCGGTGGAGTTGCCCCCGGACATCGAAGGGCGTCTGATCGAGGAAGCGCGCGAGCGCAAGCTCGAGGAGCTCGAGGCGCTCGAGGTCGAGACGGGTGAGCGCTCGCACACGCTCATCTCCGACGACGACCTCGACGTCGATTGGTCCGATGTGCCCGAAAACCTGATCAAGCGTGAGGATGTCACGCCCGAGAACTTCGGGCGCATCGCCGCGCAGACGGCGAAGCAGGTGATCCTGCAGCGCATTCGCGAGGCCGAGCGCGCGATGATGTACGACGAGTACGTCGACCGCGTGACCGAAGTCGTGGCGGGAATCGTGCAGCAGGCCGGCGACCGCAACAACGTGCTCGTCGACCTCGGAAAGGTCGAGGCGCTGCTACCGCGGTCGGAGCAGGTCGACGGCGAGCGCTATGAGCAGGGCTCGCGCATCAAGGCCGTCATCACCGAGGTCCGATCGGGCACGAAGGGACCGCAGGTAATCCTGTCGCGGCGCGACCCAGAGCTGATCAAGACCCTCTTCGAGCTCGAGGTTCCGGAGATCGCCGACGGGCTGGTCGAGATCCGTGGCGTCGCCCGCGAGCCCGGGTATCGGTCGAAGATCGCGGTCGAGTCGCACGCCCAGGGCGTCGATCCGGTCGGTGCCTGTGTCGGCCCAAGAGGCTCGCGCGTGCGCATGGTCGTATCCGAGCTTCGGGGCGAGAAGATCGACATCATCCCGTGGAACCCGGAGCCGGCGCGATTCGTCGCGAAGGCCCTTTCTCCAGCGCGGGTGCGCGAGGTCTTCGTCGACGATGAGACCAAGGAGGCGACCGTCATCGTTCCCGATGACCAGCTCGCCCTCGCAATCGGCAAGGAAGGTCTCAACGCACGCCTCGCCGCACGTCTCACCGGCTGGAAAGTCGACATCCAGTCCGACAGCGAGTTCGCTCAGGCGGAAGCTGCGGCGGCGTACGGCGGCGGCGCCGAAGGCGAGGAGTTCACCGGCCGCTGCGCGGCAGTGCTCTCGAACGGCAAGCGTTGCCCTAACGAGGCACTGCCCGGTTCGCGTTACTGCGGGCTCCCCGCGCACCAGGCGCTCGCGCTCCAGGACGGCTCCGAGACCGCCGACGTTCCGGCGGTGGCGGACGAGGCCGTCGTGGCAGCCGATCCCATCGCGGACGTGGAAGACGACGATGCAGCGGAGCTGGCGACCGTGGTCGAAGCCGGTGAGGTTCCGCAGTTGGCAGACGCCGAGCAGGTGCCGGTGGGGATCCCGTCCGACGAGTCATCCGTGCCGGGCGACACCGAGGAGCATCCCCCAGCTGCGTGACCGGGCCGATCAGAAGCTGCATCGGCTGCGGGCGGAAAGCCCCTCAGGGGCAGCTTCTGCGCTTCGCGGCGGTGGCCGGGCAACTGGTGCCGGGGACGGGGATTCCCGGTCGCGGGGCCTATACCTGCCGTCGGCTCGCTTGCTTCGAGCGTGCCGTCTCGCGTCGCGCATTCAATCGGACGCTGAGGAAGACCGTCCAGATCGATCAGAAACTGTCATCCCTCTACACTTCAACATCTGATGGCCAACGAATCAGGCTCAAATAGACCAAACCGGCCGATGCGGCCCCGCCAGGGCGGTGCAGGCCAGCGACGCAAGCGGCGCGTCGTGATCGACAACGCGGCCGCGCGCCCGCGCGACGCGCGGCAGCAGCAGCGCGAGCGCGAAGCATCCCGGCCCAAGACGCCACGCGAGGTGGTCGCCCCGACCGGCCCGATCACGGTGCCCTCGGGCGTCACCGTCCGCGACCTCTCGCAGGCCCTCGGTGTGCCGGCGCCCAAGATCATCATGTTCATGATGGGCCTGGGGAAAGCCGTGACGATCACGCAAACCCTGGCCGATGACGAGGTTCAGCTGATCGCCGCCGAACTGGCGCCCGAGCGCGAGTTCACGATCAAGCATGCGGCGGACGAAGACGAGGAGCCCGAGAGCTACGAGGACAGCGCAGCCGACCTTGCGCCGCGCCCTCCCGTCGTCACGATCATGGGCCACGTCGACCACGGCAAGACCACGCTCCTCGATGCGATCCGCAAGACCTCCGTCGTCGCCACCGAAGCCGGTGGGATCACGCAGCACATCGGTGCGTACCAGGTAGAGCACAACGGTCGCAGGATCACGTTCCTTGACACTCCTGGCCACGAAGCCTTCACTGCGATGCGCGCCCGAGGGGCGAAGGTCACGGACATTGCGGTGCTCGTGGTCGCAGC
The DNA here is from genome assembly GCA_039648845.1 of Actinomycetota bacterium. Lineage (GTDB taxonomy): Bacteria > Actinomycetota > Thermoleophilia > Gaiellales > Gaiellaceae > 3-1-20CM-4-69-9. Next base: position 3,567 of record JBBWZE010000153.1, on the reverse strand, counting down.
CGACGACGGCGTCATGCCGCAGACGAAGGAGTCGATCTCCCACGCGCGTGCAGCCGACGTGCCGATCGTCGTCGCGGTCAACAAGATCGACGTTCCGGATGCCGATCCGAGCCGTGTGCGCAGCGAACTGTCGACAGAGAGCCTGCAGCCGGAGGAGTGGGGAGGGACGACGCAGTTCTCGGACGTCTCGGCCAGGGAGTCCCAGAACCTCGACGACCTGCTCGAGAAGGTCTTGCTCGTCGCAGACGCCGAGCTCGAGCTGACCGCGAATCCCACCGCCGAGGCCTCCGGCCCGATCATCGAGTCGCGTCTCGACGTCGGTCGGGGCCCCGTGGCGACGATGCTCATCCATCGGGGGACCCTGCATGTCGGAGATGCGATCGTCGCGGGCGACGCCTGGGGAAAGGTGCGGGCCCTTTACAACTTCCGCGGCGACAAGGTGAAGGACGCCCGCCCCGGCGATCCCGTCGAGATCCTCGGATTCGACAAGCCGCCGCCCGCCGGTGAGCTAGGACGTGTGGTCGAGACCGAGCGGCGCGCGCGCGAACTTGCAAGCGCGCGTGGCGAGCGGCTGCGCCGCGAACAGCTTGCACAGGGGTCGAGGGGCGTTTCGATGGAGAGTCTCTTCGAGCAGATCGAGGCAGGCGCGGTCCAGGATCTCAACCTCGTCCTCAAAGGCGACGTGGTCGGGTCCGTCGAAGCGGCCGTCTCCGAGCTCGGCAAGATCCAGCACCCGGAGGTGCGCGTCCACGTCATCCATCAGGGCGTCGGCGGCATCACGGAGGGCGACATCATGCTCGCGTCGGCCTCCGGTGCAACGGTGGTCGGATTCAACGTCCGTCCCAACGCGGAAGCGCGCGCGCTCGCCGAGCGCGAAGGCGTCGAGATTCGCACGTACCGCGTCATCTATCAACTCACGGAGGACATCGAGCAGGCGCTCGTCGGAATGCTGAAGCCGGTGGAGAAGGAAGAGACGCTCGGCGAAGCCGAAGTACGCGCGCTCTTCAAGGTCTCGCGGCTCGGAACGATTGCCGGCTGCATGGTCACGAGCGGTGTCATTCGCCGCTCCGCGCAGGCGCGCGTCATCCGCGACGGCACCGTCATCAACGAGACCACGATCTCTCAACTCAAGCGCTTCAAGGACGACGCGCGCGAGGTCGCCGAAGGCTTCGAGTGCGGAATCCTCCTCGACGGCTTCAACGACGTCAAAGAAGGCGACGTCATCGAGGCGTACGAGACGCGTGAGATCGAGCGGACGACGCTCGACCAGCCGCCGGCCGCGGCCGCCTCTACTTCCTAGCCGATCAGAGCCCGGACGTGGGCGCGGGCTACATCGGGATTCTGAGCGTCGAGCTGCACTTCCCTGAGGCAGGGTCGCTGAAGGGCAAGCGGAAGCACGTCAAATCTGCGAAGGCCCAGTTGCAGAATCGTTTCGGAGCTTCGGTCGCCGAGGTCGATCACCACGAGCTGTGGCAGCGGGCGCGTCTCACCCTTTCCTGTGTCGCGAGGGAGTATCACGAAGCGGAGCGGCTGCTCGACGGGGCCGAGCGGTACCTGGCAGCGCAGGAATTCGAGCTCGTTCGCGTGGACCGCGACGTGGTCACGCTCGACTAGTGGTTTGGCCGGTGACGTTGCCCGGCGAACGTTGCCGGGTCAGATCACTACACAAAGCCCTGGACGATCATGGCGCTACCGGCAACGAGCAGGACGAGCCCGATCGCCCGGAGCAGCTGGCGCTCGTCCAGGCGACCGGTGAGCCGCGCGCCGAGGATCGCACCCGGCACCGAGGTCGCCGCGCCCACGACGAGCAGCCTCCAGTCCACACCTTGTCGCAGGTGTCCGAAAACGCCGCCGACGCCGAGGCAGAAGCCGACGGCAACGTTCGTGCCAACGGCGCGAGCCGGCTCCGAGCCGACGAAACGAAGCAGCGCCGGGAGCCGCAGCGCGCCGAGGATGAGACCGACGAAACCGCCGAGCAGCCCGATCAGCGCTCCGCTGAGGATCGCGGCTCGCGCGCTGACCCGCTCTGTGCCGGCGTGCCGGCCACCGGCCTTCGGGCGGAGCAGATCGATCCCGAAGACGAGAAGCGTCACGCCGATGACGACGAGCAGAAGGTTTCCAGGTACGACACCCGACAGGAGACCGCCGACGACGGCCCCGACCACTGAGGGTGGCGCCATCCAGGCGAACAGGCGCCAGTCGATCCGCCCCGCCCGAATGTGCGCGACCGCCGCAGCGAGCGCGGCGACAGCCGAGACGCCGATATTCGCTCCAGCACCAGCTGCCGGGCTGGATGCCGCGAGGACGAGCACCGGGAGCCTGATGTTCCCGAGCACGAGGCCCACGAGGCCGCCCAGCAGCGCGGTGACGAAGCACCAGAGCCCGACCACGACGAGAAGGAGAGCCTGCAAGCGCTTGAATATCCCCTATGCCAGATCGAATGCGCCGCGTCAACGAGTCGGTCCGCCAGGTCCTGTCAGAAGCGATCGGGCAGCTGAAGGACCCCCGCATCGGCTTCGTCACGATCACGGGTGTGGAGACTTCGACCGATCTCCGACATGCACGCGTCTATCTATCCGTCCTGGGTGCCGAGCGAAAGCGTGCGCAGACACTCGCCGGCCTCCAGGCGGCGCGCTCGATGCTCCAGGCCCAGCTCGGACGCGAGTTGCGCCTGAAACGAACTCCCCAACTGACGTTCGAGTACGATCCGTCGGTCGAACGTGGGGTCCGCATGACAAAGCTGATCGATGAGCTCGCCCCAGACGACAGCGAGTGACCTGACTGCGGTCGCGGACGCGATTCGCGAACACGACCGGTTCGTCCTCACGACGCACGAAAACCCCGACGGAGACGCGCTCGGCTCTCTGCTTGCGGCGAATCTCGCCCTCGAGCAGCTGGGGAAGGACACCGCCATGGTGCTGCACGGCGACGCCCCGCTGCCGGGCGAGTACGGGTTCATGCCACTCGGTGACCTGCAGCGGCGCTGGCCCGACGACGTCGCGGAGCGTGTCCTCCTCGCGGTCGATTGCGCGAACGAAAGCCGCATAGCCGACCCGGAGGTCCTCGGGCGCGTCCCGCTCTCCATCAACGTCGATCATCACCACGACAACACGCGGTTCGCCCTGATCAACCTGATCGTCGCCGACGCGTCTTCGACCGGCGAGGTGCTGCGCGATCTCTTTCGCGAGCTCGGCGTCGAGCTGACGCCCGACATCGCCGAGGCTCTCTACATCGCGCTCGTCACCGACACGGGACGGTTTCAGTACACGAACACGACGCCCAAGGCCCTGCGCCTGGCCGCCGAGCTGGTCGAGGCGGGAGCGGATGTCCACCGCGTGTTCCAGGGCGTCTACGAGTCGGTGCAGTTCGCGAAGCTCAAGCTGCTCGCGCGCGCCCTCGAGCGGGCCCAGGTCTTCGAAGGTGGACGCATCGTCGTCTCCTATCTCTTGCGGACAGACTTCACCGAAGTCGGCGCTGCGGAGCCTTACTCGGAAGGGATCATCGACTTCCTGCGTGCGGTCGAAGGGGCCGACATGGCCGTTCTCATCCGCGAGCCTCCGCGCCAGG
>JBBWZE010000109.1:0-3340 GCA_039648845.1 Actinomycetota bacterium | reverse complement strand
CCCGGACTACGGCGCCGGCTCTGCCGGGGAGCAACGGCAGAAGATCCAGGTCGAGCTGATCTCGGCCAATCCCGCCGGGCCCCTGACGGTGGGCTCTGCACGCAACGGCGCCTATGGCGACTCCGTGGCGCGCCTCCTCGACTACGCGGGACACGAGGTCGCACGCGAGTATTACTTCAACGACGCGGGCCGGCAGGTCGAGCTCTTTCGGGCCTCGGTCGAGGCGCGACGAAGCGGCGCCGAGCTCCCCGAGGACGGCTATCAGGGCGAGTACATCAACGAGCTCGCCGCGCTCGACGTCGATCCGGTCGAGCACATGCTGGCGGAGATCCGCCGGGAGGTCGCTGAGTTCCGCATCGACATCGATACGTGGCGGCACCAAGGCGAGATCGAGAAGGAAATTCCACAGGTCCTGCCGCGCCTCGAAACCTACGAGGCCGAGGGCACGATCTGGGCTCGCACGAGCGCGTACGGCGACGACAAGGACCGCCCGCTCGTTCGTTCGTCCGACGGGTCGTATCTGTACTTCGCGGCCGACGTCGCCTATCTGCGCGACAAGCTCGAGCGCGGCTTCGATCGCGCAATCTATGTCCTGGGAGCGGACCACCACGGCTACGTCGGACGGCTCAAGGCCGCCGCCACGATGCTCGGCTACGACCCCGAGCGGATCGAGGTGCTGATCTACCAACTCGTCCACATCGTCGAAGGCGGTCTGACGAAGAAGATCTCGAAGCGCCGCGGCGACGTCGTCTTCCTTCACGAGCTCGTGGAGAAGATCGGCATCGACGCCGCGCGGTGGTACCTGATCTCCCGGGGGCACGACCAACCGATCGACATCGACGTCGATCTCGCGGCCGAGCGCTCGCAGAAGAATCCGGTGTACTACGTGCAGTACGCGCATGCGCGCATCGCGGGCATCCTGCGCAATGCCGAGGCGGCAAGCGCGGACGTCACGGTGCCGAAAGAGCTCGAGCGCGAGGAGCGCGACCTGATCAAGCGGCTCGCCGAGTTTCCGGCGATTGCCGCCGAGGCGGCCGAGCGGCGCTCGCCGCACGCGATCCCGATCTACGCGATTCGGGTGGCCGACGACTTCCACCGCTTCTATCACGAGCATCGCGTCGTGGGCTCCGAGACGGAGGCGTTCCGGCTGGCGCTCGTCCGCGGCGCGCAGCACGTGATTGCGCGGGCCCTGGATCTGATCGGAGTCGAGGCGCCCGAACGGATGTAGGGTCCCGGGCCAGCATGAAGATGAGCGCCAGGCCGCCCGACCGAAATCTCGCGCTCGAGCTCGTTCGTGTCACCGAGGCGGCGGCGCTGGGGGCAGGGCGCTGGGTCGGGCGCGGCGACAAGATCGCCGCAGACCAGGCCGCGGTCGATGGGATGCGCGCGATGCTCGACTCGGTTTCCATGGCCGGCGTCGTCGTGATCGGCGAGGGGGAGAAGGACGAGGCGCCGATGCTCTTCAACGGTGAGCCGGTCGGCGACGGCACCGGATCGGAAGTCGACGTCGCGGTGGATCCGCTCGAGGGGACGCGGCTAACGGCGCTCGGCCAGCCGAATGCGATCGCGGTGATCGCCGTGGCGGAACGCGGCACGATGTTCTTTCCCGGAGCCGCCGTGTACATGAACAAGATCGCGGTCGGGGCGCAGGGCATAGACGCTGTCGACATCAACGCGTCGCCGACGGAGAACGTCAACGGCGTCGCGGAGGCGAAGGGGGTGTCGACGCGGGAGATCACCGTGGTGGTGCTCGAGCGTGAGCGTCACGAGGCGCTGATTGCGGAACTTCGTGCGGCCGGCGCGAAGGTCCTGCTGATTCGTGACGGCGACGTGGCAGCCGCGATCGCAGCCGCTCAGAGCGGCACCGGGGTGGACATGCTCTACGGGATCGGTGGCACGCCGGAAGGCGTCATCTCAGCGGCGGCCCTCAAGTGCGTCGGAGGCGGTATCCAGGGAAAGCTGTGGCCACGTGACGACGATGAGCGTCAGCAGCTCGTCGGCGCCGGTCTCGATCCGGAGCGAGTGCTGACGACGAGTGACCTCGTTGCAGGCGACGATGTCTTTGTTGCAGCGACGGGCGTGACCACCGGCTCGCTTCTGCGCGGCGTGCGTTACCTCCCGAACGGTGCGGTCACCGACTCGATCGTGATGCGCTCACGGTCCGGTACCTCGCGCCGAGTCGAGGCCACGCACGCACTAGACAAGCTCCAGGCCCTGACGGGCCTCGAGTACCACTAGGCGGGAACGGCCTCCTTCTCCAGTTCGGGCGCGTACGTCCCCGTCTGCGCGGCGCTGTTCATCTTCGCGCGGTGGTAATAGGCGCGCTGGGCCGCCTCCACGTTCTCGTCACGCCCGCTCCAAGCCTTGAGGGCTGCCGCCTGCAGTGCACGACCGTAGGAGAAGGACACCTTCCACGGGTGCGGGCCGATTGCATTGATCGCGTTCAGCCGCCGCGTCGCCTCTTCCTCCGACTGCCCGCCCGAGAGGAACACGATGCCCGGAACGGCCGCCGGGACGTGCCGGCGGAAGCAGCGCACCGTCTCGTGTGCAATCTCCTCGTCGGAGGCCTGCTCGGAGCTTTCGTACCCGGGGAGAACCATGTTCGGCTTCAGTAGGACCCCCTCTGGGTGCACTCGCTGGTCGCGCAGCTCCGTGAAGACGGCGTGCAGCGTGTGCGACGTGACGTGGAAGCTCCGCTCGATCGTGTGATCGCCGTCCATGAGCACCTCGGGCTCGACGATCGGCACGAGCCCGCCTTCCTGGCAGAGCGCGGCATAGCGGGCCAGCGCGTGTGCGTTCGTCCAAATGCAGTACTCGCTGGGGATGTCCGTGCCGATCGTGATCACTGCGCGCCATTTCGCGAAGCGCGCGCCCAGTTCGCGATATTCCGCGACCCGTTCGCGGAGTCCGTCGAGACCTTCGGTGACCGTCTCGCCGTCGGCCAGAGCGAGGGGTTTGGCGCCCGTGTCGACCTTGATCCCCGGGACGATTCCCTTAGACTCGAGCAATTGCGGAAACGGCGTGCCGTCGGAGGCTTTTTGGCGGATTGTCTCGTCGTAGAGGATCACGCCACCAATGAACTCCTCGGCTCCCTCCGTCGTGAAGAGGAGCTCCCGATACGCCCGGCGCGTCTCCTCTGTCGACTCGGTCCCGATCGAATCGAACCGCTTCTTGATCGTCCCATTGCTCTCGTCTGCGGCGAGGATGCCCTTCCCATCGGCGACGATCTGTTCGGCGGTTCTCTCTAGCTCCTGAACGTCCATTTCGGCTCCCTCCCTCGCTTTGTCCGGGGAGAAGTATCGCCTAAGCTTCCCGACTTGGAGGGGCGACGCTGCGGCGG
>JBBWZE010000099.1:0-3783 GCA_039648845.1 Actinomycetota bacterium | reverse complement strand
CACGTTCGCGACTGCCTTGCGCTCGATCCTGCGTTCCGACCCCGACGTGGTGATGGTCGGCGAGATTCGCGACGGTGAGACCGCCAAGATCTCGATCGAGGCCGCACTCACCGGCCACCTCGTCCTCTCGACGCTGCACACGAACGACGCCCCGCAGGCTCTGACCCGTCTCGGCGAGATGGGCGTGGAGCCGTTTCTCATCGGCGCCGCTGTCTCGGCCGTGCTCGCGCAGCGGCTCGCCCGCAAGCTCTGCTCCCACTGCTGCGAGATGTACCAACCATCGGTCGACGAGCTGATGAAGGCCCGGGTCTCCCGCGAGGTCGCAGCGGCCAGCGACGGCATGGTCTTCTACCGAAAAAAGGGCTGCCCCAGGTGCAACCAATCGGGTTACAAGGGCCGGATCGGCGTCTACCAGCTGCTGACCATGAGCGAGCAGCTCGAGAGCCTGGCCGTAACCAAGGCGAGCCGCGAGGACATCGAGCGCGCCGCGATCGGCGAAGGCATGCGAACCCTGTGGGACGACGGCCTGGCGAAAGTCGCGGCCGGCCTGACATCGATCGAAGAGCTCGCGCGCGTCTCCATCTAGAGAGGAAGATCCGAGCCCGCTCGCGCGTCTCTCAGGGTGGGATGGGAGGAGCCGCGGGACGTATCTGTTTCAAGCCGTATGGCGTTGAAGCCATATGAAGCGGCCTCTCATACTCGTCTTGGCCTGCCTTGTGTTCGTCCTGACGATGGCGGCCGGTGCAGCCCCGGCGAAGCAGGGCGATGCCTGCACGTGGGGCGCCTCCTCAGTCGTGGTGCAAGAGGTAAACGGCCAGTACGTCGAGAGCGACCCGGTGACGACCGGTTGCATCCCCTAGAACGTTCTTCGCCGCGGAGGCGGGCTCAGCCCGGCTCCGCCACACCGCTCTCCGTTAGGACGTCGGCGGAAAATCATCATGGCCGCGCAGCGGCCGGATTTTCCGCCGTTACTACGGGCTGCATCCCGTAAGGCTCTTCGCCGCGGAGGCGGGCTCAGCCCGGCTCCGCCACAACCGCTCTCCGCTAGGACAATCGCAGTGAAATCATCATGCCCGGCGCAGCCGGGCGGATTTCACTGCGCATGTACGTCGCAGCCGAGCACCATCAGGGCTTCGACGGCTTCGGTCATGAAGGCCGTGGCCTGGTGGACGTCCGCGAAGGTGTACGGCCCGGGTCGCGTGGGCTCGGCGCTACGGCCGCCGGCCGGATAGACCTCGGCCTCGACGACGCAGGAGTCGCCGTAGTCCACGGCACGGAGGACCGCCACGGAGCGTCCGTCGCGGCGGGCGTGCCGGACGAAAAGCTCACGCGCTCCGGCACCCTCAGGGGCCGCGTCCGTCACGTTCCGCGGGCGGCGTTCTGGGCGGCCTGCGCGACGGTCTCTTTGTCGGCAAAGCCGCTGATCCTCGCGGCGAGCGTTCCCGGGCGGGTGTAGACGAGCAGGCCGGGATCGGGGAGCAGGCCCAGCATCTGGGTCAGCTTCCCCACCTGGGCCTGGCTGAGCACGTTCAGCCCGACGAAGCCGGCGCCGGCGACCTGCGCACCGGCTCGCGCCTCCGCGAAGGAGATTCCGTCCACCTCGGAGTAGGGGTTGTAGATCGATACGACGACGATCCGGTGCTGCCCCAGGGCCGAGGCGACCGCGCTGGGGAGGCCGGCGGCGATCGCCGCCCGGACTGCAGACCGTTGTTGTGCTCGTGCAGCGGCCGAGAGAGTTGTCGTGGACTTCGGCTTCGTGAGCTTGGGCTTGGTCGCGTGGGCCGTGTGCTTCTTGGGCAGTACCGGCGTCGCCTGCTTCTTCAGCGCTCCACCGAAGGGATGATGCTTGATCACATGGGGGGTGGCGACCGAGCTTTGGCTGTGGCTCAGCACCGTCATGCCGCCGCCGATGAGCAGGGCGCCGAGGAGCCCGAGCAGGGCGGCGTAGCGGACCGGGGGCGAGAGCGTGAAGGTCACGGAATCTCTATCGGCAGCTAAAAGGAGTGACTTGAAAGACGAAGGGCGCGGTTTCCCGCGCCCTTCGCAACGTCAGATCGAGCGAGGAACTACGAGCAGGCGCCCGAGGTGATTTCGGCGCCGGGCCCGTCCTTCTTGAACGTGGCCTGGCCGACCTGGCTCTGGATGCAGTAGGTCAGCGACGTCGGAGCGGTCGCCCCGAGCTGGATCTTCGACGGGTTGATGGCCGAGTCGTAGGTGTCGCGGAGGGCCGTGATGGTCATCCCGTAGTAGCCGCCCGAGTTGCCGGTTCCTGCGTTGTCAGCGTTGAACGCCTCGACGGCCGGAATCGCCGCGCGGACGTTGGCCTTCGCTGCCGACGTGTTCGCGCGATCCTTGAAGCTCAAATATGAGGGGATCGCGATCGCGAGCAGGATGCCGAGAATGATGATGACAACGAGAAGTTCGATGAGGGTGAAACCGCTTTCCTCACCGGCCAGCCGCTGCCGGATTTTGCTGGTCATGCAGATGCTCCTTCCATGGGAAACGAACAGAGTGGCCCGCTAGGCATCGGCCAACTCACCCACGGTGGGTAACCCTCGAAGGGGTGATCGTGCCTTTTGAAAACCTGCTCCTATCTAAGAGGTAAAGGCGGCGCCATGGCCTGCCGATGACTCGTTCGAGTTATGCGGCCGGTGAATTCAATCGATGAGCTCCTCGAGCACATGGTGGCGCGCGATGCGTCGGACCTCCACGTGACTGTCGGGACGCCTCCTGTCATTCGCGTGCGTGGAGAAATCGAGCGTGTGGGCGACTACAACCCCCTCACTCCCGAGGAGACGCAGGAACTGCTCTACCGCATCCTCTCGAGCGAGCAGCAGAAGAATCTCGAGATCAAGCGCCAGCTCGATTTCTCGCACTCGATTCCCGGCCTGGCGCGCTTCCGCGTCAATGTCTATTTCCAGCGCGAGTCGATCGGGGCGGCCTTTCGCCTGATCCCTGCCGAGATCAAGACCCTGGAGGAGCTTGGCATCCCGGCGACTCTGCACCAGCTGGCCGAGAAGCCCCGCGGCCTCGTCCTCGTCACCGGCCCGACCGGCTCCGGTAAGTCGACGACGCTCGCCGCCATCATCGACGAGATCAACCGGAACCGTTCGGAGCACATCCTCACGATCGAGGACCCGATCGAGTTTCTGCACCGCCACAAACGCTGCATCGTCAACCAGCGCGAGATCGGGCCAGATGCAACGGGCTTCGGCGAGGCTCTCCGTGCCGCTCTCCGCCAGGACCCGGATGTGATCCTCGTCGGCGAGATGCGCGACCTCGAGACGATCTCGACCGCGCTGACCGCCGCGGAGACCGGTCACCTCGTCTTCGGAACGCTGCATACCCAGAGCGCGCCCTCGACGATCGACAGAATCATCGACGTCTTTCCGGCCGAGCAGCAGGAGCAGATCCGCATTCAGATCGCCAGCTCGCTGCAGGGCGTCGTCACCCAGGCTCTGCTTCCGACGGCCGACGGACAGGGACGAGTGCCGGCGCTCGAGGTTCTGTTGCCGGACGACGCAGTCCGCAACCTCATCCGCCAGGGCAAGGTGGAGCAGGTCTATTCGGTGATGCAGACGAACACGAGTCGCGGCATGCAGACGATGGAGCAGTCGCTGGCGGACCTGATCACGCGCGGGGTCGTCGAGTTCGATGTCGGCCTCGCGCGTTCGAGCAGGCCCGCGCAGCTCATCGGCGTGCTCCAGCGCGCAGGCTTCCAGGTCGAGCCTCCGGAAGATGTGACTCAGGTGCACGACGGGCTGCCGCTCGGCGTGGGGCTGC
>JBBWZE010000214.1:0-6545 GCA_039648845.1 Actinomycetota bacterium | reverse complement strand
AGACGTTGACCAGACGGCGGAGCTCGCCCGCCTCGTCGAACAGGAGGTTCACGACCGGGAGTTGGCGCAGGGCCTCGCCGACGGTTGCGGCTTGTACCTCGAAGCGCTTCTGCCCGCCTGCTTCCGCGGCAAGCGCTGCCGGCAGAAGCACGACCGCCACGTCAGAGCCGGGCAGCCTCGACAGAGAGTATCGGTGGCAGGTTCCCTGCCGCCTCGATCCACTCGCCGCCGCCTCGCGGTGCACTCCACACCGAGCCGCTCTGGGTTCCGAAGTAGAGCCCGCCCTCGTCGTATGCGAACCCCTCCCGCAGCACGGCTGCCCATGCCCGGTCGGGGAGTCCGTTCGAGGTGAGGTCCCAGGACGCGCCGCCGTCGCCGCTCCGGTAGACGCCGAGCCGACCGTCGGGGGTGAAGTGTTGTTCGCCCGACACCTCGGGGATCACGTATGCGACGTCGGGGTCCTCTGCATCGAGCGCGAGCGCGAAGCCGAAATCCGAGGGAAGTCCGTTTCCGTCGAGTCGTTCCCAGTTGTCGCCTCGGTCGTCGGACCGATAGACGCCGCAGTGGTTCTGCTGCCAGAGCCGATCAGGTCGCGCCGGATGAGCAAGCAGCTTGTGCACGCATTGGCCGACCTCCGGGTACTTCTCCGGGTGGAAGTCGGCCGCGACGTCCTTGTTGATCGGCAGCCAACTTTCGCCGCCGTCGTCGCTGCGGAAGGCACCAGCCGCGGAGATGGCTACGTACATCGCCCCGTCCACGAGCTGGATCGAATGGCAGCACATGCCGCCTGCGCCTGGCTGCCACTGCTCGCGCGTCGGGTGGTCGAGCAGGCCGCGGTTCACTTCCCAGGTGATCCCGCCGTCGTCCGACCGAAACAGCACACCCGGGTCGCCGCCGAGCCACAGCTCCGAGTCTTTGCCGGGCTCGATGTGCCAGGTCGCATTGAGCTTCAGGCCGGATTCCTCGGGCAGGCCGAGCTCCTCCGCGCGCTCCCAGTTCCGGCCCAGGTCGCTGGAGCGGTGAACTGTCGCGCCGTAGATGAAGCTGTTCGTGGCCGCGTAGAGGACCCCGTCGCGCGGATCGACGATTGCGTGGTACACCGGCCAGCCTGGCAAAAGTGGGCCTTCGAGCTCCCACTCCTTGCCGTCGTCGCTGCGGAGAAGGAAGAGGCCTTTCCTCGTCCCGACGGGTAGGAGCGCGGCCATCGGGGAAGACGCTAGCGGGTCGCGTCGTTGTCGGTCAAAACAACCGGAGGTGAGGCATGGCGAAGCTCGACGAGAAGCCCCGCAGGTTCCTGGACGAAAGTCCGAACGTCGGAGTCGCGACTACCCTGCGCGAGGACGGCTCGCCCCATTCGACGATCGTCTGGGTCGATGTCGAGGACGGGAAGGTCTCCTTCAATACCGCTCGGGGACGGGCGAAGTCGAAGCATCTGGAGCGCGACCCGCGGGCTTCGCTGCTGATGGTAGATCCGAACAACGCGTGGAAATGGGTGGCGGTGAGCGGCCCCGCGGAGCTGACGGAAGAGGGTGCGGACGCCCAGATCGACAAGCTCGCGAAGAAGTACCTCGGCAAGGACGAGTATCCGTGGCGAAACCCCGAGGAGACCAGGGTCAAGGTGCTGATTGAGCCCGACAAGGTCGAGGCCACCGGATTCGACGACTAGAGACCTCCGTAAGATCGGCTTGATGGGGGCCGATCAGACCGGCCAGGTAACCGCCGCCCGAGAGCGGCTTCGTGCCGAGAAGACCGTTCCGAGCCTTCTCGGGGCGACGGCGCGCGCCTACGTCGAACTGCTCGACGCACCGGCCTGCACGATCTCGCGTGTGATCGGCGATCTACTCGTCGACCTGATGCAGCATCAGAAGAGCGGCAAGCCGGACCGGCTCGGGCACGGCTACCTGATCTCGGACTATCCACTCACGCGCGCGGTGATCGAGGAGCGGCGGCCCCAGACGGTGTCGCGGGACGATCCCGAGCCGGACGAGAACGAGCTGAAGCTTCTTCGAGAGCTCGGTTACGACGCGCTGCTCATGGTCGCAATCGAGGGCCGCGACGGTGCCTGGGGGCTCGTCGAGGTCTACGGCGAGAAGGGTCGCCGCTTCAAGGTCGAAGAAGTCGAGCTCGCGCAGGATCTGGCGGAGGAAGTGGGGGAGATCCTGAAGCAGCTCGAGCGGCCCAAGTAGCCTCGTCGTGCGCGTGACGATCTGCGACGTTGGACCGCGAGACGGTCTGCAGAACGAGCCGGAGACGCTCGCACCCGGGGTTCGCGCCGAGTTCGTCGATCGGCTCGCCGCCGCAGGACTGCCGCGTATCGAGGCCGTGAGCTTCGTCCGCGCCGACGCGGTGCCGCAGATGGCGGGTGCCGAAAAGGTCGTGGACGCGATCCACCGACGCACGGGGACCGAGTACTCCGGTCTGGCGCTGAACGAGAAAGGATATGACCGGTTGGCCGCAGCCGGTCTCGACCGTGTCAACTTCACCGTTGCGGCCACCGACAGTTTCAGTCGGCGAAACGCGAACCAGTCCGTGGAGCAGGCGGTCGCCGCGGCAACAGACGTCATTCAACGAGCTGCGCTTCCCGTGACCGTGACGATCAGCGTCGCCTTCGGTTGTCCCTTCGAGGGCCGCGTCGATCCCGGCGTGGTCGCCGACCTGGCTGCACGGTTCCCTTCCGCCGAAGTCGTGCTGGCGGACACGATCGGCGTCGCGACGCCCCGTCAGGTGAGCGGTCTCGTCGAGCGGACTCACGCTCCCGGAGTGCACCTGCACAACACGCGCAACACCGGCTATGCGAATGCGGTCGCGGCGCTCGAGGCCGGCGCAACGCTGTTCGACGCGTCCTGCGGCGGGCTCGGCGGCTGCCCCTACGCCCCGCGCGCGACCGGGAACATCGCTACCGAAGACCTGGTCTACCTACTGGCAGGCGACGGGATCGAGACGGGCGTGAATCTCGACGCGCTCATCGAGACCTCGGTCTGGTTGGAAAGCTTGCTCGGGCGTCGGCTCGAGGGCCAGGTCTACCGCGCCGGTGCATGGACCCGTGATTGACTCGCCGCCGTCCTGAAGGCCTCGAGCGCGAGATCGATCTCCTCGTCCTCCGTCTGCCAATTCGAGACGGAAAGGCGAATTGCCCGGCGGGCATCCCACGTCGTCCCGCTCATCCAGACGTCGCCCGCGTCTTGCACGGCGAGCAGCACGCGGTCCGTCCGTTCATCGGTTTCGAAACGGAACAGAACCTGATTGAGGACGACGTCGTTCAACACCTCGACGCCTTCGAGCTCGGCGATTCCCTCAGCGAAGCGGCGCGCGCAATCACAGGTGCGCTCGACGAGCTCGGCGAGGCCGCTCCGTCCAAGTGAGCGCAACGCGGCATAGACCGCGAAGCCGCGTGCGCGGCGCGAGAACTCCGGTACCCAGTCGACCTGGTCGCGCACGGCGCGCGTGTCGTCCTGGATCAGGTACGAGGCGCTGACGGTCATCGCGGCACGATGAGCTTCCGGATCGGCGCAGAGCACCAGCGCCGAGTCGTAGGGAACGTTCAGCCACTTGTGGGCGTCGGTGATCCACGAGTCCGCTCGCTCTGCGCCGCGAACGAGGTTCTGAAGCTTCGGGCTTGCGGCTGCCCAGAGGCCGAAGGCGCCGTCGACATGGAGCCAGGCGCCGCGCTCGGCTGTCGCGTCGGCGATCTCTTCGAAGGGATCGAAAGCGCCGGTGTTCACGTCACCCGCTTGAGCGCAGACGATCGTCGGCGCGTCGCCGCCGCGCAACGCGTCGCGCAAGGCGGTGGCGTTCATCCGTCCCTGGCCATCCGCGGAGACGACTTCGGGCGCGCCGAGCCCGAGCAAGCGCACGGCGCGATCGATCGTCACGTGCCGTTGCGCGCCAACGAGCACGCGGATCCGCGGAGCGCCGGCGAGACCGTCTCGCGCGACGTCCCAACCTGCCCGCTCGAGCACGCGAAACCGAGCAGCAGCGAGTGCTGTGACGCTGCCCATCTGGGTTCCCGTCACGAGCCCGAGCGATGCGTCCTCGGGCAAGCCCAGGAGGTCGCACACCCAGTCGCGCACCACCTGCTCGACGACCGACGCAGCGGGGCCGCCGACGTAGAGCCCGGCGTTCTGATCCCAGGCGGACGTCAGCCAGTCCGCGGCCAATGCCGCCGGCAGGCCGCCGCCGATGACGAAGCCGAAGTAGCGGCCGCTCGGCATCGCGACGATCCCGCGGTCGGCGTTGGCGGCAAGTTGCTCCACCACGTCCTCGGGATCCGTGGGGCCGTCGGGCAGCTCTCCGCCCAGCGCTTCGCGCAGTTCCGCTGCGGAGGCGGGCGGGAAGACGGGCCGCTCGTCGAGAGACTCGAGAAAGTCCGAGGCGAGGTCTGCGGTCCGATGCAGGAGTGCGCGCATGTCGGTCATGCGCTCGACTCTACGCCCCGGATCACGCCGCTCCGTACAGTAAGGGCTCCGCCGGCGAGCTGGTCACGTCGACGACTCGCACTCCGTCGAGCGGCAGGAACCCGTTGGCCATGCGCGCGCGACCATACGAGAAGCAACAATTGCGGCAGGAGCACTAGTGCTCGCCGCGCTCCTCCAGGGTCTAATCGACCTGCTCACCGGGTCGCTGTGGACGTACCCGCTTCTCCTCGGGATCTGTGCAGGCGACGCGCTCATCCCGGCCTTCCCCAGTGAGACTGCCCTGATCGTCTGCGGGATCCAGGCCGCCCGCGGCGAGCTCTCTCTGGAGTGGGTGATCGTGTTCGCCGCCGCCGGCGCGTTCATCGGGGACAACTCCTCCTACGCCGTCGGCCGCTGGCTCGGCACGCCGGCGGTGAAGCGGTTCTTCAGCGGTGAAGTCGCGCAGCGCAGGCTCGACTGGGCGCGGAACTTCCTCAAGGAACGAGGTAGCTATGTCCTGGTTGTCGCGCGGTTCATCCCGGGCGGTCGCACCGCGACGACCTTCACAGCGGGACTGGTGCATATGCGCTGGCCGACGCGATTCGCTCCCTACGTGTTCGTCGCCGCGATCCTCTGGGCGGTGTACGGGGGGCTGCTCGGCTATCTAGGCGGGCGATTGTTCGAGGACCAGCCCATCTACGCTCTGCTGGTCGCGCTCGGGATCGCGGCGCTGATCACCGTCGGCGTCGAAGCCTGGCGGCGCGTTCGTAAATAGCTACGGTGCCTCAATGAACCGTCTCGCCCGGGAGACGAGCCCGTACCTCTTGCAGCACGCCGACAATCCGGTTGATTGGTATGCGTGGGGAGAAGAAGCACTCGCGCGCGCGTGTGAGGACGACAAGCCGATCCTCCTCTCCGTCGGCTACGCGGCCTGCCATTGGTGCCACGTGATGGCTCACGAGTCGTTCGAGGACGAGACAACCGCGGCATTGATGAACGAGCACTTCGTCCCGGTCAAGGTCGACCGCGAGGAGCGGCCGGACGTCGACTCGGTGTACATGGATGCGGTCGTCTCGCTGACCGGCCAGGGCGGCTGGCCCATGACCGTCTTCCTAACGCCGACCGGCGAACCCTTCTTCGGCGGCACGTACTACCCGCCCGAGCCGCGTCACGGTCTGCCGAGCTTCAAGCAGTTGCTGCAGGCCGTAGCGGAAGCGTGGCGTGACCGGCGCGCGGATATCGACCGCGACGCGAGCGCGATTACCGAGCAATTGCGCCGGACCGCCGAGCCCTCGGCCGAGCCGCTCACGGCTTCGCTGCTGCCTGATGCTGTGCGCGGGCTGCAGCAACAGTTCGATCCGGTCTGGGGTGGCTTCGGCAACCCACCGAAGTTTCCGGCCGCGTCGGTGCTCGAGTTCCTCCTTCGGCGCGGAGAGCTGGAGCTCGCCACGAAGACGCTCGACAGCATGGCGCTCGGCGGCATGTACGACCTCGTCGGTGGTGGCTTTCATCGCTACTCGGTCGACCGCGAGTGGCTCGTGCCGCACTTCGAGAAGATGCTGTACGACAACGCGCTGCTCGTGCCCGCGTACCTTCACGGCTGGCTCGTGACGGGAACTGAGCGCTACCGCGAGGTCGCCGTGGAGACGCTCGACTACATGCTGCGCGAGTTGCGGTTGCCCGAGGGCGGCTTCGCGTCGGCGCAAGACGCAGACACTGACGGTGTCGAGGGCTTGACCTATACGTGGACCGAGGGCGACGATATTCCGCTCGAGCTCCTGCAGCCGTTCGAGAACGGTCGCTTCATCGTTCGCGGCGATCTCGATCGTGACACTCGCGCGAGGCTCTTCGAGGGGCGCGAGCTGCGACCGAAGCCGCTGCGGGACGACAAGGCGATCGCATCGTGGAATGGGCTCGCGTTGGCTGCGCTCGCCGAGTCCGGCCGCCGCCTCGAGCGAGCGGACTATCTCGATGCCGCACGTGCACTCGCCGAGTTCCTCCTGGGACCGCTGTCGACTTCGGAAGGACGACTCTTCCGCAGCTGGCGCGCGGGGGAAGCGAAGCATGCGGGCGTGCTCGAGGACTACGCCGACGTGGCCAACGGCCTCTACGAGCTGCACGTCGCGACGGGAGAGCTGCGCTGGCTCGACG
>JBBWZE010000087.1:0-8443 GCA_039648845.1 Actinomycetota bacterium | reverse complement strand
GTCAACGTCTTCGTGGCCGCCTTCATCGGCTCACCGGCTATGAACTTCGCAACCGCCAAGGCAGATGACGGCACCCTCAAGTTCGGCGGCACGACGCTCGAGCTCGTGGGCGCAGCGGCGAAGGCCGCGGCGCAGAACCGTGGCCGCGACCTGCTGATCGGCTTCCGCCCGGAAGATCTCGAGTTGAACGGCCACGGCGGCTCAGGTTTGGTCCACGTCCCGGCAAAGATCGACGTCGTCGAATACCTGGGTCACGAAGAGCTCATCCACGCCCAGTCCGAGGGCCACGAGATCGTCGCGCTGGTGCCATCTGACAAGAAGGTGCAGGCCGGCCAGGAAGTCGACTTCGCGATTCATTCGGACAAGCTTCACGTCTTCGATCCGGAGACCGAGCTGAATCTCACGGCTCGGAGCTGAAGCTGTTGGAGATAGCATCGACAAGGACAGTGGGGTCTATAGGAGGAGGAGGATTCGAGTGAAGCGACGGAAATCGCTGATCGCATCGGCCGTCGCACTCGTCGTACTTGCCGCAGGATTGACGGCGACGGCGATCAGTGCAAAGCCGACGAAGCGCAGCGCTGGAACGATCGAGGTTCTCTCGCTCTGGGGCGGAGCCGAGAAGGACGCATTCCTGAAGGTCACCGCGGCATTTACCGAGAAAACGGGCATCAAGGTCGAATACACATCAGCCCGTAACTTCATCCCGGAGGTTCGTACGCGGCTCGCCGGCGGGAACCCGCCGGACATTGCCATCCTGCCCCGGCCCGGTTACATCGGCACCCTGGCAAAGGACAACGCGCTGAAGACTTTGTCAAGCCTGGGTCTCAGCAACTCGTACATGAAATCGAACTACTCTGCAGGCTGGCTGAAGCTCGGCAGCTCGGGCGGAAAGCTCTACGGGGTCCCCGCGAAGGCGAACTCCAAGAGCGTGATCTGGTACAAGCCGCAGTCCTTCGCGAAGTACAAATTCAAGATCCCGAAGACGTGGGCTCAGCTGCTCGCGATCACGAAGAAGTACAAGGCGAAGGGTCTCGTGCCCTGGTCGGTCGGGGCCGGCCCGAACCAGAGCCAGTGGACCCTCACCGACTGGTTCGAGAACATCTACGCCCGGACTGCAGGGCCCGCGAAGTATCAACAGCTGTTCACCGGCAAGCTGCCGTTCACCGACAGCTCTGTGGCGACTGCTCTGCGGACGATGGTGCAGATCATCAACAACAAGTACGTCTACAACGGCGTTCAGGGCGTGCTCGGCCAGAGCTTCGTCGACAGCATCACGAGCGTCTTCGGCACCAGCCCGAAGGCGGAGCTCTTCTTCGAGGGCGGCTTCGTCGGCGGAATCGCGACGGGCGACGTGAACAAGAGCCTGAAGCCGGGCAAGACGATCGCGTTCTTCCCCTGGCCGACGATCAAGGCCTCGCTCGACCACCCAGTCGTCGGTGCAGCAGACTTCGCTGCTGCGTTCAAGGACAGCGCCGACGTCCGGTCTTTCCTCAGGTACATCTCGACTCCTGCGGCCGGCACGATCTGGGTCTCGACGGGAGCCGTGGAATCGCCGAACAAGAAGGTGAGCAAGTACCCGAACGTCCTGGCGAGGGCCGAAGCGAAGCAGTTGGCCGCAGCGAAGACGTTCCTCTTCGACGGCTCAGACCTGCTGCCTGGAGCCTTCGGTGACACCTGGGGCTTCGCCCTTCAGGATGTGATCCAGAAGCCGGGCGACATCAAGAGCATCCTGTCCACGTTCCAGACCAAGATCAAAGGCCAGTTCTAAGGCCTGCAGACACGGCGGCGCCCGCTTGCGGGCGCCGCCCCATTGCTTGAGTGAGCACGCAGCCCCTGCCAACTCCGGTCACCGCTCCACCTCCAAGTGAAGGGCGAGGCGTCGGTTTCCGCTCCGCAGCCGGCCGCCTTCAGGGAGTCCTGTTCGTCCTCCCGGCGCTGATCGTTCTCGCGCTCTTCCTGGTCTACCCGGCCTACTACACGACAAGGCTTTCCTTCTACAAGGGCGACTTCCTCTACAACTTCGTCGACGCGGTCGGGCTCGACAACTTCAGGGATCTCCTCACGAACGATCCCGACTTCCTCGACACGAGCAAGTTTCACGGCTGGAACATCCTCGCCGAGCTCCTCTACAGGAACGACGGTGGCGCGTTGATCAACAACCTGCACTGGGTGATCTACTACGTCACCGTTTCGCTCGCTATCGGGCTCTCACTGGCCGTGCTCGCAGTCCGCGTGCGGTACGAGCGTGCGATCAAGTCCGCGATCTTCATCCCGATGGCGATCTCGGCGACGGCGGTCGGGATCATCTGGCTCTTCGTCTACAGCCCGGACCCCGACATCGGCGCTCTCAACGCAACGATCAAAGGGTTCGACGGCGGCTTCCACCCGATTGCCTGGCTCGGCCGGCCGGACCTCGTCAACTACGCCCTCATCTTCGCCTACATCTGGGCGTCGGTCGGTTTCGTGATGGTCGTGCTGTCCGCCGCGATCAAAGGCTTGCCGGCCGAGGTGATGGAGGCGGCGCGCGTGGACGGTGCCGGGGAGTGGGCGATCTTTCGGCGGATCATGATCCCGATGCTGAGCCTTCCGCTCTCCGTCGTCACGATCTGGCTCTTCATCAACGTGATCAAGGTCTTCGACATCATCTACGTCATGACCGGAGGCGGCCCAGGATCCTCGAGCCGCGTGATCGGGTTCACAATGTACGAGGAGACGTTCCTGAACGGGCGACCGGGCTACGGCGCGGCCGTGGCGGTGATCATGCTCGTTCTCCTGGTGCCGTTCATGGTCCTCAACGTGCGCCGGTTCCGCAGCGAGAAGGTAGTGACATGACGACTGTCGAGCAGGCAATCGCGATCCCTGCGCGCTCGCGCAGCGAGCGAGTCATCCGGTTCATCAGCCGGACGCCGATCCATTTCGCACTGATCGGACTGGCAATGATCTGGCTTGTGCCCACGGTCGGCCTCGGAATCACGTCGTTCCGCCACCGTGACGACATCGCGTCGAGCGGTTGGTGGACAGCGGTTACGCACTGGGACTGGACGCTGAAGAACTACACGGACGTGATCAGCGCAACGGGCATGGGCCATGCCTGGGTCAACAGCCTCATCATCACGATTCCGGCCACGCTCCTGCCGCTGACGCTCGGCGCGCTGGCCGCATACGGGTTTGCGTGGGTGCCGTTCCCCTTCCGCGACACGATCTTTCTCGCCCTCGTCGCATTGATGGTCGTGCCGATCCAGACGTCCCTCGTCCCCCTCGTGAAGCTCTTCCGCCTCTGGCACCTGAGCGAGCCGCACTTCGGTATCAACGCCTTCTCGTTTTTGGGAATCTGGCTGGCGCACACTGCGTTTGGGTTACCGCTCGCGGTGTTCCTGCTGAGGAACTTCTTCATCACGCTTCCCAAGGATCTAATCGAGGCGGCCAGGATGGACGGCGCATCGAATCTCGCCATCTTCCGTCGCGTCATCGTGCCCCTATCGGTGCCGGCGCTCGCGTCGTTCGGGATCTTCCAGTTCCTCTGAGTGTGGAACGACCTGCTGATGGCGCTCGTTTTCCTTGCCGGTCATCCGAACAATGCCCCGATGACGGTGCGCATCCCGTACTTGTTATCGACCTACGGACAGGAGTACAACCTCCTAAGCGCCGCTTCGTTCCTGCTGATGATCGTCCCGCTGATCGTCTTCTTCTCATTGCAGCGCTACTTCGTTCAGGGCCTCCTCGCGGGCTCAGTCAAGACCTGAGCGTCTTCCTCGCCCCGCACACGCACTGGGACCGCGAGTGGTACCGGCCGTTCCAGTCTTTCCGCATCTCGCTCGTCGACGTCGTCGACGAGGTCCTCGCGCAGCTCGAAGCGGACGAGGGGCTGCGCTTCACGCTCGACGGGCAGCTGGCGACCGTGGACGACTACCTCGAGATCCGGCCCGATGCGGAGGAGCGCATTCGCTCTCTCGTCCAGTCGGGGCGCCTCGCGATCGGCCCCTGGCAGACGCTCATGGACGAGTTCCTCGTCGACGGCGAGACGACGTTGCGAAACCTGGAGGCCGGCCTTGCGCGCGCCTCGGACTTCGGGAGCGCGATGCGCGTCGGCTATCTACCGGACATGTTCGGGCACGTCGCCCAGATGCCGCAGATCCTCCGACTGGCCGGGATCGAGACGGCGGTGGTATGGCGCGGAGTTCCGTCCACCGTCGACTTTCACCGCTTCGTGTGGGAGGGGCCGGACGGCTCTTCGGTCGTCGCCGAGTACCTGCCCGCGGGCTACGGGAACGCGGCCTACCTCTTCGACGTCCCGGGCCCCGCCGACCTCGCCCCCCTCGAGGAGCGGTTCTCGCCCTGGTTTCGGGGCGATCCCGTGCTGGGGATGGTCGGTACGGACCACATGCCCCTCCCGCACGGGCTCCTGGAGCGCATCCCCGACGGCGCGACGGTGGGGACGCTCGCCGACTACCTTGCCGGCGCGTCGCCGGAAGGGCTCAGGCGCTGGCACGGTGAGATGCGCTCCGCTGCACGGGCGAATCTGCTCCCCGGCGTCGTCTCCGCCCGAATCGACCTGAAGGCTGCATGCGGTCGCGCAGAACGGTGGCTCGAGCGGTATGCCGAGCCGCTACAAACGTTGTACGGAGCAGGCGAGCCCGAGCCGTTCCTCGCGCAGGCTTGGGTGCGCATGTTCCAGAACTCCGCGCACGACTCGATCTGCGGCTGTTCGGCGGACGAGGTGTCCGCACAGGTCCTCGTGCGTTACGCGGAGGCCGAGCAGATCGGGCGTGAGCTCGCGGAACGTGCCGTCGCACGGATCGCCGCGGATGTTCCACGCGATGCCTTCGCGATCGTGAACCCGTCACCGCGCGAACGCTGCGACCTCGTGGAGCTCGAGCTCGTCGTCCCCGAGGAGTGGAAGACTGTCGAGCTGGAGCTGCCCGACGGCTCGCGCGTTCCGACGCAGGAGCTCCACCGCCAGGAGCCGCTGCTGTGGGAGGCGACGCTCGTCGGCGCGGACGTCCCGCTCGTGATCGCGCGCCGCCTTCACGGTCGCGAGATCTTCGGCCGCTTCGTGAACGGATTTCGCGTCGAGGACGGCCGAGCGACGCTGGAAGTCGGCGACACGCCGGACCCCGAGTGGCTGGACGTCGAACAGCTCGTCCAAGAGGTGACGTTCGCCACCGCCGAAGGCGAGTGGACCTTGCGTGTCGCCGCGCGCCCGAAGCGCACCCTCGTCGCAGCGGTGACCGCACCGCCGCTCGGCTGGACGAGTGTCCGCCCGGTACGCGCCGAAGGGATTGTCCCCGGGACGTGTTCGGCAATCGACGTATCGCAGCT
Source organism: Actinomycetota bacterium (assembly GCA_039648845.1). Lineage (GTDB taxonomy): Bacteria > Actinomycetota > Thermoleophilia > Gaiellales > Gaiellaceae > 3-1-20CM-4-69-9. Next base: position 3,124 of record JBBWZE010000087.1, on the reverse strand, counting down.
GACAAGGATCGTCCGCGGTGGCGACGTAGGGGACAGCTACAACTACGCGCCGCCGGCGGCGGACGTCCTCGTCGACACGCCGATCGACGAGGGACGCGATCTGATCGAGGACGGGCCGCTCCGCCGCGTCGAGGTCGTGCATCGCACCTATATGTGGGATGGAAAGCGGGTCGAGACGCAGACGCGCTTCGAGCAACGCGCCGAAGAGCCGTTCGTCCGCATTCGCATCGACTTCGACAATCCTTGCGACGACCAACGCGTCCGCGTGCACGTTCCATTAGGTGAGCCGGCCGATCGCTCGTACGCGGAAGGCCAGTTCGCGATCGTCGAGCGCGGGCTCGAGCCGGAGGGCGGTTACGGCGAGGTGGCGATCCCGACCTACCCCGCGTCCTCCTTCGTCGCCGCCGGAGGCGTTGCGCTGCTGCTCGACCATGTCACCGAGTACGAGGTAACCCAGGACGAGCTCGCCCTGACGGTGCTTCGTTCAACAGGGCTCATCAGCCGCACCCAGCACCCTTGGCGCGAGGAGCCCGCCGGCCCGGCGCTGCCGATCCCGGCCGCACAGCTGCGGGGGCCGCGCAGCTTCTCGTTCGCATACCTGCCCGGACCCGAGGCGCACCTCGAGCAGGCTGAGCGTTATCGCCATCCGTTCCTAACGGCGCGGGGGACGGCCCCACCGGACGACCTTCGTTCGCACGCCGGTCCCGCCCTCGACGGCGACCAGAGTGTCGTACTGACCGCCCTCCAACCGGGACGCGCACGGATCGTCAACGAAAGCTCGGACCCGCAGACGGCTCGCTTCCGCGGACAGCAACTCGAGCTCCGTCCCTGGGAGATCCGGACCATCTCGATTTGAACTGGTAACGACTTAACACCACGTACGCCAACTGCAAAGGTCGGCAGACGTCAGAAGTGTCAATGCGGCTGGTGATCCTGTGTCTCGTGTCGTGGCTGGTCTTGGCTGTTGCAGCCCTTGCGTCCGGTGGAGTCGGAGACGGAAAAGGCCACAGCGGCGAGACGAATCGAATGCTCGCGAGCTAGTGATGAGGCCTGATGCGAAATTCCGCCGGGCCGAATTTCACATCAACCCTCTTAGCGCTTCTTCGCGACGAAGAAGTCGCTCTGTCCGATCAGCGGACCGTACTTGTGTGCCGTGCGCTTGCCGGTGCCCGGATAGACGTACCAACGGTAATGACCCAACGCGAGCTTGCGGACCTTGCCCTTGTACTTCCAGGTCTTCTTCATGCGGTAGCGCGGCTGCAGCGGCCACACGCTCATGACCTTGCGTCCGCTCACGGTGAGCGACGCGACGCGTCGTAGCGCCTTGCCGACCCCGTAATAGACCTGGAGGTTGTAATAGGAGGCTCCCGCTACCGGCCGCCAGGCCAGTAAAGGAAGGCTCGTGACGACCGATCCCCTCGCGGGTGAATAGAGCTTGGCTCCCGGCACGATGCTGAGGCTCTCCGACGCCTTGTTGCCGGCGTCGTCGAAGCCGTTGATCGTGTAGAGGTACTTGACCTTGTTCGTGAGGCCCCTGTCCTCGAAGCTCGAGGCGAGGCCTTTGAAGACGGCGGACGGATCTGGGCCGGCCGTACCCGGCGTTCGGTCGATCTCGATCGCCTTCGTGTCCGGCGACGCCGTCCAGGTCAACGTGGCGGTTCCGTCATCCCAGTCGAACCCGAGGTTGGTGATCGTGGGCGGAGTGGCGTCGTACTTGAACGCGGCCGAGGTGCCGCCGGCTCGGTTGCCCGCCTTGTCCGTGCAAGTCCCGTTGACGGCCGTGCCGTTCGTATCCGGACCGGGATAGGTGACGTCGGTGCACGAATCGATGCCGGAGCCGCCGTCGCTCCCGTGGAACGTCACCCGCACCGGATGGTTGTACCAGCCATTGGAGTCCGGCGAACGGTCGAAGGTGATGCTGTCGATGGAGGGCGCACCGGCGTCATAGTTCACGCCGACACCGGCAGTGCCGACGTTTCCGGCTTTGTCGCTGCAGCTGGCACTGACTGCGCCGCCGCCGCCGAAGCTTCCGGAGCTACAAGACGCGATTCCCGACAGGTTGTCGCTCCCATTCGCCTGAAAGTCGACCGGATGGTTGTACCAACCACCCGAGTCAGGGCCTCGTGACAGAGCCACGGAAACAGATGGCGGCGAGCCGTCGTACTGAATCGGGCCGAAGCTCGCCGGTGCGCTCACGTTTCCCGCCTGGTCGGTGCACGTCCCCGAGAACGAAGCACTCGCGCTGTCGGGGCCGCCGTAGGTAGTGGAGTTGCAACCAGCGAGACCCGACGTCGCATCCGAGCCGTTGAAGTTGATGCCTACCGGATGGTTGTACCAACCGTTCGAATCAGGACCGCGAGTGGGAGAACCTCCGGTCACCGTCGGAGCAGTGGCATCCCGTTTGACATCGAAGTCGGCTACGGCCTGTGTAGCGGGCGTACCGCCGTAGTTCACGACGCAGTGGAAATGACGGCCACTCGTGTCTGAACTGATTGTCTGGGTGTCGCAACCGCTTGTCGATGTAACCCCGACTGGGTCCCAGGCGAAAGCGACAGTGATATTGACCTTGTACCAGTCGGGTGAACACGCACCCCCGTTGCAGGTCACGGTGAGCGGAGCCGCGGTCGCACCAGGCACGAAGGCGAGCAACGGCAGGGAGACAAGGAACAACGTGACGGGATATCGCCACCCCGAGGTCATCTCACTCGAACCTCAGGCCGAGATAGCGCATCGACAGCGTGTGCAGACTAAGGCCTGCGACCGCGAGGATCGTAAACGCGATCCCCGCAAGCCACAGATACGGGTGATCGCGTTCGTCGCTCGCCGGAAGCGGAACTCCCGCCGCAGCGACCACCCGCTGAAGAGGTGCGAGCCACGTGGAAACCGGTGGCGCCTTCGCGGGATGACGGACCGGCTGCTTGCGGTGACGTCGCACCGGCTTTGCCCGCCGCTGCGGCCGGGAAGTCTGCGCGACCGGTCGCGACGCGATTGACACCGGCGGCGTGTAGGTCCGCGACGGAGGTGTGTAGGTGGCCCGCGCCGGCGGGGCGTACGTGCGCCGCGGTGCGGCGGGCTTCGGCTTCACACTTCGTACCGTTGGCGCGTAGGGGTCCGGCGGCGGCGC
>JBBWZE010000004.1:0-7910 GCA_039648845.1 Actinomycetota bacterium | reverse complement strand
CCAGCCCGATGAGAATGCCCTCGGGGCCTCGGACGTAGCAGAGCCGATACACGTCTTCGTACTGGACCACTTCGTCGACGAGCTCCGCACCGTGTCTGCGGAGCCGGGCGAGCGTATCGTCGAGGTCATCCACGGCGAACATGACACGCAGGTAGCCCAGAGCGTTCACCGGGGCGTTCCGGTGATCGGCGACCACAGGCGGCGCGAGAAATCGCGAGAGTTCGATCCGGCCGTGGCCGTCCGGGGTACGCATCATGGCGATCTCGACGCGCTGGTCGCGCAGTCCAGTGACGCGCCCTGACCAGTCTCCTTCGATCATGGCCCGCCCTTCGAGTTCGAGGCCCAGTTCGGCGAAAAAAGAGATAGCGGCATCAAGCGATTCCACCACGATGCCGACGTTGTCCATCCGTTGAAGCGCCACGCGGCCACTCTAGTCCTGTTGTCGCTTCGGCACGCCTACCGGACGAGCGCGCCGGCTGAGCGTTGCGCCGTCGGAACGATGGCTTCGTTGTTCGTTCCTCTCCCGGTGACGCCGTCAGCCACGAATCGCGCTGCCGGAGGGGTGATCATCCCGTAATGTCCGGCGTACGACCTCAGTGCTAAGGGGCAGTTTGAACGCGTCGCTAGAGGCGGCTCACTTGCCGCGGGCGCGGCGCGGGAAGCCTGGCCCTGGTACGAGTTCGATTTCGTCTGCGTCGAGGACGCGCGCTCCTTCGGGGACGAGTGCTGCGACGACTGGTGTCTTGTCGTGTTTGCGGCGGAGGAGTCGCATCGGCTTGGCACTCAGGTATTGGTCGCCCCATTGGCGCAGCGCATTCAGCGCCGTAAAGAGGTCGGAACCTTTTTGCGTCAGGTCTGGGCGACCATGGCACGTGCGCCTGCGGCACGCACCGTCTCGGAGAGCGTGTCGATGTCGTAGGCGCCGTAGTGGCGACGGCCGCGCGTCTCGGTGCCGCCGGTGTCTCACCGCCGGCAGCACCGAGAATCATTCACGGCTTTGTCGTGATTTTCGCGACGTCGAGGACGACGGCGTGGCGGGGACCGAGCAGCCCCGCAGCTGCCTCGATCGCGCGGTGAGCGCCGTCGGAAGCGTCGTAGCAGATGAGAATCGGGGCGTCTTGCATCGAGTTCCTCCTCGTCGTTTCCGAATCGATCCTGGCGCAGCTTCAATGAATCGTTCCGCCTGGGAGCCTCGCGCGCAGGGGTCGCCGCGACGTAGTGTCGCCCCCAGACGACCAAATCTGTTCGCGAAGAGGCACGTGCCGGATGCTCAGCGGGGCGTGGCGGTGTCGCCCGAAAGCTGATGGACTCTCTAGGTACGGCTAGTACAGGGATTGAGAGGCAAGCATGCAAGGAGGGGTGGCAATGACCGATGCAACCTCGGAGTTTTTCCAGGAGCTGGGCAGTCGTGGTCATGAGCCCTTACTGGAGAAGGGGGCGGGTACGATCCGTTTCGACCTCGTCGACGGGACACGGACCGATCGCTGGCTCGTGACGCTCAACAAGGGCGACGTGTCCGTGTCGCGCAAGAACGTTGCTGCTGACTGTGTTGTGCGCACAGATAGAACGTTGTTCGATGGGATGGCGAGTGGCGACGTGAACGGCATGGCCGCGTATCTGCGTGGCGAACTGACATTCGAGGGCGATCCGGAGTTTCTGGTCTTGATCCAGCGGATTCTTCCGGCACCCGCGACTCGGCCCGCGCGACGGCGCAACAAGGGCGGGGGGAGGGGGCAGCGATGAGCGACGATCTGGTCAAGATCCTCGATGGCAACACGTTCGTGGTCAGCGATCGTCGGGGAGATATCGAGGCATCGTTGACGGACCCGACAGGCCTCTTTTCGTTTGACACTCGCTTCGTTTCTAAATGGGTATTGACCGTGGACGGCCAGCGGTTGAATCCGCTCTCTGTCGATGATGTCGCGTACTTCGAGACGCGCTTCTTTCTTGTCCCAGGAACGGGAACCGTCTATGTCGACGCCAAGCTGTCGGTGATCCGCCGACGGACGGTGGCCGGTGGCTTTCACGAGGAGCTGAGGATCTTGAACCACGACGAGAAGCCGGTCGACCTGAGCGTACGGGTCGAAGCTGGGTCCGACTTCGCCGACTTGTTCGAGGTCAAGGATGCGCTCGAGAAGAAGGGCAAGTACAGCAGTCGGGTCGAGGACGGCAAGCTGCTGCTCGCCTACGAGCGGAAGACGTTCGGTCGTTTGACGGTGATCTCGGCGACCGCTCCGGCCCGGGTCGATAAGGACGGCCTGACCTTCATGGTTCACCTCGAGCCGCATGGTGAGTGGACGACGGACATTGACGTCGCTGCGACACTTCATCCGGACAAGAAGAAGGCTGAGCGGCCGGCGCCCGTCCAGCGGCGGAGCCGCGAGAACATGGAGGGAAACCTGGAGCGTTGGGTCGGTGGGGCTCCCCGGCTCGAGTGCGATTGGGAGCCGTTGAGGGAGACGTACCGGCGCAGTCTTGTCGATCTTGCCGCCCTTCGCTTCTCACCGCCGATCACCCCCGGCAGAAGCCTGCCGGCCGCTGGGCTGCCGTGGTTCATGACCATGTTCGGTCGGGACAGCATCTTCACCAGCCTGCAGGCGCTGCCGTTCACGCCGGAGTTGGCGGCCACCACCCTGCGTGTGCTCGGGCTCTGGCAGGGCACGCGGGTCGATGACTTCCGCGACGAGGACCCCGGTCGGATCCTGCACGAGATGCGCTACGGGGAGATGACGGCATTCGAGGAGCGGCCGCACTCGCCCTACTACGGCTGCGCTGATGCCACGGCGCTGTACGTCGTGCTGCTGGACGAGTACGAGCGCTGGACCGGGGACAAGAAGCTCGTGCGCGAACTTGAGCAGGAGGCGCGTGCGGCGCTGAACTGGATTGACGAGTACGCAGATCTGATGGGCAACGGCTACGTGTCCTACCGACGCCGCAACGAGAAGACCGGCCTCGAGAACCAGTGCTGGAAGGACTCCTGGGACTCGATCTCCTATGGTGACGGCCGGCTGCCCGGATTCCCGCGCGCGACCTGCGAGCTGCAGGGCTACGCCTACGACGCCAAGCGACGCGGCGCACGGCTCGCACGCGAGATCTGGAACGATCCGACGTTCGCCGACGAGCTCGAGAAGCAGGCGGCCGGTATGAAGCGCCGCTTCAACCGCGATTTCTGGGTCGAGGATGGAGCGTACTTTGCGCTCGCGCTGGACACCGACGGCAACCAGGTCGACGCGCTGAGTTCGAACAACGGCCACCTCCTCTGGAGCGGCATCGTCGACAAGTCGAAGGCGAAGGCGGTCGCGCGCCATCTGATGGGACCTCGGCTGTTCTCCGGCTGGGGTGTCCGCACACTGGCCGAGGGTGAGGGACGCTTCAATCCGATCGGCTACCACGTCGGCACGGTCTGGCCGTTCGACAACTCGTTCATCGCCTGGGGCCTGCGCCGCTACGGCTTCAAGCAGGAGGCAGCGCAGATCGGGGCCGGCATCCTCAACGCCGCCGCCTTCTTCGACGGCCGCCTGCCCGAGGCGTTCGGCGGCTACGAGCGGGCGGCAACCAAGTATCCGGTTCAGTACCCGACCGCGTGCAGCCCGCAGGCCTGGTCGACGGGCGCGCCGCTGCTGCTGCTGCGAACGATGCTCGGCCTCGAGCCCGTGGGGGATCACCTCGTCGTCGACCCGGCGCTTCCGAGCGGCATTGGCGTGCTCGCCCTGCTCGAAATCCCCGGGCGTTGGGGCCGCGTCGACGCCTTCGCACGCGGAGAAATCGAGCTCGGCCGAAGACGCGAACTGCGACCGCAACTCGGCGCATCCAAGCAGGCTGCGCGTCGGCGTTAGCGACCAGGCGGGCGGATCAGCACATCAAATCTTAGACCGGAGCTGCGTGCGTGAGTCCAGGGATTCGGAAAGCGAGAACGATGTCCCTGACGCCGCGAATCAGCGTGAAGGCGGCCACCCAGGCGACGAGGAGGACGGCGCTCCGACCGTACCGGTAAATCAGAAACAGTCACCAGGGGCAATACCGGCGCGAGGGTGCGTGGAAGGGCTCCGGCGATCGAGGACATAGGCCCGCTCCCGAAGATTGATGTCGCGACGCGTATACCGCAGCCGCGCGGCGAGTCAATCAACCCGATCTCCCTTCGGGACGTTTTCGTGTGTCGAAGTGGTGAACACGGTTTCGGTTCGCTAGGGGTTCACATTGGTGTGCGATCGGCGTAGCGTGTTCGGACTCGACGACAAAAGCCACAAGAGACCCGGCTGCGAGAGAGGAAGGAGGTGAAGCTCGCAAGCCTCGATCAAGCGCAGAGCCTGACAGTGGCGACCGAGCGAAGCGAAATAGCAGGCGCTGGCCTGCGACCGGAAGGAGAGCAAGATGGACGACAACGTCATAGTTGTGCAGTTCGATGAGCCCAGCAAGGCCTACCAGGCGCTGAGCGAGCTCAATCGCGTTGGCCGCGAGGGCAGGGTCGACGTGAAGTCAGCCGTCCTCCTTGAGCGCAGGAAGGACGGCACCGTACAGACGCCGGAGGGTTCCGACAACGCTGCCGGCTTCTACCTCGCCTCGGGCGGTCTCTTGGGCATGCTCGTCGGCGCCCTGGCCGGGCCGGTCGGAATGCTGCTCGGCGGCTCAATCGGGGCGATGGGTGGCAGCGTAGGCGAACTCGCGCGCGCCGACGATCAGGACGTCGCGTTGCAGGCCATCGGCGAGCGCATTCAGCCCGGGAGTCCCGCGCTGGTTGCGGAGGTCACCGAGCCTGCTGAAGAAGTGATCGACGGGGCGATGGCCGAACTTGGCGGCAAGGTGACACGCCGTCCCGCAGATGATGTCTACGCCGACGTCGTATCGGCCGAAAACGCATCTTTCCAGGAGGGTGTCGACGCGTTGAAAGCCCGGATCCACGAGCATCACGCCGATAACAAGGAGAAATGGGAAGCGTTCAAGGAGAAGGTCGAGTCAAAGGTGACCTGACCGGGTCTCTCGTCGTCGTAGGACGGGTCAGATCCCAGCTGCGTCGCAATCGTCACGGTTACCGAGCGCAATCGAAGCGAGGAGGAGACAATGGCACAGATGGAAACCCACGGCAGGGGCGGCGAAGCGAGTCCGTCCCGCGGTCTGCCGTCGCTCTCCGACATCTTCGGCATCGCCGAGCGGGCTGAGCGCGTTGGGCGCTATTGGTGGCTTCTTCTCGTCAGCGGCGTTGCCTGGATCGTCGTCGCGGCGATCGTCTTCCGCTTCGACTACGCTTCCGTGGCCGCGGTCGCCGTCTTGTTCGGCGTCCTCGCGATCGCGATCGGAGCAGCCGAGTTCGGGCTAGCGATGATTTCCAGCCGCTGGTGGCGGCTGTTGCACGGGCTGCTGGGCGTGATCTTCGTCGTGACCGGCGTCGTCGCGTTCTTCAAGCCCGGCAACACGTTCGTCGGGCTGGCTGCGGTGATCAGCTTCTACTTCATCTTCGCAGGCACTTGGAACCTCGTTTCGTCGCTGGCGATGCGCAATGTCCCCGGCTGGTGGATCCAGCTCGTCTCCGGCCTGATCGAGCTCGGACTTGGGTTCTGGGCCGCCGGCAGCTGGCGGGTCAGCGCTTCGCTGCTGGTCGCCTTCGTTGCGGCGATGACGCTGATCCGCGGCGTCACGCAGATCTCTCTCGCCTTCTCCCTCCACACCGTCAGGAAGGGGTTGCCACAACGCTGACGGACCCGATCGGGAAGAGGATCGGCGGATAAGGGGGAGTGCTCGTCGCGGTGCTCGTCCCCACTTTCGCCGCGCTGCTGGGCAATCTCTGGGGCTGGGTGGCCGATGTCTTCGGACGGATCGCCGATGTCTCGATCTACTGGCTCGTTCTCGCACTGGCTCTGAAGACCGCCGAGTCGGCGTTCATCGGGCTGGCGTGGCGGAACATCCTCCGTGCGGCCTATCCGGACTCCGGGCTGTCCTTCAAGACCGCATGGGGTGCCTCACAGGGCGGCACGGCGATCAACGCCGTCACGCCGGCACAGGCGGGGACCGCGACGATGATCGGCATCTTCCGAACGAGTATTCCCGGCTCGTCGGTAGCCGGAGTGGCCTCGGCCACCGTTGTCCAGTCGCTGTTCTTCACCGCCGTGAGCGTGCTGATGGTGATCGGAGCGGCGATCTTTCGGCCGCGGACCGTCTCGAAGGGCTCACCGTCCGACGAAACGGGCGGCTTCGTCGCGTCGCACCCGATCCTCGTCCCAATCGCCATCGCTGTGATCATCGGCGCCCTCTACTTCCTCTGGCCGCGCTTGAAGCCGCGGTTGCTCGGCATCTGGCACAAGGCCAACCAGGGCGCGGCGATCTTCCGTGACTGGCGACGCTATGCCAGGGAGGTGGCGCTGCCGTCAGGTGCCTCGTACAGCGCTCGGATCGGCGTCAACGTCGTCTTCATGGCTGCCTTCGGCATCCCGATCACCGCGTTCACCGTCTTCCTGATCGCGTCGTCCCACATGCTCTCCGGGATCTTCGCCATCACCCCAGGCGGCGTCGGTCAGACGCAAGCGCTCGACGTCGCCACTCTGCGCGGGCACGCGCCGACCGGGAATGTAGCCGCCTTCTCGATCACGCAGGACTCCATCCTCACGATCTGGAACGTCGCCCTCGGCATCACGGTCATGGTGTGGGCGTTCGGCTATAGGCAGATGAAGGACATGCTTTCGAAGAAGGACGGGACCCAGGCGCAGGAGCAGCTCGGCTGAGCGCGGACTGAAATGGCGCGATGGGCAGCGTACAAAGCGGCATCCTCGCCCTCGCGACGGCGTCGCATGCCTACCTCGAGTTCGACGCCGGCAAAAAGGAATGACGCCTGAGTTGGTTGTTATGGAGTTTTGCAGGCTCGTTCTTGAAGCCCTCTGACGGACTCGAACCGTCGACCCCCTCTTGACCATGGAAGTTCGCACGCAACCGGGCGCAGCCGGGGCAACGGATTTGGCTTGTTTTCGCGGCTTGCGGCGCCGAGGCATTTGCCACCGGTTGCCACTGGTTGCGACCGCTGGGCTCTATAAAGGCTCCATACTCAGCTCGGCATGAGAATGACTTCAGATGCGCCGCGCGCGCCGGACTCGCCTTGAGCGAGGAGCGTCAGCTGAAGGGCTACCGGGTGCGGCTCCGCGTCGTCGAGGAGTACGACGTCGCGCTGCTGGCCGAGTCGCCCGATGATGCAAAGGCGCGAGCGGAAGCGGACCTTCGCAGAGGCGAGCGGTTCGAGGACATCCAGGACAGCTGGCCGGAAGAGATCGTTTCGGTCGAAGCGCTGGCTGTGGAGCCGTACCCGGAACTCGAGTAGGCGACGCGGACGCGGCGCTGAAACCGAAGCGGCACCTTAAAACCGAAGCGGCACCTCGAACTTCTTCAGGTCCGACTCAGGTCGTCAACGCGTGGCTGCGACTGATCGCAACGATGAACTCCTGAGTGTTCATGTGCGCGGTCGCGATGGATTCCACGTTCGGCATCGGCGGGCGTGATTCTGTGCTGTGCCGGTTGTCGTGCAGTTATGGGGCGATCGTGAGTCGCGTGATGTATTGGCCTTCGATGGTGAAGTCCCACTTGAGCTCGGCGGTGCCGCCGGGGAAGTTGCCGGTCAGGCGGCCGGTGACGAGGTGGCTATAAGTCGACGGTTGGAAGCCCGATCGTCGTCGAAGGTCGCCTGTGGGGCGTCATCTCGGTTGCCTCGACCGAAGGGGCCGATGCCGCGGGGCACCGAGGCGCGCCTAGCCTCCTTCACGGAGCTCGTCGCAACGGCGGTCGCAAACGCGGAAAGCTCCGCAGCGCTGGCCGCGTCGCGCAGACGGATCGTCGCCGCGTCCGACGAGACACGCCGCCGGATCGAACGGGACCTCCACGACGGCACGCAGCAGCGGTTGGTCTCACTCGGATTGGCCGTGCGTGCCGCCGAG
>JBBWZE010000354.1:0-4237 GCA_039648845.1 Actinomycetota bacterium | reverse complement strand
ACTGGAGGCGGAGGACTCCTCGAGCACAGACAGAACCGAGGCCTCAACCGGTCGGGCACTGGGGCCCGCGTTCAGAGGGAGGATCCATGGAGCATGCAGTCGCTGTCGTTCGCCCGCTCAGCGTGGCACGGTGGGCAGCTCTCGGCGGATTTGTCTATGTCGTGCTGTTCGTCATCGGGACGATCCTGCTCTTCAGTGGTGCGCCGTCCGGGGATTCGGCGCCGGCAAAGGTCGTCCAGTGGTACTCCGACGGCGGCCACCGAAACCAGATCAACGGCGGCTGGATCTTGATCGGCCTCAGCATCCTCTTCCTGCTCTGGTTCATCGGAGCGCTGCGGCTTGCGGTGAGCGCCGTCGACGGCGAGGGAATCCTCACCGGGGTGGTTGGCCTCGGCGGAGGGATCTACGCGGCGCTCGCGCTCGCGTCCGTAGCGGTAAGCGACGGAATCAGGACGATGAGCGACGACACCTACCAGCACCGCGTGTTCCCCGAGCTGATCCACGCGGCCGACGACATGACGTGGGTCATGCACGCCACGGGAGCGGCGGCGCTCGGGGTGATGATCATCGCCACTTCACTGGCGTTCATGCGGGGCGCGGTCTGGCCGAACTGGGCCGGATGGCTCGGCATCGTCGTCGGGATCCTCTCGCTCGCCTCGATCGTGTTCTTTCCGCAGTTTCTGTTCCTGCTCTGGATCCTGGTCGTATCGATCTGGATGTTCCGCCGACCGCAGTCGCCCAGCGGAATCGCATAAGGGAAGGCGTGTTGGAGGAGCCGTAGCTCCCCCAACAACTTCTCGTTAGGCCGCCAGGTCGAAGACCGGCTCGGCGCCTTCCACTTGCTGCTCGAGCTCGTCGCGGCGAATCAGCGTCAGCGCCGCCACGATTCCGATCGCGGCGAGGATCACGCCCGCGAAGAACGCGCCGTGGAAGCCGTCGACCAGCGCCTGCGTCTGGGTTGCGCCGCCGGCCAGCGCATCGCTCGTCCGCGAGGTCGCGATGGTCGACAGGGCGGCAATCCCGAGCGCGCCGCCGATCTGTTGCGAGGTGTTGATCAGCCCCGACGCGAGCCCCGCCTCTGCGGGCTGGATTCCGGCGAGCGCTGCGATCGAGATCGGCACGAACGAGAACCCGAGGCCGACCGCGATCAGCAGGAAGCCCGGCAACAGGTCAGCGAGGTACGAGCCGCCCACCGAGACTTGCGTGAAGTAGACGAGACCGCCGGTGAGCGACGTCATGCCGATCGCCAGCACTGGCTTCACGCCGATTCGGGTCACGAGCTGTGCCGCGATCGCCGAGGTGAAGATCGCCGTGCCCGCGACCGCCAGGTACCCGACGCCGGTCTTCATCGGGGAGTAGCCGAGCACCTGCTGCATGTACAGCGTCAGCATCAGGAACAACGAGAACGTCGCTGTGCCCATGATGAAGCCGGCGACGTTGGCGCCGCTGACCGTCTTGATGCGGAGGATGCCGAGGCGCATCAGCGGCTCGGGATGCCGCTGCTCCCAGGCGAGAAAGCCGACGAGCATGACGAGTGACGCTGCGAAGAACGAGACCGTCTTCCCGGCGAGCCAGCCGTCCTGCCCTGCCTGCGTGATCGCGTAGACGAGCAACGAGAGTCCGCCCGTCACCAGCACTGCCCCGAGCGCGTCGAAGGACTTGACGGTCGCGTCGCGGCTTTCCTTGAGCAGGATCGGAGCGAGGACGAACGCGGCCACGCCAACGGGGACGTTGACGAAGAAGATCCATGCCCAGCTGAGCGCGTCCGTGAGGATCCCGCCGAGCAAGACACCGGCCGCGGCACCGAAGCCGCCGACCGCGCCCCAGACGCCGAGCGCGATGTTGCGCTCGCGTCCCTCGACGAACGTCGTCGAGAGGATGGACAGCGCCGCGGGCGTGATCACCGCTGCGCCGAGACCCTGGAGGGCTCGAGCCGAGATCAGCGAAGCCTCGGACCACGCCAGGCCCGCGAAGAGCGAGGCGAGCGTGAAGACGATCAGTCCGGCGAGGAAGATCCGCCTACGCCCGAGCAGGTCGGCCGCGCGCCCGCCGAGGAGCAGGAACCCGCCGAACACGAGCGCGTACGCGCTGATCACCCACTGGAGGTTCTGCTGAGAGAAGCCGAGATCGACCTGAATCGAAGGCAACGCCACGTTCACGATTGCGATGTCCAGGACGACCATGAACTGGACGACGCTCAGGAGCGCCAGTGCCAGCCATTTACGTTGATCTGAAGTCACCATGTCGTCCGTTTTCCTTTCACTTGAGAGGTCTGGCTTGCAACCTAGCAGGGTCTACTTGTTTTTTGCAAGTTTGTTCTTCATAACAGCAAGGGTCGGCGCTACACTGCGTCCGTGAGCAAGCGCTACGACCAGTACTGCCCCATCGCCCACGCCCTTGGCTTGGTCGGGGAGCGCTGGTCTCTGCTCATCGTGCGGGAACTCCTCCACGGCCCGAAGCGCTACACCGATCTCGCCGGGAGCCTGCCCGGGATCGGCACCAACATTCTCGCGGCACGGCTCAAGGAGCTCGAGAGCTGCGGCATTGTGACGAAGCACCGGCTGGATCCCCCGGCGGCGTCGCAGGTGTACGAGTTGACCCCCTACGGTCACGAGCTCAAGTCGGTCATGCGTTCGCTCGCGCTCTGGGGTCTGCGCTCGATCGACCCGCCGAGCGAGCAAGACGAGCTTGCCCCCGGTTGGCTGTACGGCGCGCTCGACACGGTCTTCGCGCCGATTGCCCCGCCCGGCTCGCTCGAGTTTCGCTTCGGCACCGAAGTCGCGGGACTCGTCGACGGCGAGGCGAGACGCGGCTCGATCGAGCGACCGGACGTCGTCGTCGAAGGCGCAGTCGATTCGTTCTACTGGCTCTTTGTGGACCGGCGTTGGGACGGCGTCAAGGTCGAAGGTGACCGTGAGCTTCTCGAGCGTCTCTTCGACGCCGCGGCCGCGCCGGCCGCCGGCGCTTCCGTATTGGTTTAGGGACTCCTGAACCATCACGTTCAGCTTGACCGTGGCGGCTCAGCTGGCCAAGGGTTTCAGCCGGTCAATCGCGGTGCGGTTAACCGCACCACCCAGGGCTAGCGGTCCCTGGCCTCCGCGAGACGGCGAGACGGCGACGTGAAGCCTCGGCTTCGACGCGCGCGCCTTTCCGCTCGTAGAGGGCAAGTGCAGTTTCGACGAGCGGCGGCGTCTCGCTTGCCCTCCCGGCCTGCTCGAGCACGTCCGCAAGAGCGATGAGTGCGCTGGCATGAAACATGTACCAGTCGGTTCCCTCTCCCAGCTCGAGCGCTTCGCGGGCGAGCCTTTCAGCCTCCGGGTACTCGCCCTCTTGCGCAAGGATCCGCGCTCGAACCATTCGCCAACGCATCTGTGGCTCGAAGTCATCCTCGGCTGCGACGTCCGCCGTGATCCCGGCGTACTCATCCGCTTCCTGGTACCGGCCCTGCGCGAGTAGCGCCGTGGCCAAAACCCGGTCGTCGTCGAAAGGAATCCGGTCGAGACCGTTGTCGCGCGCTCCGAGGACGGCGAACGGTTCGTGACGGTGACAACTCTCGAGAAGGAGCGCTTCGCGGCTCAATCGCTCGAGAAGCCCTCACTCGTCCGCACCGAGGACGGCCGTTGGCGGCTTATGACAACGGCGTATGCGACGAGCGACGACGGGCTCGAGTGGACCTGGCACGGCACCGTTCTGGCGCCACGGCCCGGGATGTGGGACGCGCGCGGCGCCCGCGTCACCGCCGTTCTGCCGGACGGTCGAGTGGCGTACGACGGCCGCGCCACGAAAGAGGAGAACTGGTTCGAGCGCATCGGCCTCGCGCGCCTCACCGGCAACGGCCCCGGCGAGCTCGAGCAGATCAACGAGGATGCTGCCGTGGACGCGCGCTACCTCGACGTCCTTCCACTTTCGGACGGGACTTGCCGCATCTACTACGAAGCGCGCCTACCTGACGAGAGCCACGAGCTGCGCACCGAGCTGATCGAGGCGTAGCCCCATCGGACACGTCCCGGTGCCAGGCACGGGTACGCACGCGTAACGAGTTCGTCGCAGAAGTCGGCAACGCCTCTGGGCGTACGGGCTCGCGCACGACGTACCGGTGCCAGGCACCGGTACAAAAGTGTGACGCGCAGGGCGCACGTACGCTTCTCACATGAAGCCAGTGGCACTCGTCGTGCTCGGGAGCAGCCGCCGCGACCGTGGCGGCGCGTACCGCATCAGCCGCGCCTGCCGGCGAGTC
>JBBWZE010000349.1:0-14052 GCA_039648845.1 Actinomycetota bacterium | reverse complement strand
GGCGAGTAGTCCGGGTCGAGCACCTCGACGCGAACGGCAGTGTCGGTGGCGTGCTCACCGAAACCCGGGCGACCGAGCGCGAGGTTCTGCAGAGCGAGGCGCAGCGGCTCCGCGTAGGCGAACTGTCCCTCCAGCAGGTAGAGCGCGGTCTGGAGCGCAGCGAGCTCGTCGTCGTCCAGCTCCAGGTGATCGAGGAAATAGTTCTCCGAACGCAGCGTGTAGAGCTCCTCGCCGGTGAATTCGTCGCGCTGCGACTGGAGGGGCACACCGAGCGCAAGGAGCTCCGCGCGGTCGGAGTAGAAGCGCCGGGCGAAGGCCTCGTCGGACATCTCCGAGTAGCCCTCCACGTTCGACTTCACGTCGCGCGCGGTCAGCAGCCGTCGCTCCGCCATCAGGTAGGCGACGAGCGACAGCTGACGGATCAGCTTGTCGGTGTCGTGAGACACGAGGCGAATCTACCGAACGGACGGCCGACCCGGACGTCCAGCGCCATTGATCGAGCCGGCGGACGAACCCGTGATGGAGCGGATTGTTGACGATGTAGTCGACGGTCGCCTCGTACTGCTCCTCCGATTCGATCACTTTCGACCAGTAGCGACGGCCGAAGACGTGGTCCTTCCTCTTGTGGCGCTCGTTGAAGGCGCGGGCATAGGCACCGTTCAGATCGCGCATCCCATCTGCGAGGTTCGGCAGTGGCGTCTCGACCAAGAGGTGGTAGTGGTTGCCCATCAGGCAGCGCACGTGAGTGAGCCAGCCGTAGCGCCTTTCGATCCGGCGCAGGATGTGGAAGAAGACGATTCGGTCTCCATCGTCGAGGACGATCGGCGCGTGGTTGTTGCCCCGGATCCCGACGTGGTAGTAGGCGCCCGCGGCGAGGTAACGGTGGGGCCGTCCCATCTCCCGAAAGTAGCGCTACGAAAGGCGCGTGGCCTGCGCTGCGACGCTTTCGCTCCAGGTCCGACTCGGTCCCGTCACGTGCCAGGCACGAGACTGGGGAGGACCGGGCGACGCCTTGAAGGACGTGTCGCGGCGGGGCTGGTCCGAGCGGCTAGGCGGCGACTTTGGAGCGCTCGAGATGCTGATGCGACGGGCAGTAGTCGCGCTCCGGAAGGGGCGTGCGCTGGCACGGCTTGCCCTTGCGCGTCGTCGCGCGGCAGCGGGCCACGCCGCCGTCCAGCGCTCCGGACTCGATCTGCTCCACGATGAACGCCGTTGCGGCGGCCACGCCTTCCTTCACGGCCCACGCGACCTCCGCCTGCACCGTGATCGGAAAATAGCGGCGGATGTCCTGGAAGAGCGCCCGGTCTGGCTTGGCGAAATAGAGCGGATCCTTCGCGAGTCGCTCCATCGTCTGCTCGCACTGCTCGAGGACGGCCCGGCGGTACTCGAGATGCAGTTCCGGGGCCACATATGGGTCGATCAGGTCCTTAATCGACCTGTAGATGGCTCTCGAGTATTGATACATGCAGGCTTGAAGCTGGGCTGTGTACTCCTCGATCACAATATCCCTAGCTGCCATTAATCCCCCGCAAAGCTTTGTTAACGCCCAGTAAATCGTGCTCGGCCGACGTCACCTCGCGGCGGAGTCTATAGGGTCCAGGCCCCTGTTACAAAGTCCGGGGCTTCGTTGCCTCGGCTGAGAACGAGCTAACGGGTGATCTGCCGGACGTAGGCGGCGCTGAAGCCCTTGGCGTTGGCGGCCGCGTGGGCCTGATCGGCCTGGCCACGGGAGTCGTAGATCCCGCTGAAGACCACGGAGTAACCTGGGTGCAGGCTCGAATAGCGGCTTGAATCCAGGACGCCGACCTGCGGCAGGCCCGCCTTGGAGGCAGCCCGCGCCCGGGCCAGCGCAAGGTCACGGCCGTTCCCGCTCGCAGGGATTGACTCGAGCACGACGGTGTAGCCGCTCTGGCCGGCCGGCCAGGCCGTCAGCGCCCCGGGCCGCGGTGCGGTCGTCGTCGCGGGAGGAGGGGCGGTCGGGGTCGAAGGCGCCCCCGTGGGGGTTCCGCTGGGGACCGTCGGCAGTGCGACGGTCGCCGTCGGAGGCGCCGTGGTCGGCGAGTGCGGAACTCCACCCTGGGTTGCTACGAGCGTGGAATTCCCGCTCCCGGCGTCGGCGAGCACGATGGCCGCCGTCGCTCCCGCTATCGCGATCAGCAGGAACAGGAGGACCGGCCAGATCCAGTCGCCTGGATACCAGCCGAGTCGCTGCCGCCACGCGGCTGCGAGCCGGCCGAAGACACCACGGCCCGGCTGCAGCCGCTGGCCGCACTCGAGGCAGTACTCCTGGTCGGGCCCGTGCGGCGCGCCGCACCGCGGACACTGTGGATCGCGTGGGGGGCCGGCAGGCGTGCTCATTGCTCCCAGGGGTCGCGCGCGGGCGTGGGCAGCACTTCGAGCAAGTCGGCGCGCGACTCCAGCGGCGCGGCTTCCCCCTCCGTCGCCGGCACGACCGCCTGACCACAGACCGCACAGAACTTCGCATCCGCCGCGAGCGCGCTACCGCATTGCATGCACCCGACGACCGGCGGTGTCGCCGCGACCGGCCGCCCGCAGTTGGCGCAGAAGTGCGAGCCCCATACAAGCGGGGCACCGCACGCACAGCGGGCTGCCGGGGCCGCACGCCGTACCGAGACCGCGGCCGCGAGAAGCGTGTCCAGCTCCTGGAGGCGCTCGTCGAGCGCGATCAGCTCGTCGCAGCGCTCGACCAGCAGGTCCTGGCGGAACTGGTCACGGCGATACATCTCCAGCATGAGGCCGCCGAGGTCGCGCAAGCGCTCCTCGCGGACCCGAAGGAGGGCACGCCGTTCCTTGCGGAGCTGGCCCGGATGGGGAAGGGCGCGGCGCGGCGGGCCCGTCGGGTGGGCGGCCGCAGCTGTCCGCTCATCCTTGCGGCGGAAGCGTGCAAGCAGCGAAGGCCGCGCCACGCAAATCAATCTAACAGCGAGGTGAGATGCCCTAAGGCTGGCGCGGCGAGGCGGCTCGTCGGCCGAAGCCGGCGAGGAAGAGGACGAACAGGATGATCGCGACCGCGCCGATCGCGATCCCGAAGATCCAACCTCCGAACAGGGAGACCACGATGGCGACGACAACCAGTGCGAGCAGGAGTCCGATCATGCGCCCACGGTTCCCGTCGCGCCCGGCCCGAAACTACGGGAGGTCGACGACTACGAGCCGCTCCTCCGTCATCTCGCGCACTGCGTAGTGCGGGCCCTCGCGCGTGTTGCCGGAGTCCTTGACACCCCCGTAGGGCATCTGATCGGAACGGAACGTCGGCGCCTCGTTCACGGTGACCCCGCCGAACTCCAGCTCCTGCGCCGCCCGCAATGCGTTGTCCAGGCTGGCGGTGAAGATGCCGGCCTGAAGCCCGTAGCGGGTGGCGTTCGCCAATTCGATCGCCTCGTCGATGGAGTCGACGGCGGTTACCGTGCAGACCGGTCCGAAAACCTCCTCGCAAGAAACCTCGTCCTCGCGGCCGGGGTTCGCGATGACGGTCGGCCGGATCAGTTCGCCCGCCAGCCCGCCACCGGTCAGCACCTGTCCGCTGCTCGCTGTGATCCATTCCAGGATGCGCGTGCGCGCGTCTTCATCGATGACGGGGCCGACGTCCGTGTCTTCGTCGCCCGGGTCGCCGACCTTCAGCGCTTCGACGAGGGGGACGAGCTGCCGCAAAAACTCGTCGTACGCGCTGCGCTCGACGTACACCCGCTGCACCGAGATGCAGCTCTGTCCGGCGAAGGAGAACGCGTTCTGGGACACCTTCGTCGCTGCCGTCGACACGTCTGCGTCGGCTGCGACAATCAGCGGCGTTGCGTTCCCGAGCTCGAGGTTCACGCGCTTCTTGGGCGCGCGCTCCTTGAGCTTCCAGCCGACCCCGCTCGAGCCCGTGAACGTGATCAGCTTGATGCGGTCATCTTCGATCAGGACGTCGCCGATCTCGGACGCCGGGCCGACGAGCACGTTGAGCCAGCCAGGAGGAAGCCCGGCCTCCTCCTCCAGCTCTGCAAGGAACAACGCCGACATCGGAGTCTGGCTCGCCGGCTTGAGCACGACGGGGCATCCCGCGGCCAGGGCCGGCGCGATCTTGTGCGCGACGAGGTTGAGCGGGAAATTGAAGGGGCTGATCGCGCCGACGACCCCGATCGGGCGGCGCAGCGTGAAGGCGAGCTTCCCGTCCCCAGCCTGCGCGGCGTCCATCGGGACCATTTCTCCCGCCAGCTTGCGCGCTTCGACCGCGGCGAAGGTGTACGTGGACATCGCGCGAGCCGCCTCGACCCGTGCGGCCTTCAACGGCTTCCCAGCTTCGTCTGAGATCAGCCGCGCCGCCTCCTCGTGGCGGCGGCCGAGTGCGCCCGCGACGCGCACGAGGATCTCGGCCCGCTTGTGCGCTGGTAGAGGCTCCTGCATCGCGCGCTCGGCGGCGTCGATCGCGTTGCGGGTCGCGTCTGCTCCGGCCTTTGCCACGCGGCCGACGACGTCACCGGAGTAGGGCGAGCGGACGTCGAGCCAGTCGCCCGTCTCGATCCACTCGCCGTCGACGAAGAGCTTCCGTTCGCTCGCCGTGGCCGCCATAGTTGAAGCCTATGCCGCCGGAGACGCATTACGCCAAGAGTGGGGACGTCAACATCGCCTACCAGGTCGTCGGGGAGGGGCCGTTCGACCTCGTCTACGTCCCAGGCTGGGTCTCGAACGTCGACCTGCTCTGGGAAAAGCCAAAACCGGCGCGCTTCCTCGAGAGGCTGGCCTCGTTCTCCAGGCTGATCATGTTCGACAAGCGCGGGACGGGGATGTCCGACCGGGTGTCTACAGACCGCTTGCCGACGCTCGAGCAGCGGATGGACGATGTGCGGGCGGTCCTAGACGCCGTCGGATCCGAGAACGCCGCGCTGCTCGGGCACTCGGAAGGCGGGAGCATGTCCGCCCTCTTCGCCGCAACGTATCCCGAGCGCTCGCGTGCACTTGTCCTCGTCGGCACCTTCGCCAAGCGCCTTCGCACGGACGATTATCCGTGGGCGCCGTCGCTCGAGGAGCGGCTCCGGACGATCGAGGAGGTAGAACGCGACTGGGGCGCAGGGCTCGACATCAGGGACTACGCGCCGCACGAGGATCCTGCGTTGCTCGACTGGTACTCGACCTGCCTGCGGCGCAGCGCAAGCCCTGGAGCAGCAGCCGCGCTCCTGCGCATGAACTCGGAGATCGACACGCGTCACATCCTTCCGACCATTCGCGTTCCGACACTCGTGCTCACGCGCACCGGCGACCGGGACGTCACGGTCGACGAGGTCCGCTGGCTCGCGTCACAGGTCCCCAGTGCACGCTTCGTCGAGCTTCCAGGTGACGAGCATCTGCTGTGGGCGGGAGACCAGGACGCCATGCTCGCGGAGATAGAGGAATTCCTGACTGGGACGCGGTCGGCACCGGACTACGACCGCGTGCTCTCGACCGTGCTGTTCACCGACATCGTGGGCTCGACCGAGCGCGCGCGCGAGCTCGGTGACCGCGGCTGGCACGTGGTGCTAGACGAGCACCACGCTCATGTTCGAGGCGTGCTCGAGCAGTACCGCGGCCGCGAGGTCGACACTGCCGGTGACGGCTTCTTCGCCAGCTTCGACGGGCCTGCCCGCGCCATTCGAGCCGCGTGTGCGATTCGTGAAGGCGTGCAGCCGCTCGGAATCGAGATCCGCGCCGGGCTCCATACAGGCGAGTGCGAACTGATGCAGGACAAGATCGGCGGGATCGCCGTGCACACAGGTGCACGCGTCGCCGCGGCCGCAGGCCCGGGCGAGGTGCTCGTGTCGAGCACCGTCAAGGATTTGGTCGCCGGATCGGGGATCGTCTTTGCCGACCGCGGCGAGCGCGAGCTCAAGGGCGTGGGCAGCTGGCGCCTCTACTCTGTTCTCGATGCCTGACGCGCTGATCATCGACGCGGTTCGCTCGCCGATCGGCAAGAAGAACGGATCGCTTGCGTCGATCCGCGGCGACGAGCTTGCGGGACAGGTCCTGAATGGCCTGGTCGCGCGGCACGATCTCGATCTCGCGGAGATCGAGGACGTTCAGCTCGGTTGCGTGACGCAGATCGGCGAGCAGGGCTGGAACATCGGCCGGATGGTGCCGCTCGTGGCTGGCTGGCCTGACTCCGTGTGCGGAACGACGGTCGACCGCCAGTGCGGCTCGTCCATGCAGACGACCTTCAATGCGGCGACTGCGATCGCTTCCGGGCAGCTCGACGTCGTTGTCTCCGCGGGAGTCGAGCTGATGTCACGCGTCCCAATGGGGTCGAACGGAGGCGACCTATCGGACAAGCTGCTCGACCGCTGGGAGATCGTCCCGCAGGGGGTCTCCGCAGAGGTGATCGCCGATGAATGGCGTCTGTCTCGGGAGGAGCTCGACGCCTTCTCGCTCGAGTCGCATCGGCGAGCTACGTCGGCAGCCGACGAGGGGCGCTTCGAGGGCGAGATCGTTCCCATCGATCTGACCAATCCACACACAGGCGTCGTCTTCGGCGTCGACGAGACGCCGCGGCGTGACACCTCTGCCGAGGCGCTCGCGGCGCTGAAACCCGCGTTCCTTCCGGAGGGCAAAGTGACCGCCGGGAACTCTTCGCAGATCTGCGACGGAGCCGCAGCGGTGCTCGTTGTCAGCGAGGACGCCGCCGGCCGCCTCGGGCTGGAGCCGCGAGCGCGCTTCGTCTCGTTCGGCCTTGCAGGCGTCGATCCGCATCGGATGCTGCACGGGAATCCGCAGGCGTGCGCAAGGGCGCTGGCCCGCGCCGGTCTGACCTGGGACGACATCTCCGTCATCGAGGTGAACGAGGCCTTTGCCTGCGTCGTCCTGCAATTCGCGCGCGACGCGGGCCTCGAGGAGCGTTGGGACGACATCAACCCGAATGGGGGCGGCATCTCGCTCGGTCACCCGCTCGGCGCGACCGGTGCGCGAATCACTGCGACTCTGCTGAACGAGCTCGAACGCCGGGATGCGCGCTTCGGGATTGCGACGATGTGCATCGGTTTCGGGCAGTCGCTCGCCTGCGTCGTCGAACGCGTCTGATCGTTACTCTCAGCGGGTGGGGGAGATGGCAGGACGCACGGTTGCGCGAGAGCCCAAAGAAATCGTCGCTCGCGGCTACGACGTGATCGCCTTGCGCTATGCGGAATGGGCCGGGCAGGTCGACTCTCCCGTCATGGAATGGGTGCGCGATCTCGATGCGCGGCTTGGCGAAGGCGCCGACGTGCTCGAGCTCGGTTGCGGCCGCGGCGTTCCCGCGACACGTGAGCTCGCTCGTCGCCATCGCGTGACGGGAGTGGACATCTCTGCGGTGCAGGTCGAGCTCGCGCGCCACCACGTCCCCGAGGCGAGCTTCGTCCACGCGGACGCGACGGAGCTCGAGGTCGCGCCGGCCTCTTTCGACGCGGTCGTCGCACTCTTCGTCTTCGGCCACGTTCCGATCGGAGAGCAACCCGGCCTGATCTCCCGGATCGGCCTGTGGCTTCGCGAGGGCGGCTTCTTCCTCGGCACGTTCGCCGCGGGAGACGCCGGCGAGGAGATCGAGGCCGACTGGCTGGGCGCACCCATGTTCTTCGCCTCTCTCGGCGGTGAAGCGTACGCGCCAATGCTCCGTGCAGCCGGCCTGGAGCCTGTGCGGGACGAGGTCGTAGTGCAACAGGAGCCCGGCCACGGCGACGTCTCCTTTCGGTGGACGCTGGCTCGAGCGGCCGGCTAGTGGAGATCCGAAGAGTCGGCGTCGTCGGCCTCGGCACGATGGGAGCGGGGATAGCCCAGATCAGTGTCCAGTCGGGTTTCGACACGATCGGCCGGGAAGTGAGCGACGAGCTGGCTGAGCGCGGCCGCGCAACGATCGAGCGACACCTGGCGCGGGGCGTCGAAAAGGGCCGGCTCTCGGAGGCGGACCGCGACGCTGCAATCGGACGCCTGACGCTGACCACGAGTCTCGGCGACCTCGCGGACTGCAATCTCATCATCGAAGCGGTACTCGAGGAGCTCGAGCTCAAACGTGAGCTGTTCGCGGAGCTCGAGCGCATCGCCCGGCCCGACGCGATCCTCGCGACGAACACGTCCGCGCTCTCCGTTTCGGAGATCGCCGAGGCGACGGAACGGCCGCAGCGCGTCGTTGGCATGCATTTCTTCAATCCCGCCCCTGTTCTGCCGCTCGTCGAGATCGTCCGCGGGCGCGAGAGCTCGGATGAGGCGGTTGACGCGGCCTACGGGTGGGCCGAGCAGGCCGGCAAGCAGCCTGTACGTTGCAACGACACCCCCGGATTCATCGTCAACCGCATCCTCATTCCGCTGCTGAACGACTGCGTGCGCGTGCTCGACGAAGCTGCGGTCACGCCGGAGGAGATGGACAAGGCGATGACGAACGGTGCCGGCTGGCCGATGGGCCCGTGCGCTCTGATCGATCTGATCGGCATCGATGTACACGTGCACGCATCAGAGGCTCTGCACGGAAAGCTCGGCGAGGAACGCATGGCCCCCCCGGAACGTCTGGTGCGCATGCAGCAGGAAGGCGCGCTCGGCCGCAAGACAGGGCGCGGCTTCTACGAGTACTAGTCGGTCAGGCGGCGAGTCGCTCGGGCAGCTCGACCACGACCTCCGGCAGCTGCGGATGGCGCGCGTGGGCCTCGCGCCAGATGGCTTCGGCCTTTTCGGCCTGGAGCGTTTCCAGCGCGACGGCGTGCATCGTGGCGATGGAGGCGAGCTCCACCAGACGCTCGGCCTCCACGTGGCTGATTAGCGAGGCCACGCTCGCGAGCGCATCGAGCCGCGCCACGAGCAGGCGCGACGTCCGTTCGGAACGAGTCAGTTCGGTCACGGCTCGAATCTTCGTGACCGCATCGGACGGTCCTCCCTCGCGGGTCCGGTGCCAGGCACGTGACTGGGCCGAAGCGGCCGCGGCTAGGGGACGCTGAGGCGCGCCCAGACGTTGGCGAGAAGCCGGTCGACTTCGGGGCTCCCGAGCGAAGCGCCGAAGTTGAGTGCCCCCGCGGCGAACACTTTCGCGCCGGCCGCGGTCTCGTAGTACGTCATCTCCGCGGTGCGGCCGCCGCCCAGCAGATCCGGGATGCGTGCGAGAACCTGGATCCCTCGCGGCGACTCAGCGGTACGCCCATCGATCTCGATTCCGTACCGCCCGAAGACGTTCCCGTCGGCAAGGCCGGTGCCGTCGAATGCCCACGGCGCTTCGAGCGCGCCCGTGACGGTGTACCCCGCCTGCCGCTCACCGCGGTCGGAACCGATGTACTGCACGCCGACGATCCGCGCTTCCGGCCGGCGCAGCTTACGCCACAACGCGCGGCGCGTAAGCCGCTCCCCGATCCGGTCGACGCGCCGGTAGAGGTTGTTGGCGGCGAGAAAGGCAAGGTTGCCGCCGGCGTCGCGGTAGTGCTCGATCACGTCGTACCCGTGTTGCGTGACGTACTCCTCGTGGCCGGGGAAGACGACGAGGTCGTAACGCCGGGCCAGCTCTTCGCCGCTGCCGACCGCACCGAGATCGTCGTCGGAGAGGAAGTCCACCGACCTACCCGTCCGGTTGAGCCACGCGACGAACTCCAGATCCCAGTCGTGGAAGCGAAACGGCACGCCGAAGTCGAGGAAGGGCCGTCGCAGATCGACGCTGCGGTGGCGCCCGGTGACGTACCACGAGTCGCCCCAGCCGTCACCGTCGCCGTCGGCGAAGTTGTACGCGGCCCACGTATTCGTCGCGAGGACGACGGCCACGCGGTTCGTTCCCAGTCCGCGTGGCCGGACGATGAAGGGCGCGTATCCGACCCTCCCGTCGGCTGCGGTCGCGCGCAGGAAGTAGAGGCCGCTTGGCCAGTCGCCCGCGCGAACGACCCGGAGCAGCGCAGGCCGGTCACGGTGCGCGGTCCAGTCCACGCGAATGGGACCGGTCTTGGCGAGCCCGCTCGTCTTGATGTCCTGCTCGCTCGGCCGGCCCGGAGACTGGTAGGCGAAGACCTGCAGGCGCATCAGCCGCGCGTCGGTCGCCAGGCGGAGCTCGGCCGCCTCTCCCGGCGCATAGCTGCGCTTCGTGAACCACGCATCGATTCCCTGGATTCGCACCACCGGGGCGTCCTGTCGTCCGTTCGGCCCATGGTCGCCGTAGACGCGCCGGCCGACCCTGAGGCGCATCACATACGTGCGCGGCTGCGTGTTCGGCGCCGGCCGCCACGTGAGCGTCGCCGCCCCGCGGGCGAAAGGCTGCGCCGTCCGCCAGACGATCGTGGTCCCACCCTCGCCGGCGCGGACCATGTTCGTGGCGACGACCTCCATTCGAACGGTCGCAGGGCGTGACAGCGTGAAGTGCACGATCGCCGCGTCGCGAAACCCGTCGCGGTTCGGGCTCACCGTTGTCAGCAGCCGACCGTCGCCGAGGTAGGCCGTCGACCCGTTCGTGACACCTACGTCGAGCAATGCGGGTCCCGGTACAGCTAGCGCCGCCGCCGCCAGGACGAGAGCCGTCGTCACCGCCTTACAATCTCCTTACGTTGCAATGATGCAGGGCACAATTGAACCGTCGATACTCACTCGTGATGAGGCCCCTCCTCACCTTTGCCCTGCTCGCAGCGCTGGCGCTGCCCGCAGCTTCGGCTGCCCGGAACCAGGGGGCCCAGGACGGCACGCTATCCGTGCGGGACGGGCGTGGCGCGATCACGATCACGGCCCGCGGCGGCGTGATCGGCAGCTTTGCCCAGGGCAAGGTGACGATCACCGACCCGGTCGACGGCGATGGCACCGGCCCGATCGTCACCGGCGACGACTTTCCGCCGATCGAGCGAAGCGACACGACTACGACCTGGCGCGGGAGCAAGGTTCGATTTCGGATCATCGGCGGCTCCTTCCGGATCGTCGTCAAGGGCCGAGGCATCAACCTCTCGCTCGTCGGCAAGGGCAGCGTGACGCTGGATGGCGCAGGCACCGAGGACGACGGCTCGTACGCCGTGAACGGTGCGGAGTACCTTCCGATCCTGGGATTCTCGTTCCCCTTCCAACTGTCGTCGACCACTCCCTAGGGGCATCCTCCTGAGCGCCAGCACGCAGTCAGTGCTCGTCGTCGAGGACGAAGCGTCGATCGCCTCCTTCGTCTCGCTTTACCTGAAGAACGCCGGGTACGAGGTTCGCACTGCGTCGAACGGCACCGACGCGCTCGCGTCCGCGCAGAGCGAGCAGCCGTCCCTGATCGTGCTCGACCTGATGCTGCCGGACATCGACGGCATCGAGATCTGCCGGCGGATCCGCCAGAAGTCCGACGTGCCGATTCTGATGCTGACCGCGCGCGACGAGGACGTCGACAAGATCATCGGGCTCGAGGTCGGGGCTGACGACTACATGACGAAGCCGTTCAACCCGCGCGAGCTCGTCGCGCGCGTGAAGTCGATCCTGCGCCGCGCGGCACCCGAGCGGAAGGAGCCCGAAAGCGCGGTCCTGCAGCACGGTGACCTCGTGATCGATGCGGGCCGGCGTGAGGCGAAGGTCGGCGCCGAGGAGATCCAGCTCGCACCGAAGGAGTTCGATCTCCTCTGGGAGCTGCTCGACCATCGCGGCCTCGTGCTGACGCGTGACCAGCTGCTCGAGCGGGTCTGGGGGTACACCTTCGCCGGGGACACGCGGACCGTGGATGTCCACGTACGCCAATTGCGGCGTAAGCTCGGCGAGGCCTCGCCGATCGTGACCGTGTGGGGGGTCGGCTACAAAGTCTCGCCCGCCCGGGATGCGGTCAAGGCCTAGCAGGGCCTAGCAGTACCTTGTAGGTACTGATGTTCAGCTCGCTGCGCTTCCGACTGCCGGCGCTCTTCCTCCTCGGCATCATCGTGAGCGGGCTGATCGCGGCGGCCGTGGCGCTACGGCTTTTCCAGGGCTACGTCCTCAGCCGTTCCAAGGCCGATCTGCGTCGCGAGGCAATCGGCCTCACAGAGGTCTTCGCGCAGCAGGCGATCACGGCCAACGACACCGGCGTGCTGCCGCGCATCGCGAGGCAGCTCGAGCGTGCGACCGGCGACCGTCTCTTCTACGTCGGCGTCCCGCCCACGCCCGGCCTGAACGTCGGGCTGGAGCGCCTGCCGGAGACCACCGTCGACTGGCGTTCCGGCCGGACGATCACGTTCGAGTTCACGCCACCAGCCGCGAGCAAGACCTATGTCGCGGTCGCGCGTCCGCTGAGGCTGGAGAAGAAGGGGCCGCCATTCGGGGACCTGATCGTCGCGAAGCCGAAGACGGAGTTGACTCAGCAGCTGATTCCGCTGCTCGAACGGCTGGCGGTCGCGTCGCTCGGTGGCATCATCGTCGCCGGGCTACTCGGGTGGTATCTGTCACGCCGCATCACCCGGCCCGTGCTGGCGCTGTCGCGCGCGACCGATGAAATCGCGCGAGGAAGCTACGACGTCGACCTTCCACCGGTTCGAGGCGGCGATGAGATCGGCCACCTTGCCGACAGCTTCCGGCAGATGGCGGCGCGCCTCTCGGATGCCGAGCGCCAGGAGCGCAACTTCCTCATGAGCGTCTCGCACGAGCTCCGCACGCCCCTGACTGCGATTCGCGGTCATGTCGACGCTCTTCGTGAAGGAGTCGCGGAGGATTCCGAGGCGCGTAAAGCATCACTCGAGGTGATTGCACGGGAGGGAGCGCGGCTGGAGCGGCTCGTCGGCGATGTGCTCGATCTCGCGAAGCTCGAAGCACATCGCTTCACCGTTCACACGGAGGAAGTGGACATGGAGCGGCTCTGCGACCAGGCGTACAACTCCTTCGGCGAGGAGGCCCGCCGACGCAGCATCGACTACGCGAAGCGGTTCGAGGCACAGCCGACGATCGTCTCGGATGGGGACCGCGTGCTGCAGATCATTTCCAACCTGCTCTCGAACGCGTTTCGTTGGACCCCGGACGGCGGGCGCGTGCAGCTCGAGCTGAGCGCATCTAACGGGCGCGTCTCGGTTGCGGTCGACGACAACGGCCCAGGCGTGGCAATCGCGGAACAGGAAAGGATCTTCCGGCCCTTCTGGTCTCGGGACGATTCGGGGACCGGGTTGGGACTGGCGATCGCGCACGAGCTCGCGGCGGCGCTGGGTGGGAGCATCGCGCTCGACTCTCGTCTCGGCGAGGGCAGTCGCTTCGAGCTCGTCCTCCCGTCCGGCCCGGAATAGTCTCCGGTCACATGGGCCTTCCGAAGGCGACACCCGTCTACGACCTGCCACGACGGCGCTCGCCCCTTCGCGCGGCGCTCGTCTCGTTGCGGCCCCGGCAGTGGACGAAGAACCTGCTTCTCTTCGCCGGGATCATCTTCGCCGCTAAGCTCGGCGATCTCAGCCGGTGGGTCGAGGCGCTCGCCGCCTTCGCCGCATACTGCGCGGCCTCGAGTGCGAGCTACCTCGTGAACGACCTCCGCGACGCGCCGCACGACCGCCTGCACCCGACCAAGCGCCTGCGGCCGATCGCACACGGCGAGCTGTCGCCGCGCCTGGCCGAAGCGCTCGCGGCGGCTCTGGTCGTTGGAGCAGTGCTGCTCGTCGCGCCGCTGGGCCTGGGCTCGATCCTGTTCCTGGGCGCCTTCTTCGCGCTACAGGCGGCGTACACGCTTTCGCTCAAGCACCTCGTCCTGCTGGACGTCATGACGATCGGCGGGCTGTTCGTCGTACGTGCAGCTGCCGGCGCCGAGGCCGTACACGTGAAGATCTCGCCGTGGCTCCTGCTCTGCACGGCGCTGCTCGCGCTCTTCCTCGCACTCGCGAAACGCCGGAGCGAGCTCGTGCTCGTCGGCGCCGAGGCGACTCCAGGGCGGCCCGTGCTGGAAGGCTACTCGCTCGCGCTCGTCGACCAGCTCGTGACAGTCGTCGCCGCGTCGACGGTGATCTCGTACTGCCTGTATACGTTCACCGCGCGCGACTCGAAGGCGATGATGATCACGATCCCGTTCGTGCTCTTCGGCGTCTTCCGCTATCTGCTCCTCATGCACCGGCGCGATCTCGGCGAGGAACCGGAGGAGGTCCTGTTGCGTGACCTGCCGATTCTCCTCTGCATCGCAGGGTGGGCCGCAGTTGCGGC
>JBBWZE010000342.1:0-2831 GCA_039648845.1 Actinomycetota bacterium | reverse complement strand
CACATCCACTACGTCCTCTTCGGCGGCTCGCTCTTCACGATCTTTGCCGGGATCTACTACTGGTTCCCGAAAATGACCGGCCGGCAGTACAACGAGAAGCTCGGCAAGCTCCACTTCTGGCTCACGTTCATCGGGTTCAATCTGACGTTCTTCCCGATGCACCTGATCGGGACGCAGGGCATGCCGCGGCGCGTCTCGGACTATGCGCCGCAGTTCGGTGACTGGAACCTGTTCATCTCGGTTGCGTCCTTCTTCCTCGGCGCGTCGACGATCGTCTTCCTCTACAACATGGTGATCAGCCTGCGCCGCGGCGCCCCGGCCGAGGCGAATCCCTGGCGCGCGCTCACGCTCGAATGGCAAGTCTCGTCCCCGCCACCCATCTTCAACTTCGACGAGATTCCGCAGGTCGTCGGGAACCCGTACGAGTACGGTGTCCCGGGCGCGCGTCACGCCGTCTTGAACGGCGACCGCGCGGCAACCGAGACAGAAGAGGTGCGGCACTAATGCGCGCTACGCGCCCGAGTTACAGCCGACCAACCATCACTCTCGAGGGGCGCTGTCCCCGCGGCAGCCGCAAGGGAAGGTAGTCGATGCACATCCTGGTCGTCGCCAACGAGACCGTCACCGGACGCAAGCTCATCGAAGCTGTCGAGCGTCGCAAGGGGTCCGATGATCTCCAGGTGACGGTTCTCGCACCGGTCAGCCAGCCTCAGCACGGATATGTCGTCTACGAGGACACGCGACGCGCAGCGGCAGGGAGACGGCTCGACCGGACGCTGTCGATGCTCCGAGACGGAGGCATCTCCGCGCACGGGCTCGTCGTGGAGTCCGACCCGGTGACGGCCGTGCGCGACGCTCTCGCGCAACTCGAGCCTCCAGTAGACGAGATCATCCTCGCAACGCACCCACAGCAGAAGTCAGGCTGGCTGCGCAAAAACGTCGTGGACCGCATTCGCGAAAGTGCGGGCAACGTGACCGTCGAGCACGTCGTCGTCGACGTCACGGAAGAGACCGGCGCCCAGAACGTCCTCGTCCTCGCGAACGAGACAGTCGTGGGTGAGGCGCTGCTGAACCGTATCCGCGAGCGAGCCGCTCGTGGCACTGCCAGCTTCCTGATCATCTCGCCGCAGAGCGACCCGACGCAGGCCGAGCACCCGGAGGCGGATCGACGACTGAAACGGGCGCTCGCCACGCTGCGCGGCGAGGGCATCGACGCACACGGACAGGTGGCGCATCCCGATCCGTTCTCGGCGGCAATGGACGCCATCGACGAGGAGCGTGTCGACGAGATCATCGTGTCGACCTACGCGCCGTCGCGATCTCCGTGGCTGCGCAAGAACCTCGTCCAGCGACTTCACAACGAAACGAAGCTGCCGGTGGAGCACATCGTCTTCCAGCCGGATCAGGTCGAGGAAGGCGCTCGAGCTTAGTGCCCCTTCCAGCAATACATGCCGGCTTCTGGAAGGGGCACTGATGTCCGCCCACGCCGAAGCGCATCACGGGCCGCCGATCGCCAACCAGAGTTCCCGCGTCAACGCGTCGATCCTCGGGATGCTGCTCTTCATCGCGTCCGAGATCATGCTGTTCGGCGCCTTCTTCACGGCGTATTTCTTCGTCCGCGTCGTCAACGGGATCGCATGGCCGCAGCCGCCCTTCGAGCTGCCGGTGTTCGTAGCGGGAGTGAACACCGCGATCCTCGTCACCTCGAGCTTCACGATGCACTGGGCGTTGCAGTCGATCAAGCGCGGAAACCGCGCCGGGCTGCAAGCGGGCCTGCTGCTGACGTTCCTGATGGGCCTCGTCTTCCTCTTGACGCAGGCGCGCGAGTATTCACGGGTCGGGTTCGCCCCGCACGACGGCGCGTTCGGAACGATCTTCTACTGCCTGACTGGGCTGCACGGCGCCCACGTCTTCGTCGGTCTCTCGATCCTGCTCTTCATGACGATTCGGGCCTTCCGCGGCCACTTCTCGCCCGAGCAGCATCACGGGGTCGAGATCGGCGGGATCTACTGGCACTTCGTGGACGTAATGTGGATTGTCGTGTACTCCACCATCTACCTGATCTGATCCTTCTGACGAAAGATCAGATCCAACTGTGAGAGCAGAGATGTCGACACGAGTTGAGACGATTCACGGGTTCACAGTTGGCCCTTTCGCCGAAGGCGAGAGGGCATGATCAATCCGCTCCGAAGCGAGGCCGAGGCGTTCAGGTTCCTGATCGCATCGATCGTGTACTTCGGAGCGATCGTGATCGCCACGGTCGCAGGTGGTCAGTGGGTCGGCCTCGGAGTTTTCATCGCACTGTCCGCGGTCGCGCTCGGCTGGTGGGCGCGGGCCCGTCGGTATGAGCGGCCGCCGAAGACCGAGCCGCGCCCCCACGCCGCCGGCGAGCGGCGAATTCTCGTGATCGCAAACGAGACAGTCGGCGGCAACACCTTGCGCTCTGCGATTCTCGAGCGAAGCCGCGACGTTCGCGAAGAGGTGCTCGTGGTGACACCGGCATTGAACTCGCCGCTTCGACATTGGGTCTCCGACGAAGACGGCGCACGCGCCGCCGCTCAGCAGCGCCTCGAAGAGAGCCTGGCCCAGCTCGCGCAGGGGGGCGTCGAAGCGCGGGGAGAGATCGGCGATGGAGACCCAGTGCAGGCGATCGAGGATGCGCTCCGTACGTTCGGCGCGGACGAGATCATCATCTCCACGCATCCCGAAGGCCGCTCGAACTGGCTCGAGCGAGGAGTCGTCGAGAATGCGCGCGAGCGCTTCACGGTCCCGATCACACACGTCGTGGTCGACCTGGAGGCCGAGCGCGAAGATGTGCGCGAGGCTCCGGG
>JBBWZE010000328.1:0-5774 GCA_039648845.1 Actinomycetota bacterium | reverse complement strand
CGCCTGCAACCCTGGGCGCGGTCGACGTCGTCCTGCCCATTCTCCACGGCCCGTTCGGCGAAGACGGGACGGTGCAAGGGCTGCTCGAGCTTGCGGGCGTCCCCTATGTCGGAGCCGGGGTGGCTGCCTCTGCGCTCTGCATGGACAAGGACCTGTTCAAGAAGGTGTTGCGCGACAGCGGGATTCCGGTTGCGCGCCACGTGCCGCTACGCGAGGGCGACTCGGTCGAGAACCCCTTCGGCTTCCCGTGTTTCGTGAAGCCCGCGCGGCTCGGATCCTCGGTCGGGATCTCGAAGGCTCATGACGAGTCCGAGCTCCGAGATGCGGTCCGGGTTGCCTTCCGTCACGACGACAAGATCCTCATCGAGGAGTTGCTCGACGGGGTCGAGGTCGAGGTCGGCGTGCTCGGCAACCGTGAACCCGTCGCGTCGGTTCCAGGCCAGATCGTGCCGCTGGGACACGAGTGGTACGACTATGCGTCGAAGTACGACGAGGGTGGGATGGAGCTCGTGATTCCGCCGGACCTGCCGGAGGACGTGCTCGAGGATGTGCAACGTGCCGCGGTCGAATCTTTCCGCGTCACGGAGTGCGAGGGCATGGCCCGCGTCGACTGCTTTGTCGTCGAAGGTAATCGCGTTGTCGTAAACGAGCTGAACACGATCCCGGGTTTTACGTCGACGAGCGTCTACGCGAAGTTGTTCGCCGCATCCGGGATTCCCTATGTGGAGCTGTTGCGCCGACTGATCGAGCTCGCCGTGGAGCGTCACGAGCGCCGCTCGAAGCTTGTTTACTGAGCCTTGCCGAATGCGCGCACTTCGTTCACGTGCGCGAAGTGGCCATTTGGTGCGAGCTTCGTGATCCAGATGACGTAGAAGCGCTTCGGTGCGGTTTGATCGATTGCGAAGCGCGTCGTCCGGCCGACGACACGCTGGGCCGAGACCTTTTGCGTCGGGCCGCCCTGGATGTTCGTCGCGCGAATCTCAGCGGCGAATCCCGGCGTATCCGTGACGACGGTGATGCGGGACAGCTGAACCACTCCGCTTGCATCGAGCACCACTCCAACGCCCGCTTTCTTCACCCCTTCTAGCCCGCTGTTGTAGTCCTCGGTCGTCCAGTAGGTGCCGACGTTGTCGTCCGTCGCGTTGATCGCCTCTGCATCGTGCTCGGCGCCGTCTCCGTACGGGTCGTACGCGCCGATGCCCGCGATCGGCACCGGCGCGCCGACGGGAACGGGCTGGCTGCCGCCACGGAGCGTCAGCAGCCCGACGACGACGGCGGCGATGGCAAGCGCACCGAGAAGTCCGATGAGGAGAGGTAGACGTGAGGCAGGCTTCCGCTGCCGCGTGTGCTGCTTCAGGCGTTGCGCGGCCGGCACCACCATCGTGACCGCGCCGTCCTCGCCGCGGTCGAGCTCGGCGAGGTTCGCCTCGATCTCGGTGGCGAAGGCTTCCATGGTCGGGAACCGCTGCTCGGGATCCTTCTCGAGCGCGCGATCGATCATCTCGGCGACTCGCAGCGGCACGTCCCCTCGCGTGTCCAGAACGCTCGGTGACGGCTCCTGGATGTGCTTCATCGCAACCGCGACGAAGTTCTCCCCGGGGAACGGCAGGTCTCCGGTGACCATCTCGTAGAGGACGATCCCCAGCGAGTAGACGTCCGTATGCGCGTCGACGGGCTGGCCGCTCGCCTGCTCCGGCGCGATGTAGTTCGACGTTCCCAGGACGGTCCCGGTCTGGGTCACGCCACGCTCGACATCGAGGGAGCGCGCGATCCCGAAGTCGGTCACCTTGGCGCCACCGTCGCCGTTCAGAAGGACGTTCTGCGGCTTCACGTCACGATGGACGAGCCCGTGGTCGTGGGCGAACCCGAGCCCGCGCGCGATCTCGAGCGCGATCTCCAAGGCATCACGTACCTCCAGGCGGCCCTTGCGGACGACGAGCTCCTTGAGGTTCTCTCCGTCGATGTACTCGAAGACGATGTACTGCCGGCCGTCCTCCTCGCCTCGGTCGATCACCGTCACAATGTTCGGATGTTGGAGCTGCGCTACGGAGCGCGCTTCCCGCTTGAACCGCTCGACGAAGTCCTCATCCTCGTTGTACTGCTGGTGTAGGACCTTCAGCGCGACGTTGCGCTCGAGCAGCGAGTCATGAGCCTTGTAGACGGTCGACATCCCGCCATGGCCGACGACCTCCTCGAGCCCGTATCGCCCTGCGATCGTCTCTCCGAGAACCACACTCGAAAGCTACCCGCCAGTCGCCCGGCGTACGCCTTGGATCAGTGCGCGCGTGCGGCCCTCAGGCGCGTGCCGAGCCACAAGCCGCCGCACCAGAGGACATAGAGAAGGCCGGCGAGTCCCGCGAGGAACCAGACCGGAACCAGCTGGCGGCCCTGTCCATCCTGGGCTCGCCCGACGACCAGGGCCACGGCCCACGTGCAGGCCAGGACACCCCCGAGAGCGAGGAGGACCCGTGGCCTCACGATCCCGGTTGCGCCGACGGCGAGCGGCAGAGCAAACGAGAGGACAGAGATGAGATACCCGGCCACTGCTCGGGTATCGGCTCGACGGCCGGCCAACGTGAACCTGGCGTTGGTGCCAGGGCCGCTAGGCCAGGATGGAG
Source organism: Actinomycetota bacterium (assembly GCA_039648845.1). Lineage (GTDB taxonomy): Bacteria > Actinomycetota > Thermoleophilia > Gaiellales > Gaiellaceae > 3-1-20CM-4-69-9. The sequence continues at coordinate 3,156 of JBBWZE010000328.1, read as the reverse complement.
CCGAGCGCGTCTTCCCAGACGGCGAGCGCCTCGTCGAGCTCACCCTCGGAGATGACGAGCGGGACGAGCACGCGGATGCAGTTCGAGTAGATCCCTGACTTGAGCAGGAGGAGCCCTCGCTCCGACGCGGCCTCGACGACCGCGGTCGCAATCTCAGGGGCCGGGTCCTGGGTTCCCCGGTCGTGGACCAGCTCGATCGCCAGCATCGCACCGAGCCCGCGGACGTCGCCGATTGCATCCCAGCGCTGCTTCCAGGCCTCCATCCGGCCGCGAATGGTCTCACCGATCTGAGCTGCCCGCTCGACGAGGCTCTCGTCCTCGAAGACGTCCAGCACAGCAAGGGCGGCCGCCTGCGCGACGGGATTGCCGACGTACGTGCCGCCGATCGCCGAGTCGCCCGGCGCGTCCATGATCTCCGCCTTGCCGATCACGCCCGAGAGCGGCAGGCCCGCCGCGATCGACTTCGCGATCGTCATCAAGTCGGGCTCGACGTCGTAGTGCTCGATGCCCCACATCTTCCCCGTGCGCCCGTAGCCGGTCTGCACCTCGTCGATGACGAGCACGATGCCGTTGTCGTCGCAGATACGGCGCACACCCTCGAGGAACTCGGGCGGGGCGACGACGAAGCCGCCTTCGCCCTGCACCGGCTCGATCACGATTGCAGCAACGTTCTCGGCGGCGACGGTCGTGACGAACGCGCGCTCGAGCGCCGCCAGTGCTTCAGCCGCCCCCGGCCCGCGATAGTCCTGCGCGAACGGCAGCCGGTAGACCTCGGGCGCGAACGGGCCGAGCCCGGCCTTATAGGGATGCGTCTTGGACGTCAGCGTCAGGGAGAGCAGCGTTCGACCGTGGAAGCCTCCCTCGAAGCCGATCACCGCGGGCCGCTTCGTGTAGGCGCGCGCAAACTTGATCGCATTTTCGACGGCCTCCGTGCCCGCGTTGAAAAACGCGGCCTTCGTCGGGCCCGAGATCGGCGCGGTCGCCACGAGACGCTCTGCGAGCGTGACGTACGTCTCGTAGGGGACGACCGTAAAGTCCGTGTGGAAGAACTTCGCGGCCTGTTCCTGCACTGCATCGACGACGCGCGGGTGCGCGTGGCCGACGTTGAGGCAGCCGACGCCTCCGGTGAAGTCGATGAACGTGTTCCCGTCGACGTCGGTCAGCGTCGCGCCCTCGCCGCGCTCGACCGCCACAGGCAGATAGATGGATAGCGGATCCGCGATCACGCGGTCCTTCCGATCGAGGATCTCCTTCGAGCGGGGGCCTGGAATCGCAGTTCTGAGCTCAATCGTCTTCGTCGTCGCCATAAGCCTGACGATAGCGCAGTCGGCGGCCGACCTGCATACCTGCATAAGAGAGTTACAGCGTGTCTAGCGAAGGATCGCGCCTAGCGAAAAGCCGGCGTGGACAGCGCCTTGACCGTGTAGAGACCGGCTGCGTTCCAGAGCATGAAGCCCTTGGCGTGTTCGAGGCGGGCGGCCTGGATCTGGTCCTGCACGTCCGTAAGCGTGTAGGTCCGGCGCAGGGAGAAGTCCTGGAGCCACGGGATCAGCTTGGTCGGCCGGCCGCGGACCGCGTTCCGGAAATCGCGGAGCGAGTAGGCCACAGTCGTGCCCGGGCGGGAGTCCGGATCGATGATGTTGTACTCGCCCGAGACGTAATGCGACGGATAAACCATGGGATAGATCGCGTCCACGTAACGCGCGATCCGTCGCGGGAACTGGCCGATCCCGAGATTCCTCGTCGCGGACAGCCCGAAGACGTCGACCGAGATGCGCACTCCGAGCGGCTTGAGGCGATCGCGCGCGTACTTGGCGAACATGGGGATCGTCCAGCCCATCAGCTGGGCGTGCTTGCCCGGATAGCGGATCTGAGAGAGGTCGCCGTCGCTCGGGAACCGGACGTAGTCGAACTGGATCTCGTCGAAGCCGAGCTTCGCTGCCTGCTCGGCGATATCGACGTTGTACTTCCAGACGCGCCGGTCGTAGGGGTTCGTCCACCCGAGTCCCGCGCTGTTGAGCCAGCGTGACCCGTCGGCCCGGCGGACCGCGAGCTGGGGGGCGCCGGCTGCGAGCGCAGGATCCTCGAATGTGACGACCCGGCCGACGAGATACAAGCCTGCCGCGTGGATCTTTGCCACCGTTCGCTGAGCGGCGTAGTAGCGCTTTGCAGAGCCGATCTTCCTGGCTAGCGGGACGTCGACCGGAAAGCCGATCTCGCCGTTCTCGTCCTTGACGTCGAGCTCGATCGTGTTGAGGCCTGCCGACTTCATCGCGACGTACTCCTCGAGCTTCCCCGGTAGTCCGGCCAGCGCCATCGTCACGTGGACGCCGCGCACCTCGGCGGGCAGCGGCCGCGGCTGCAGGATCTGCGGTCTGGGGGCCTGCTGCTGATGGACGGCTGCGCGCACCGTCTTGTGTCCGTTGACGTGCGTCGCGAGGGCCGCTCCGACTACTCCTGCCGCGACGAGTGCGAGCAGCACGAGCGCGGCGACCAGCCGCTGCTTGTGCCGTCGCCGTCTCGCTTCGGCACGCCGCAGCTTGGAACGGGAGTTCGGATCGACAGGCTGGAGGACGTACCTCGTAGGCAAGGTGTGGAAAACTAACAGAGCCTGGGCGAGAGCCTGGCCGGCCGTAGAATCGCCCCGATGGTCCTTTCAGACCGCACGATCGCCCGGTACCTGGAGGAAGGCCGGATCCAGATCGATCCTTATGACGAGTCGCTGCTCCAACCTTCGAGCGTGGACGTCCGGGTCGACCGCTTCTTCCGGGTTTTCCACAACAACCGCTATCCCTATATCGACGTCCGCAAGGAGCAAGAGGACCTGACGGAGCTCGTTGAGGTGGACGACGGCACGCCCTTCGTCCTTCATCCCGGCGAGTTCGTCCTCGGCTCGACCCTCGAGCGCATTCGCCTCCCCGACGATCTCGTCGCGCGGCTCGAGGGGAAGAGCTCGCTCGGCCGGCTGGGCTTGCTGATTCACTCCACGGCGGGCTTCATCGACCCTGGCTGGGACGGTCACGTGACGCTCGAGCTCTCGAACGTCGCAAACCTCCCCGTGACGATCTACCCGGAGATGAAGATCGGCCAGATCTCGTTCGTGCAGCTCACCGAGCCCGCAGCGACGCCCTACGGGACCGGGGACATCGGGTCGAA
>JBBWZE010000316.1:0-8929 GCA_039648845.1 Actinomycetota bacterium | reverse complement strand
GTTGAAGAGTCACAGCTCGACGAAGCACTCCGCCACGAGGCCGCAGCGGTACCAACGGCCTGACCCGCCGTTAGACGAACGCGCGGCGCCGCAGGAAACCACTTTTCTGAGGCGCCGCGCATGTCGGGCCGTCGAACCGTCCTGGCGGGTCACCGCTCTGCTGGACGTGGCTGAGCCCGGCCTTCTAGGAATAGACCCCGGCCACCGTTTTGACTACTCGTGACGGCCAGTCCGTGGCGATGTCCCTTATGTGCGCGGGTCCGTTTTCTCTGCGAGTTCTTCGGCTTCACCGGCAATCTTGCGCACGACGTCATACCTTTTTCTTCGCTCGACGATCTCCTCGACATCTGGGATGTGGTGTCCTTGGACGACGGCGAACGTGGCCGAATCGGAGCGGACGTGCTCATACTCCTCGCGGTCCATTTCGATCCGGCTCGAGCAACTCGCGTTGCCGCACTCGCAGATCAAGTCAAGCGTTTCAGGATGCGCGAAGGTTTGGGCCAGTTCCTCAAGCCGCTCGTTCACTTCACGGAACAGCGCCTCGTTCATGCCGATCCGGCGTTCCCGCTCTTCCACGCTGGGAACCTCCCCTGGTCTCGGATTGGACTTACATCAGGAATCCGAACGTGGGTCAAGCTCGGTCGCTACCTCTCCGGCGCGACCCTCCTTTTCAAGCACGATATAGCCCTCGCGATCTTCGAGAAGGCTGACGACTCCTTCGCAGGTCTGATGGCCAGGCGCGACAAAAAAGCGCGTTGGAGCCGACCGGACTTCCTCGTAGTCGGCCAGCGAGAGCCGGACTATCTCTGTGCAGGACTCCGTCGCGCACTCGCAGATGAAAGGCACCTTTTCCACAAGCTCATACTTATCCGCCGCCGTCGCAATCTTCTCGTTCGCGTCCCTGAACATCGAGTCGTTGCGGGCGATCCGTTCCTCTCTCGACTGCATGCCGCAGTTGATTCACCTCCGACCCCAGGAAAAAACTTTCGTGCGGAAAGGCACCGCCCGGGACTAGCCACCTCATGAGCCACCCCGAGCAGTCGGCTTCGCGCTCCTGTCGGGCATCAGTTACCTGTCTCTCGTTTCATCTGAACGCTACTCGGAGGCGTCTCGACTCTTACCGAATGCCCCGATGTCGACCAACGATTCCTCGACGGATCGGAGCGAAGCTCGGGATCTCTCGCGGCCACAAGCAGGACACATGCGCGGGAGAGACAGCCAGCGCGTCAGCGCCGTCGAGTCCGTTCTCCTGTGCGAACCTGTCCGGAAACTCGGCTAGTTCTCGCCGGCACGAGGACCGCGCCCTCTCGCTGCATCGAAGCAGCGAGATCTAGACCCGGGGCCTTCTGCTCGGGCCATCTGGAATCCAGTGCGCTCCCCAGCGATCACGTTCGGTGAGAGCCCCGCCTCTGTGCGCTACTCGCACTTCCTGGATAGGGGAACTCGCGCAGCGCTCACGCATTAGAAAGCGCAGTCAGGCAAAAGTGGGCTACTCTGGAGCGGCCGAGGCGGCTCCTTGAGTGCCCCTCTTCTCGCCCGGAACCCCGCCTTTGGCGGTGTGCGCGAGGTCCTCCTTCGGTGAACGCTCCACTACTACGGAAGGAGAGCCGGTCGCCATGTCAGAAATCGACGTTCGCAGAGCTAGAGCTGGGAAGAATCAGAGTCTCTTCCGCGAAGTGAATGAGCGGATAGAAGAGAGCACCGAAGACTACGGCGAGGAATTCGACCCCACGAAAATGTTCGACATCCTCTGCGAGTGCGCCCACACTGATTGCATCGAGCGGATTCGAATGACGCAGGGAGAGTATGAGTCGCTCCGTCGAGTCCCGACGCACTTTGCCATCAGATCCGGTCACGAGATCGACGACGTCGAAGCAATCGTGGCTAGCAACGAGCGGTACATCGTTGTTGCGAAGCTCGGAGCTGCTGCGCGGGCAGCTATGCATCTCGATCCTCGCTAACGTAACGAGCCAGCAAATAGCTAAGCGGATTTCTCGGGGGAGACGAGGACTGGGCCGCGGCCCGGTCTTCTCCCGAGATTCGTGGCTCCGCACCGTCGCCGAAGGGTCCGGTCTCGGAACGCCGAGCGTTTGAGGCCTCGACCGTCCGGAAGAAGACGAGGGCTTTGCCGACCTTGGGTCGCTTCGACGATGCAACAAGACAGGCGCAGACGCTGCGGGAACAGGATCATCGCCCCTGGCCGCTACCCACCCGGCCATGGGTGATGGGGCAGACCTGGACGAGACTGCTTTTCGCGCATTGGCGCGTGTCGCACGAGGCACTCCGTCCCCACGTCCCGCAACCGTTGATCCTCGAGGAGTGGGACGGTTCTGCGTGGATCGCGCTTACACCGTTCCGAGTGGAGAGCCTGCGAGCACGCGGTCTGCCGCCTCTGCCGCTGCTTTCGAGCTTCTACGAGCTCAATTGCCGCACCTACGTGCGCGCGGGTGATCGTCCCGGTATCTGGTTCTTTAGTCTCGATGCTTCCAGCCGTGCCGCTGTGGAAACAGCGCGCCGTACCTATCGGCTGCCGTACCGTTTCGCACAGATCCGCGCGGACGGCGACAACTTCGACGGTCGACGCATCGGCGAAGACGCCCGCTTCAACGCTCGGTATCGCGGCAGAGGAGATCAGGCGCCCGCCCCATCCGGAACGCTCGAACACTTCCTCACCGAGCGCTACTGCCTCTTCGGAGGGAACGGGCGACTACGCGCCGATATCCACCACCCGCCCTGGCCACTTCAGCAAGCGGACGCGACCCTCGAGCAGACCAACATCTCACCGCTCCCCCTCGAAGGCAAGCCGCTCTACCACTTCGCGGAGCGCCAAGACGTCCTCGTCTGGGCGCCGGAAAAGGTCGACCCAGAAGAACTTCTCTGAGGAATCATCATTTGTTCCCGCCGCACGCGGCAGTTCGTCTAAGCCCGTGGAACATCCCACGCCGTACTGCCGACGCCGGCGAAGCAGGCATCGGCGGCGATTCGGCCGACCAGTCCCGCCACGAGACGACTGATGAATCGTGACAAATCGTGGAAGAGGCGTGACCTTCTGCCGCACGACTGCGCGGGACCTGGTGACGGCCGATGGCCGTTGTCAAAGACCTGAGTCGGCGAGCCTGCGGCGCGCGAGCGTGTCCAATGTCACCGCGGCGAGCAGGATCGCAGCCGTGATGATGTACTGCGCCGAGGCGCTGTAGCCGACGAGGTCCGTGCCGTTCGCGATGATCGCGATGACAAGCGCCCCGAACACGACGCCTCCGACGCGGCCACGGCCGCCGAAGAGGCTGACGCCTCCGATCACGGCCGCTGCGATCGAATCGAGGAGGATCGTGCCGCCTCCGGCGCTCAGGTCAACGGAGCGGAGTTGGGAGGCGAAGATGACGCCACCTAGGGCGGACATCGCGCCGGAGATGGTGAACACGAGGAGGCGGATGCGGGTCACGTTGATGCCCGCGCGGTGAGCGGCTTCGGCGTTGCCCCCGACAGCGTAGACGTGACGGCCAAATGTCGTGCGTGCAGCGAGTACGGACAACAACGCGAGCAGAGCGACGATGAGGAGCGCTGCGAACGGCAGGCCGCGTCGGGGATCGGTTCCCGCCCAGTAGGCGACCCCGGCCGAGAGAGCTGCTACGACGGCGATCCTTGCGAGCCGACCTGGGAGATCGTCAACCGGAAGCCGGGAACGACGCTGCACGCGGATGTCGTTGAGAGTGATGAGCGCATAGCTGCCCGCGATCGCGGCAGCGACGATCCAGCCCACGGTGGGCGAGAAGAAGTAGTTGGCGATGTCGTTGATAGTGGAGTCTTGGATGACGATGACACCCTGGGGGAGCGACCTGAGGATCACTCCCTGCCAGGCAAGGTTGCCGGCGAGCGTGACGACGAAGGACGGAACGCCGAGAAACGCGACGAAGGATCCCTGGAAAACGCCGATCACGGCGCCGACCAACACGGCGAATAGGATCGCCACGAGGCCGGGGTAGTCGTGTGAACTGCCCGGAAGCTGGAACTCCGCGACAGCGACGCCGGCGATGCCGGAGATAAAGCCGACCGACAGGTCGATCTCGCCGATCAGGAGCACGAAGGCGACGCCGAACGCGATCACCGTCACTCCTGCCATCTGGACGAGGAGATTGTTGAAGTTCGTCGCGCTGAGGAAGTTCGAGTTCTTCGTCTGGAAGAAGACGCCGATGAGGACGATCGCGAGGATGATCGGCGCGCTCCCGATCTCACCCGTGCGGACCTTCTGCCACCAGAGGTGCGCGAGAGAGGCCGGGCTCCAAGTCGGAGGTGCGCCGCTGGGACCTCGCAAGGTTGTCTCCGTCCCGCTCACGGGCCCCCGGTCGGCTGCGCTCGATTGCCGGTAGTGATTGCCAGCACGATCTCTTCTTGCGAGGTCGTCGCTCGTTCGAACACGCCCGCGTTTCGGCCGAGGTGGAGCACAGTGATGCGGTCCGCCACCTGGAAGACGTCGTTCAGGTTGTGTGAGACGAGGACGACTGCGAGGCCCTGGGCCGCAAGACGTTTGACGAGGGCGAGAACCTGCTCGGTCTGAACGACGCCAAGCGCCGCCGTCGGCTCGTCAAGGACGACGACGCGGGAGTTCCACAGTACGGCTCGTGCGACGGCGACGGATTGTCGCTGGCCGCCGGAGAGCGTGGCGACACGCTGCCGGACCGAGCGAAGTGTCGTGACGCCGAGGTCGGCCATCACCTGCTCGGTCGTCTTGCGCATCTGCGACTCGTTGAGCAGTTGCATGCGGTTGTGCAGCTCTCGGCCGAGATACATGTTCTGGACGACGTCGAGGTTGTCGGCCAGCGCCAAATCCTGGTACACGACCTCGACGCCGAGTCGCGCGGCATCGTTCGGGCCCCGCAGATGGACGAGCGAGCCGTCGAAATAGATCTCGCCCGCGTCGATGGATTGGATGCCCGCAGCGCACTTGATCAACGTCGACTTGCCGGCGCCGTTGTCCCCGACGAGTGCCATGACCTCGCCGTCCTGCACTTCGAAGCCGCAGTCGACGAGTGCCCGTACGGAGCCGAAGGACTTGAAGACGCCGCGGAGCTCGAGTGTGGGTATCCCGTTCACAGGAAGTGAGGCGCGGGCGTCGGCGGTCCCGCGCCCCCGCGGTCTCGGTCTCGCTCTCGGTCTAGGTCGCCTTGCAGAACTTGGCGTATGCGCCGACGCAGACCTGGCTCCTCTTCAGAAACCCCTGCGTGAAGAGGAGGGTGTAATTCTTCTTCGTGATCCAGATCGGCGTCAAGAGGACCGACGGCACCCTGCGCTCACCGTTTGAGGTCGTGCCGTTCGTCGTGACCTTCTTGCCCTTGATCATGTCGATCGCGACCTTCGCAGCGGCGGCAGCCTCAGTCGGGACGGGCTTGTAAACGGTGCCGCTCTGCCAGCCCGCCAGGATGTACTGGACACCGGCCGGCGTCGCGTCCTGCCCGGTGAGCGGAATCGCCTTGAGTTTCGCGCTCTTCAACGCGGACACAACCGCGCCTGCGAGTCCGTCGTTCGCCGCAAGCACGGCGTTGATCTTGTTGTTCCTCTGGGCGAGCATGCCCTGGAAGTCGGTCAAGGCGACCTGATTGTTCCAGTCGGTAACCGACTTGTTCGGTCCCTTGACGAACGTCCCGTTCTTGTACAACGGGTTGAGCACCGAGTTGTAGCCCTGCGCGAACAGCGTCGCGTTGTTGTCCGTGGGAGCGCCGTTGAGCTCGGCCACGACCGGGTGCTTCGAGTACCTCCCCTTCGCCTTCAGTGCGGCGACGAGACCGTTGCCCATCAGCTTGCCGACCTTCACGTTGTTGAACGAGACGTAGTACGACGCCTTGCCTTTGAGGGTGAGTCGGTCGTAGTCGATCGTCTTCACGCCCGCAGCGGCCGCGTCCGCCTCGATCGTCGCCCCGGTCCCGGAGTTGAGTGAATCGACGAGGATCACCTTCGCGCCGTTCGTGATGCACTGCTGGGCCTGGGAGATCTGGCTGCTCGTGCTGCCGTGGGCGTTGAGCACGCTGAATTTCAGGCCGGCGGCTTTGAACGCCTTCGACAGGCCGGGCGCGTCGAAGAGCACATATCGCACGGACGTGGTCGTGTCCGGCAGAAGCGCGCACACCTGAATGTTGGCCTGAGCCCGTTTCGCTCCCGCTGCGGCGCCCGACGCGACCACCGTCGTACCGACGCTTACCGCCACCAGGGCCAGTAGCCAGGCGACTCTTCTCGAAAATGACAGCCTCACCATTTCTCCCTCCTCGTGCCGGGCAACTTCCTTTCGGCCAGCGTCGCTTCGCGAGGGGCCGCTCCGCGTCACGGCTGGCGGCTAACTTCGAGTGGGGGCTGCTCCAGTTCGCGCTTCCCGTTAGCTTGAGTCCGGCACTCCGCTCCACTTTCCGGACGCCCTGCTCGCACCATGCCAGGGTCGCGGAGTCCGGTGAAAACGATGATCCCCGTAGTCGTGCCGGCATCGGCGGCGCCTCTGCCCATGCATGCAAGTCACTACTCGTCAGTGTTGGACGGATTGGCGGTAGTCCGCGCGGCGTGTCGGCTGATCGCTGCTTACCGGCTGGTAACCGGCGAAGGTCGAGTCGAGCACGCCCTCGCCGCCGGTCAGCTCCGGCAACTGGCGCTGGAGGTCCTGTGCACGCATCGCGGGCAGCACGGTCTCGATCACCGCGAGCGTCCCCCACAGCAACGGCGTCTCGACGGAAGCCTCGAGCCGCGCCAATGCGGCCATGACTGCCCCGATTGCTCCCGTCGGGATCTCTACGGTTGCCCGGACGATTGGCTCGCAGACCACGGTCTTGGCCCGCTCGAGTGCTTGGATGAGGACAAGCGGCGTGAGTTTTCGGAAGTCGGCGGCCGTACTGAGCGGTCCCCGTCTTGATGGAGGACCATCAGGGACGCTGTAGATGCACTTGGTCATCGTCACGACGCAGTCCGTGACCTGCCAGCCGAAGAGACCCTCCCGCAACGTCTCGCGAACGTATTGATCCATGCGCTCCGAGAATCTTCCGGTCGTCTTGTAGAGATACAGCGGGACTGTGCGGGGATCGACCTGCAGTCGGAAGTCGATCCCCGAGCCATTGGGCGCAGGATCAATGCGCAGACCGATCGTGGCGAAAAACGGATTCGATTCCGCGTGAAGGATCTCGATCGCCTCGCCGGTGCCAATGGGCCGCTCGATGTAGATCGGCGTCGTTTCGCGGAATATGACTTCGAGGCCGAACTCGTTTGCCAGCGTGGCCTGGATGACTTCCTTCTGCACTTCGCCATAGAGCGAGACCGAGAGCTCCTGGTGGGTGTCGTTCTGCCGGACGTCGATCAGCGGGTCCTGCTCGGCGAGCTGCGCGAGCGCGATGCGGAGCCGTGCGCGGTCGTCACGTTTGCCGGCGACGACGACCGCCTCCAAGGTCGGCGGCGCGAAGCGATGGTCTGATGCGTCCGTTCCGGCCTCGCCGACGCGGTCACCGACCTGGATCTCGGAGAGACCCCAGAGCTTTCCGACAGCGCCAGCGGAAACCGCTGGACGTCGTATAGCGGCCCCGCGCTCGAAGACGGTGATCGCGGTGACCTTGTCTTCGAGACCTCGCCCGAAGCGCAGCAGATCGCGCGTGCGAATCGTCCCCGCGAACATCCGGAGGTACGCGATCTTCTCGCCGTGCGCTCCCCGTTCGATCTTGAAGACCGTCCCCGATACCGGGCCATCGCGATCGCCGGCGGATGCCGGCAGGAGCTCACCGATCCCGGTCATCAATGACTCCACGCCCGCACCGGTGACCGCAGAGCCGAAGAAGAGAGGGTGCACGAGCGCCTGCTCCGTCTGGACGACGAGTGCGTCGCGAAGCAGGTGGGATGGCAAATCAGATTCGTCCTCGACGTACGCAGCCATGATCCCATCGTCGCGTTCCGCGAGCACCTCGGCTAACCGAGCCCGAAAAGCCGTGTCCTCCACGCTCGAGGGGATGATGTACGCGGCACGCGTTCCGAGCGCGTGCGCGGTTCCCATCGGTACGACTGCCGTCGTCAGGCGCTCCGAGATCGCCTGCAGCACACGCTCATCGCCGGCGCCGGGGCGGTCGACCTTGTTCACGAACACGAGCGTCGGTATGCGCAGCCGCTTCAGGGCACGCATCAGGATGCGCGTCTGCGGCTGCACGCCCTCGACGGCTGAGATCAAGAGGACTGCGCCGTCGAGCACGCTCAGCACACGTTCGACCTCCGCAATGAAGTCGGGATGGCCAGGCGTGTCGATCAAGTTGACATGCACGTCGCTCAGCGAAAACGACGCAACGGCCGACCTGATCGTGATGCCGCGCTGCCGCTCCAGCGTCAGCGAGTCGGTCTGCGTGGTGCCGGCATCGACGCTGCCGAGCTCGTCGATAACACCGGCCTCGAACAGCAGCCGTTCGGTGAGAGTTGTCTTACCGGCGTCTACATGCGCCAGGATTCCAAGGTTCAGCTCTTTCTGCGCCACGCGTCATACCTTCCAAATAGGTCGCAAAGCCCATTTCGATTGGAATGAACGCTTGGCGCATCTCTGCTCCTTGGACGGTTGGCGCCGAAGGACTAATCGGCACCATCATATGTCGGCGGCTTGGCCGGCGCACTTCGCAGCTCGCGGCCGATGCCGGCTCAGCCGGCGTCGGCTCCTGCGGTAACGGATCGAAACGAGAAACCGTCGAAGATCATCATGGCCCGTAGCGGCCGGATCTTTGACGGTGAATGTGCGCGCCCCGAAGGGCGCGCACATGTCTCACCGATTAGGACTGAAGAACGACGTTCTTCGCCTCGGGGCCTTTTGCGCCCTCGGCTGCTTCGAACTCGACCTTCGCTCCCTCGGGGAGCGACTTGAAGCCGTCACCAACGATCGAGCTGTGGTGAACAAAAAGGTCCTTACCCTCGTCCGCGGGGGAGATAAAGCCAT